>NZ_CP054424.1:336697-653395 GCF_013334205.1 Rhodoferax sp. BAB1 | reverse complement strand
GCACTCAGGAAGTAGCTGCCGAGAAACAGCGGCTCCATCTTGGCAGGGGCCTGCAGCCGGTCCTGCACGAAAAAGAGCACCAGCGTGGCCGGTACCGCGCTGGCGATGCCGTTGAGCATGAACACGGCGAGCAGGCGGCGAAAGGGCGCGCGCTGCCAGGGCTGCCACAGTTGGCCGGCCTCGGCCGCCGTACCGGTGATGGCGTCGGCCGCGGGGCGCGGCGCGGCGCGCCAGGCCAGCCCACCCAGCAACAGGGCCAGCCAGAACAGGACGACCATGACCTCCAGGCCCCAGAGCACAGGCACCACCGAGGCCAGCAGCACCCCCACCAGGCCCAGGCCTTCACGCCAGGCCACCAGGCGGCTCTGCTTGAGCGCGTCGCCGCCCAGCAGCGCCCCCCAGGCCTGGTGCGAGAGCGTGACCGCGCTGAAACTCGCGTAGGTCAGCATGAGCAGCACGGCGCTCAGGATCAGCAGTCCGTTGCCGCTGCGCAAGGGGGGAAAGAACAGCAGCGCGAAGCCCACCCCCATCAGCACACAGGCCACCGCCGCCCAGACCAGCAGCGCCGAAGGAGAGCGGCGGTAGAGACTGTCGCTGGCGCGGCCCAGCAGCGGATCGATCAGCGCATCGGCCAGGCGTGTGGCCAGCAGCAGCGCCCCCAGCGTGGCCAGCGGCACACCGAACTCGCGCGCGTAATGGTTGGGCAGCAGCACGTACAGCGGCAAGGCCACGAAGGCCAGCGGCAGGCCCATCAGGCCATAGCGCCAAGCCTGTGCGAGGGTGAGAGTGGCGGCGGTGCGCATGCGCTCGGGTGGCTCAGCGCGCCGTCGGGGACTGGCCCAGCAGGGTCAGCCTGAGCTGGGGCGCCGAGGTCTGCTCGGACAGCCAGATGCCGAAGAAGAGGCGGGCGAACTCGGGGTCGGCGATCTCGCCCCGGGGCTTGCCGTTGGCATAAAACTGCGCGCCACGGCCCGGCAGGTGCACACCGGTCAGGCGGTCGCCGCTGCTCACATCGGGAAAGAGACGCTCCATCGCGCCCAGCCAGTTCCGGGCCTGCGCCTCGCTGAAGGGGCCGACACGGCGCATCTCGTCGATCGAGCGCTGGGCGATGTCGCGCCCCTTGAAGTTGCGCAGGTACTGCAGGTCCAGGGCGTAACGCTGGCGTGCCAGGGCCGCAGCGTCGAAACCGGGTTCGACCCACAGGCTGGCCTGGTAGACATCAAAGCCCCACCAGGTGTAGCGGCCGCTGCCGGCCTGGCGCGGCTGGGCCAGCAGGGACGTGGCCACCCCGGCGACCGGCGCCGTCGCGATTTCGGCCTGCGCCGGCGCCAGCAGCGCTGCCAGGCCCAGCCAGACGATGGCTACGCTTTTTGCAGCGTGTACTGCACCACGTCGATATTGGCTTCGTCGAAGGCCGCTTCGCAGTAGGCGAGGTAGAACTCCCATAGGTGCATGAACCTTTCGTCAAATCCGAGTTGCAGGATGCGGGCGCGTTCGGCCAGGAACTGGTGGCGCCAGCGGCGCAGGGTTTCGGCGTAGTCGGCACCGAAGGGCAGTTCGTCCACCACCTTCAGGCCGGCCGCCTCGGCCTGACGGCGGAACTCGGCCGGGCACGGCAGGCAGCCGCCGGGGAAGATGTATTGCTGGATGAAGTCGGTCGAGTGCAGGTAACGCTCGAACAGGCGGTCCTCGATCACGATGCTCTGCACGCAGGCGCGCCCGCCGGGCTTGAGCAGGCGGGCCACGCTCTGGAAGTAGGTGGGCCAGTATTCCTGCCCCACGGCCTCGACCATCTCGATGGAGCAGATTGCGTCATAGGGGCCATCGCTGATGTCGCGGTAGTCCTGCAGGCGCAGGTCGGCGCGCGCGGCCGCCTCGGCACCGAGTTTTCTCATGCGCTCCTGGCCCCAGCCCAGCTGCTCGGTGCTCAGCGTGACACCGGTCAGCGAGGCCTGGAATTCGGTGACGGCCATCTCGGCCAGTGCCCCCCAGCCGCAACCGATCTCCAGCACGCGGTCGCCCGGCTGCACCCCAGCCAGGCGCAGTGCGCGCCGCACCTTGGCCTGCTGGGCCGTCACCATGTCGCCAGCCAGCTTGCCCTCGAACCAGGCCGAGGAGTAGTTCATGGTCTCGTCCAGCCACAGGCGGTAGAAGGCATTGCCCAGGTCGTAGTGGGCGTGGATGTTCTTGCGGCTGTTGGTCTTGGTGTTGCGGTGGAAGAGATGGCGCAGGCGATAGAACAGGCTGCCCAGCCAGCTGCCGTAGATCACGTCCTCCAGGTCCTGGCGGTTGCGGATGAAGAGGCGCAGCAGCGCGGCCAGGTCGGAACAGCTCCACTGGCCGTCCATGTAACTCTCGGCAAAACCGATGTCGCCGGACTTGAGCGTGCGGCCGAACACGGCCCAGTCGTGCAGCACCAGGCTGGCATGCGGTGCCTCACCGTGGCCGTAGCGCAGCTGCGTGCCATCGGGCAGCTGCAGGCTCAGCGTGCCGTGCCGCAGGCCTTCGAGCAGGCGCAGGACGGAACGGGCAGGGGCAGGCGCGCTGCGCGGCAGCACGAGGCGGGGGGCCGTGGTGGTGTTCATGGCGTGGAGGCTGGAGGGGTGGAACGGGTGACGAAGTCGGCCGGCGGCTGCGGCTTGGCGAAAAAGGGCACGCGCTTGAGCCACAGGCGCAGGGCCTGCCAGTGGATGTGGGCGATCAGCGCCAGCGTCATGGCCGGCTGGCGCCACAGCACGCGGCGTGCGCTGCGCACGGTATAAGGCTGCAGCACGCCGCTGACGCTGGTCTGCAGCAGCAGGCCCTGGGCATCCAGCAGGTCGACGCAGGCCACGGTGCGCTCCATGCCGTCGCGCTCGGTGCGCATGAAACGGAAGCGGTACTCGCCTTCCACGCGGCAGAAGGGCGAGACATGGAAGGACTTGCTGGCGTGTTGTTCCCGGCCGTAGCTGGGCGCATCGAGCAGGTAGCAGTGGCGCTCGCCGAAGGTGTTGTTGACCTCGGCCACGATGGCGCGCAGCGTGCCGTCGGCACGGTGGCAGTACCAGAAGCTCACCGGCTTGAAGGCGTAGCCCAGCACCCGCGGGTAGCAGTGCAGCCAGATCTCGCCGTCGGCATCCGTGATGCCTTCGCGCTGCAGCAGCGCTTCCACCCAGCCCAGCGCCCCGCCCTGCGCGGCGCTGCGGCCGTCGCCATGGTCGGCATCAAAAAAGCTGAGCCAGCCGGCGCGGTTGTGCGCCAGCTCGCCGCTGCCGTAACGGTGCATGCTGCGCAGCGGCAGCATGAGGAAAAAGGTGGGATAGGCAAAGACGTGGCGCGCCGGGCGCAGCCGCGTGTGGCGCACCTGGCCGCTGCCGATCAGGGGCACGCCGGGCTGGCTCATGCGGCTTCCCGGTAGGCCAGCAGGGTCAGCAGCTGCTGCGCCACGCCCAGGCCGGACTTGAGGCCGTCCTCGTGGAAACCATAACCGGTCCAGGCCCCGGCGTACCAGGTGCGCTGGCGGCCCTGCAGCCTGGGCAGTTCCTTTTGGGCGGCGATGGCGCCCAGGTCGAACACCGGGTGCGCGTAGTCGTAGTCGCCCAGCACGTGCTGCGGCGCGATCTCGCGCAGCGGGTTGAGGCTGACCACCACCGGCTGCTCAAAAGGCAGGGGCTGCAGCTGGTTGAGCAGGTAATGCAGGCAGACCCGGCTGCTTTCCTGCTCGGTGGCCGGGGCGCGTTCATAGTTCCAGGCGGCCCAGGCCAGGCGCCGTTCGGGCAGCACCGAGGCATCGGTGTGCAGGACGGCGCGGTTGGACTGATAACGGACGGCACCGAGCACGCGACGCTCCTCGGCCGAGGGCTGGCGCAGCAGGGCCAGGGCCTGGTCGGAATGCGTGGCCAGTACGACCTGGTCGAAACGCTGGGCGCCCTGGTCGGTGCTGAGGGTCACACCGTGGTCGTCGCGTTCGATGGCGCGCACCGGCGTATTCAGGCGCTTGTCGGGGATGCGGGCGACGATCTTCTCGACGTAACGCCGCGCGCCACCGGCCACCGTCCACCACTGCGGCCGGTCGTTCACCTGGATCAGGCCGTGGTTGTGGCAGAAGCGGATCATGGTGGCCACGGGGAATTCAAGCATCTGCGCCGTCGGACAGCTCCAGATGCAGGCCATCATGGGCAGGAAGTACCAGTCGCGGAATTCGGTGCTGAAGCGCTGCGCGTCCAGCCACTCGCCCAGGGGCTGGGCCAGTTGTGCATCGGCCCCGGCCTCGGCCAGGGTCGTGGCCAGCTTGTTGAAGCGCAGCACCTCGCGCAGCATGCGCAGGAAACGCCAGTTGAACAGGTTGCTGCGCTGGGCGAAGACGGCGTTAAGGCTGGCGCCGTTCCACTCCAGCCGGCGGCCCCGGGGGTCTCCTGCCTGCACCGAGAAGGACATGTCGGTTTTGGCCGTGGGGATGTCCAGTTCGTCGAACAGGCGGATCAGGTTGGGATAGGTGCGCTCGTTGAAGACCAGGAAACCCGTGTCCACGCCCCAGGTGCTGCGGCCCTGTGCCGTGGGCAGGGTCACGTCCACCGTGTGGGTGTGACCGCCAAAATAATCGCCCGCCTCGAACAGCGTCAGTTCGGCACGGCCGTGCAGCGCGTGGGCCACGGCCAGGCCGGAGATGCCGGAACCGACAATGGCAACCTTCATGCGCAGGCTCGCTGGCACCGGTCCCTGGCGCTCTGAACAGCGTGGCTGCTTGGCCCGCCGAAGAAGGTGGAAAGAATTTTTGACATGGACAAAATCTAGATTAAACAGTTAATATCGCGTTGTTTGGAAAGATTATCCATGTTTGTCCTAGACAAAAAGATCCATAGTGAAAGACCATACAAATAAGTCGGGAATGACGGATGCGGCAACTGGCAGCGTGGCCAGCCACGCCCTGCCGATTGCCGCGGTGGAGCGCGACACCGGTCTTTCCAAGGACACGCTGCGTGTCTGGGAGCGCCGTTATGGCTTCCCGCAGCCGGTGCGCGACGCCTTCGACGAGCGCCTCTACCCGTCCGAGCAGGTCGAACGTCTGCGCCTGATCGCGCGCCTGCTGGGGGCCGGCCAGCGCCCCGGGCGCGTGGTGCCCCTGCCGCTGGCCGACTTGCAGCAACTGCTGCTGGACCTGGCCCCGGCCGCGACGAATGCCCCCCTCACCCCCGAATTGCAGGCCGTCCTGGACCTGGTGCGCCGCCACGAGGTGATGGCCTTGCGCCGCACCCTGAACCAGGCCGTGCTACGACTGGGCCTGGGCCGCTTCCTGACCGAGCTGTTGGCGCCGCTGAATCTGCAGGTGGGCGAAGCCTGGGTGCGCGGCGAGATCCAGGTGTTCGAGGAACATATGTATACGGAGAGCGTGACCGCCGTGCTGCGCAGCGCCCTGGGCAGCATGGCCTCCATGCCGCGCCCGGGCCGCCCGCGGGTGCTGCTGGCGACCTTTCCGCAGGAATCCCACATGCTGGGCCTGCTGATGGCCGAGATCGCGCTGGTGCTGGAGGGCTGTGAATGCGTCTCGCTCGGGGCCCAGACACCGGTGGCCGAGATCGTGCGCGCGGCGCAGGCCAACCGCGCACAGATCGTGGGCCTGAGCTTCAGCCCGGCCTTCAATGCGCAGCTGCTGCAGCGCGGCCTGCAGGATCTGCGCAGCCGGCTGCCGGCCGGGATCGAGATTTGGGCCGGTGGCAGCCACCCGCTGTTGCAGCGCCGAGCCCCCGAGGGCGTGACCCCGGTGCCCAGGCTGGAGGAGATCAGCCGGCTGCTGACCTTGTGGAGTGCGGGCCAGCCGCAAGCGGCTGCCTGAGGAACTCAGGCCGCGCTGTCGCGCTTCTTCAGGTCGGCCAGCATGAGGCTGGACTCGCCCAGTCGGCCCGCAAGGATGCGGGCGATGTTGCGGTAGATGGCCGAAGCGCTTTCGGGGTTGGCATCGATGAGTTCGCGGTAGAAACGCATGGCCACCAGCGAACCGGAGGCGCGCACCGTGGCCGAACGCACGTCGTTGCCGACCAGGGCCATCTCGCCGAAGCACTCGCCCGGGCCCAGGCGCGCCAGTTCGACCGGTTTGCCGTCGCGCATCTTTTCGACCACGACATCGCCGGCAATCAGCACATAAAAGGAGTTGCCCATGTCGCCTTCGCGAAACACCGCTTCGCCGGCCTGCACCGTGAAATGTTCGCCCGTGGCCAGCGTGTCCAGCAGGCAGGGCTGGCTCATGCCGGCGAAGATCGGCACCTTCTGCGCGATCTTCTGGATGATGGCCGGGTCGAGCTTGAGCGCCGGGGCCGCGCGCTGCGGCAAGACCTCGGCCCGCACCCGCTCGGCGATGTTCTGGACGATGGCTGGATTGATGCCCATGTGCTTGTGTCCCCTGTGGCGCACCGCCTGCTGGCGGTACAAGGCGCATCTTACACAGCGTGGCCGGCGCTGGCACGTCGCGGCACGGCCTTTTGCGCACGATTGCACGGATCGGCCGGCCTCCTCATAATGACCGCGATGAAACCCGCACCCGTGGCGCCACCAGCCGTGCTGGACGTGGAAGCCTCCGGCTTCGGCCGCCACAGCTATCCGATCGAGATCGGCTACGCGCTGCCAGACGGCCATGTGTTCTGCACCCTGATCCGACCCGAGCCGCAGTGGACCCACTGGGACCCGCAGGCCGAACGCCTGCACCAGATCCCCCGCCCCGCCCTGCTCAGCCGCGGCCGCCCGGTGGCCGAGGTGGCCGAACTGCTGAACCAGCAGTTGCAGGGGCGCACCGTCTACTCCGACGGCTGGAACCACGACTACACCTGGCTGGCCCTGCTGTTTGACGTGGCCGGCCAGCAGCCGCGCTTCCGGCTGGAAAACCTGCGCGCCCTGCTGCAGGAGGACGAGGCCGAGCGCTGGCACACCATCAAGCAGCAGATCGCCGGCGAACGCGGCGCGCAGCGCCACCGCGCCAGCGCCGATGCCCGCCTGCTGCAGCTGACCCTGCAACGCGTGCGCCAGGGCGCCGCCCTGCCGAACTGAGGGCCATGCGCCCGTATACTTGATACAAATCAAGACGCCCCCATGGCAGCGTACCGGCGCGGCGCGGGATGGCGATAATAAGCACACTGCATACCTTCCAGAATTCCGATCGCATGGCCGTCCTCACCATTGTCTTTGCCGACCTGACCGGAAGTACCGGCCTGTTCGAAGCGCTGGGCAATGCCAAGGCCGCCGAAGTGGTCACCCGCACCACCCACTGGATCGGCAAGCTCTTCCAGTCCCGCGGCGGTCGTGTCATCAAGTACCTGGGCGACGGCGTGCTGGCCTCCTTTGGCGACAACCAGGCGGCCGTGCTGGCCATGGTCGAGATGCAGCGCATGCAGCGCGAGCGCAGCGGCAGCCTGCCCGGCATGAGCAAGATGCAGATCAAGGTGGGCCTGGCCCGCGGCGAAGTGGTGGAGCAGGACGGCGACTGCTTCGGTGATGCCGTCAACATGGCCTCGCGCCTGAGCGACCTCTCCGGCGCCGAGCAGATCTTCGCCTCCGAAAGCGTGATCGACGCGCTCTACGGCGACGGCGAGATCAACTACCGCAACCTCGGCCCCATGGACATCCGGGGCAAGAGCGAGCCGGCCATCGTCTACCGCATCGACTGGCAGCGCGAGACCACCTCCGAGATCATGACCATGCAGGCCGGCCTGGAGACGGTCGGCGCACCCAGCAGCCGCCTGCCCAGCACCATCGAGCTGACCTGGCGCGAGCACAACATCCTGTTCGAGGCCATGGACATGCCGGTCTTCCTGGGTCGCGGCAACGACGCCCAGTTCGCCGTGCTCGACCCGCGCGTCTCGCGCCCGCACGCCCGGCTGGACCGCCGCGGTGAGCTCTTCGTGCTCTCCGACATCAGCAGCTACGGCACCTGGGTGCGTTTTGCCGGTTCCTCCGCCGTGATCTCGCTGCGCCGCCAGGAATGCGTGCTGCTGGACAAGGGCGAAATGGCGCTGGGGGCCTCCTTCGACGACCCGACCGCCCCCATCGTCAGTTTCTGGTTCACCAACAAGAACAATTGAGCAGGGCCTGCTCATGAGCCGCCGGGCCCTCCCCAAGCTGATCGACGACCTGCGCGCCTACCAGGCCGAACTGGAGGAGCAGAACAGCGCGCTCGAATACAGCCGCATCGCCGCCGAAGGCGCCTCCGAACGGTTCGAATCCCTGTTCTCCAACGTGCCCCTGGGGCTGATGGTGGTCGACGAGTTCGGCATGGTGGAGCAGAGCAACGCCATGGCGCTCAAGCTGTTCCGCCCCCGCGAATCCGATCCCCCGCTGAACTTCCTGCTGCCCCTGGTCACCCCCGACCACGTGGAACGCGTGCAGCACGCCCTGGACGAGGCCAAGATCCAGGGCCACAGCGACACCAACGAGGTGGTCTTCTCCAGCGGCCTGGAGGCGCGCTTCACCGGCGACCTGCACATCGCGCGCATCCAGTACTCGCAGGACCGTGACCTGACCCATTTCATCTGCGCCGTGATCGACCAGGGCCCGCTGCTGACCGAGCGGCGCGCGCTGCAGGAACGCCGCCGCGCCCTGCAGGAAAGCGCGCTGGCCCTGCAGCAGCGCAACGAGGAACTGCGCCTGAGCGAAAACCGCCTGGCCGCCATCATCAACTCCTCGCTGGACGCCATCATCTGCGTCGATGGCGAGCAGCGCATCACCGTCTTCAACCCGGCCGCCGCCGCGCTCTTCCAGTGCCCGCCCGAACAGGCGCTCAAGACCTCGCTGGGCCGTTTCCTGCCCGGGGCCATTGCTGCCATCGCCGCCACCCGCCTCTCGACCCAGGCCACCCTGGGCGAAGTCAACGGCCACACCGCCGAGGGCCTGCCGCTGGCGCTGGAGGTCAGCGTCTCGCGCGAACGCCAGCCCGAGGGTGACGGCGACATCACCACCGTCTTCGCGCGCGACCTGACCGCGCGCCGCCAGATGGAGGCGCAGCGCAACATCCTGGAAGCGCAGTTGCGCGAGGCGCACAAGATGCAGGCCATCGGCACCATGGCCGGCGGCATCGCGCACGACTTCAACAACATCCTGGGCGCCATCCTGGGCAACGTCACCCTGGCACGCCAGGACGCCGGGGGCGACTCGCCGGTACAGGTCTGCCTGACCGAGATCGAGAAGGCCGGCCGCCGCGGGCGCGACCTGGTGCGCCAGATCCTGACCTTCAGCCGCAACGAAGCACCCAAGCGCCACGCCATCCTGCTGGCCGAGGTGGTGCAGGAATCGGTGCGCCTCATGAAGGTGACGCTGCCGCCCGCGGTGGATCTGCAGGTGCGCCTGCACGACACCCCGCCCGTGCTGGCCGACGCCACCCAGGTCGAGCAGGCGCTCATCAACCTGTGCACCAACGCCATCCACGCCATCGGCGGCGTGCGCGGCACGGTCAGCATCGCCCTGGCCAGCTGCAGCCCCGACATGCTGGAGTGCCAGCGCCTGGGCCTGGCCGAAGGCCGCTACGTGACCCTGTCCGTGCGCGACAGCGGCAGCGGCATGGAGCCCGAAACCCTGCAGCGCATCTTCGAGCCCTTTTTCACCACCAAGCCGGTCGGCCAGGGCACGGGCCTGGGCCTGGCCGTGGTGCACGGCGTCATGCGCACCCACCTGGGCACGGTGGATGTGAGCAGCGCGCCGGGCCAGGGCAGCGAATTCACCCTGTATTTCCCGGTGGCCGACGACGACGTGCCCTCGGTCCCGGTCGAGCCGGCGCGCCTGCAGACCGTCATGGGCTTCGGCCGCCACGTGATGTACGTGGACGACGACCAGGCCCTGGCCTTCCTGGTCGAGCGCGTGCTCGGCCGGCGCGGTTTCAAGGTCAGCGTCTACACCGACCCCCAGGCCGCGCTGGCGGCCCTGCGCGCCCACCCCGACGACTACGACCTGCTGGTCACCGACTACAACATGCCGGGTTACAGCGGCGTGGAACTGCTCAACGATGCGCGCCGCATCCGCCCCAAGCTGCCCATGGCTCTGGCCTCGGGTTACATCACGCCCGAGATCGAAGCCAATGCGCTGGAGGCCGGCGCCAGCGCGCTGATCCACAAACCCAACGACGTGTCCGAGCTGTGCGACACCGTGCAGAGGCTCATCCAGGGTGACAACAAACGCTGAGATGCCGGGCCTGGGCTGCCTGCACGCCGACGACGCGCTGCTGGTGCTGGACAAACCCGCCGGCCTGCTCTCGGTCCCCGGGCGCGGCGCCGACAAGCAGGACTGCGCCAGCACCCGCGCGCAGGCCTTGTGGCCCGACGCGCTGATCGTGCACCGCCTGGACATGGCCACCTCGGGCCTGCTGCTGATGGCGCGCGGCGCGGCCATGCAGCGCACGCTGAGCATGGCCTTCGAATCGCGCGAGGTGCACAAGCGCTACGTGGCGCTGGTCGCCGGCCACCTGCCGCCACCGGCCGCCGACTGGGGCAAGATCGACCTGCCCCTGAACAGCGACTGGCCGAACCGGCCGCGGCAAAAGGTGGATGCGCACGGCAAAGCCTGCCTCACGCGCTGGCGCGTGCTGGCGCACGAGGCCGATGCCCAGGGCCGGCCCTTGACCCGGCTGGAACTGGAGCCGGTCACCGGCCGCACCCACCAGCTGCGTGTGCACCTGCAGGCCATCGGCCACCCCATCCTGGGCGACGCACTGTATGCCGATGCCGACACCCAGGCGCCTTGCCCGCGCCTGCAGCTGCACGCCTGCGAGCTGGCACTCACCCACCCCCTCACGGGCGCGCCCATGTTGTGGCACAGCCCGCCCCCCTTCTGATTTCCCTGGAGCACGTCCATGGCCGACACCCATCTCTACATCCTCACCGGCGCCTCGCGCGGCATGGGGCTGGCCATGGCGCAGCAGCTGCTGGCGCCTGGTCATTCCCTGCTGTGCATCTCGCGCCAGGAAAACGCTGCGCTGGCCGCACAGGCGGCACAGGCCGGCTGCCAGCTGGAACAGTGGCCGCTGGACCTCTCGCACAGCCGCGAAGCGGCAGCGATGTTGCGCCAGTGGCTGAACAAACAGGGGCCACGCCCTGCCAGCGCCACGCTGATCAACAACGCCGGCATGATCCCCCACATTGCGCCGCTGTCGGACATCGAACCCGACGACCTGGCCCAGGCCCTGCGCGTGGACCTGGAAGCACCCATGGCGCTGAGCGCCGCTTTCCTCGCCGCCACCGAAGGCTGGGGCATGCCGCGCCGCATCCTCAACATCTCCTCCGGCCTGGGCCGCCGGCCCATGGCCTCGCAGGCCGTCTACTGCGCCGCCAAGGCGGGGATGGACCACTACACCCGCTGCCTGGCCCTCGAAGAGGCCCTCAAGCCGAATGGCGCGAAAGTCTGCGCCCTGGCCCCCGGCGTGATCGACACCGACATGCAGGTACAGCTGCGCGGCGCCGATGCCGCGGCCTTCCCAGACCGCGCGCGCTTCGAGCAGCTCAAGAGCGGCGGCCAGCTCGACAGCCCCGAGGCGGCCGCGCGCAAGGTGCTGGCCTATCTGGCCCGTCCCGATTTCGGCAGCGAGCCGGTGGCGGATATCCGCGGCTAGCCTGCGCCCTCAGTGCAAGGTCAGCACCGGAATGTTCGTGTGTGCGAGCACACGCTGCGTCTGGCTGCCGACGAACAGGCGCTCGATCAGGCCCATGCCGTGCGTGCCCATGACGATCAGGTCGGCCCCGCAGCTTTGCGCCGCATCCAGGATGGCGCGGTACACCACCGCCTGGTCACGCAGCAGCAGGCGCTCGCAAGGCACGCCAGCGGCCCGCGCCACCGCCTCGGCCTGCGCCAGCCAGTCCTCGGCGGCCTGCAGGCCGGGCACCGTCTGCAGATCGTCATGGGGCCGGTAGCCGCTGGCCATGATGCCGGCCGGGAAGTGTTCGAGCGCGGTCATCACCGTGACCCGGGAGCCCAGGCGCCGGGCCAGTTCAACGCCGCGCTGCACCGCGCGTTGGGCCGGCTCGGAACCATCGGTGGGAAGCAGGATGTGCTGGAACATGGAAACCTCCTGGACGTGAGCGTGACAGCCTCACTTTAGGCCGCCTATTGCGCGGCGACTTGATCCGTATCAAGATTCGGAGCCCCCGGGCCGGCCGCGATGGCGGCACACTGGGCACCTTGAAAACGACGACCATGACACCCCGCCAACAACGCAGCCTGGCGACCAAGCTGACCCTGGCTGCCACCCCCTTCCTGCTGCTGGCCCTGCTGGCCACGGCGGCCACGCTGTGGGTGTCCTGGCAGCTCGACGGCGGCGCCGCCGCGGTCAACGAGGCCGGGCGCATGCGCATGCAGGCCTACCGCATGGCGCTGAGCCTGGGCACCGGCCAGACCGGCGAACTGCCCCAGCTGGTGCAGGAATTCGAAGGCAGCCTCGCCGTGCTGCGCCATGGCGACCCCGAGCGCCCGCTTTTCGTGCCCTGGGACGAGACCGTGCAGGCGCGTTTTGCCGTGCTCGAAGACGACTGGGCCGGTTTCCGCCAGCTGCTGGCCGGCCCGGCCATCCCCGCGCTGCCGCAGCAGCTGCGCGAACTGACCATCGCCTTCGTCGGCCATATCGATGCCTTCGTGCACGGCATCGAAACCCATATCTCGCGCTGGACCGCCATCCTGCACCTGCTGCAGACCACGCTGATGGCCCTGGTCATCCTGGGTGCCGTGGTGATGCTTTACGTGGGCCAATTGCTGGTGCTGGAGCCCGTGGGCCAGCTCAAGCGCGCCATCGAGAAGATCCAGGGCGGCGACTTCGACGCGCGGGTGGACCACGTCAGCAGCGACGAATTCGGCACCCTGGCCACGGGCTTCAACGACATGGCCGCGCACCTGCAGTCCATGTACCGCCACCTGGAAGCCAAGGTCGCCGAGAAAACCGCCGAACTGGAAGAAAAGCGCGAACGCCTGGCCAGCCTCTACGAAGTCACCGCCCTGGTGGCGCGTGCCACCACGCTGGACGAACTGGCCCAGGGTTTCGTGCGCGCCATCCAGCGCATCGCGCACGCCGACGGCGTGGCCCTGCGCTGGTCCGACCAGAGCAACCAGCGTTACCTCATGCTGGCCGCCCAGGGCCTGCCCGCCGAGATGGTGGAAGCCGAACACTGCATCCACAAGGGTGACTGCGACTGCGGCGCCGGCATGGCGGCCGATGCCAGCCTGCGTGTCATCCCCATCCACGCCCTGGGCGACACCCGCGAGCGCCTGTGCGGGCAGGCCGGCTTCGAGTCGCTGGTCAACATCCCGGTGCGCCTGCACGAGCGCCTGATGGGCGAGGTGGATCTGTTTTTCCACGCCCGCACCGAACCTTCGGAGGCCGAGCGCTCCCTGCTCGAAGCCCTGGCCAGCCATCTGGCCGGCGCCATGGAGAACCTGCGCCTGAACGCGCTGGACATGGAAGCCGCGGTGGCACAAGAGCGCCACCTGCTGGCGCGCGAGCTGCACGACTCCATCGCGCAGTCGCTCGCCTTCCTCAAGATCCAGGTGCAACTCATGCGCGACGCCCTGGCCGCGGGCGACCGCCAGCACATGGCCACGGTGCTGGAAGAGATCGACGCCGGCGTGCGCGAAAGTTATGGCGACGTGCGCGAACTGCTCATGCACTTCCGCACCCGCACCAACACCGAAGACATCGAGACGGCGCTCACCACCACCCTGCACAAGTTCGAGCTGCAAAGCGGCCTGAAGGCCCACCTGCAGATGCAGGGCCAGGGCCTGCCGCTGGCGCCCGACCTGCAGATCCAGGTGCTGCACATCGTGCAGGAGGCGCTCTCCAACGTGCGCAAGCACGCCCGCGCCTCGCAGGTCTGGCTGGACGTTCAGCAGCAGCCCGAATGGCGCTTCGAGGTGCGCGACGACGGCAGCGGCTTCGACACCCGCGACGGCAGCATCGACGACAGCCACGTGGGCCTGCGCATCATGCGTGAACGCGCCGAACGCATCGGCGCGCGCGTCGAGCTCATCTCCACCCCGGGCGCCGGCACCTCCATGGTGCTGACCCTGCCGGCCCAGCTGGTGGCCGCCCGCGCACCGGCCCCCACCCTCCCGCTACCCGGTCCCCTTGAACATGTTGCCTGAGCGCACCCGCATCCTGGTGGTCGACGACCACACCCTGTTCCGCCGCGGCCTGATCGCCCTGCTCTCGCGCGAGCCCCACTTCGAGGTGGTGGGCGACGCCGCCGATGCCGGTGAAGCCCAGCGCCGCGCCCAGGACCTGCAGCCCGACCTGATCCTGCTGGACAACCACCTGCCCGGTGTGCGCGGCGTGGACGCCCTGCCCGCCCTGCGCGAAGCCGCGCCCAAGGCCCGCGTGCTCATGCTCACCGTCAGCGAAGACGAGCAGGACCTGGGCACCGCGCTCAAGGCCGGCGCCGCCGGCTACCTGCTCAAGACCATCGAGGGCGACGCCCTGGCCACGGCCATCGGCCGTGTCATGCGCGGTGAAAGCGTGGTGGCGCCCGAGATGACCAGCAAGCTGGTCTCGGCCTTCCAGAATGGCGGGGCTGCACCGCCAGCGGCCCCACCCGCCCCCAGCCCGGCCCAGGCCCTGCTGGGGCAGCTCTCGCCACGTGAGCGCGACATCCTGCGCGGCATCGCGCGCGGCGCCAGCAACAAGGAGATCGGCACCGAGCTCGGCATCGCAGAGACCACGGTCAAGATCCACGTGCAGCACGTGCTGCGCAAGCTCGACGTGAGCACGCGCGTGCAGGCGGCCGTGCTGGCGACGAGTGCGGGGGTGAGCTGAACGGGTCAACCCGTCATCGACCTGGCGGCTTGTGCGTTGGCCTGAATGACACCATCCATGCGCTGGATCAACTGCTGCTCCTCTGGCGTCGTCTTCTCGTCGGAGCGCATGCCATCGCGGATCTTGGCCCACGCTTTGACGACCGCTGTGGCCATCTTGCGAAACTCGGTCATGGTCTGTTCATACCGGAAACCGCAGTCCTTGCAGAACGCTTCCCAGGAGTGCGCACCCACCGCACCGAATTCCTCTTCGTCCCCGATGAAAAGCGCCAGACGGTTGTCGCCGTAGGCCTGCACGCACAACAGATCGTAGAAAGGCGCGAGCCTGTAACCCGTGTCATCAATCAGCACCGACATGTTCTTAGCGTGCGCGTCCGAGTTACCGATCAGGTAGTTGAACATGACCCAGCGCTGCAACTCCAGCAGATCGCGCCCGGTGACCTGCAGGCCCCGCAGCGCCGTCACCAGCCTGGACAGGCTCACCAGCCCGGCGTTGCGCTGGTACTTCCAGTCCGAGCCCACCTGCAGCAACTGGCAGCCGTCGATCTGGTGCAGCCCCAGGATGTTGCCGGCCACCATCACGCGGTCATAACGCTCCACCACGTAGACCGCCTCGGGCACACGCAGCAGCCAGACCTTGGGCACCGGCAGCTTGACGGCACGTGCCAGCGTCATGCAGGCGTATTCGTTGATCGCGCTAGGCTGGAAGGCCTTGAGCCGCGTGTCGGGCTTGAAGATATGGGTGGTGGGCGAAGCCCCCACGCTGTCGCTGATGCGCCCCGTCCTGGCATCGAAGCGCAGACCGATCTTGTCCTGCGCCCCCGCCAGCGACATCGTCGCCTGGGGGTTGGACAGCAGCAGCGGCTTTTCACCTCGCTCGGCCAATCGCTTGCTCAGTTGCTCATGGCTCAGAGGCTCGTACTGCTGCTCGATCCGCGGCGCCTGCCCCTCGGGCAGCACGGACAGCACACCCGGCAGCTCGGCCCCCAGCCTGCCGACCATCTCGAAGGGAGAAGCATCGCGTGACTGGATGGCGTTGAGAATGTCTTCGAGCGCCGCGCCCTCGGGCAAGAGGTTGGCGAAGAAGGTCCGCACACCTTCTCCGGTGTACCGTTCCTTGCGCAGGGGGAAACCGGGCGCCAGCACAAAGCCGCCGTGCTGCTCAAGCCACTGTTCGTCGTACTCGAAGAAGTAGACGCCGTCCTCATGGCCCAGCCAGCCCATGGGGCGGGCATTGGCCCAGACGCGCAGGCGGATCATTTCTCTTTCCCGCTGCGTTGCCGCGCGCTGTTGATGATCCCGCCGCCTGGAGACTGTCTTAGCTCATCTGTTGCACGAGCTTCCGCAAAGCCCGGCCTCAACACATCAGTGCCACGTTCGCTCTCATGACGGCTCGTGATGCTCATCAACAACCCCAGCCCGTTGACCAGTTGCGCCAGCTTGCCTAGGGTACAACGCTCCGGTTGCGTCTCCGCATCCCGGATGAAGGAGGGGCTCACATTGCATACAGCCGCAGCCTGCGCCCGCGTCAGCTTCTGGCGCTTGCGCTCGCTTTCCAGCAGGCTCGCCAGCTCTGGGAGGTTGTTCAGTGCTATCTTCATTTTTGACCCTTTGGGGTCACTTTATCTCCAAATCTTCATCTTGGCAATCAATATTGACCTTGTAAGATCAAAAATTGTCCATATCAAGAAATCAGTGCTTGATCACATATTTTGATCCCATGGGGTCAAAATACCAACCTCATAAACCATCTGACTAGAATTTGATCTCATGAGGTCAATCCATGCGGGTGGATCGGTGGGTCATGCACACAGATTGCTGAGACATCCGAGGTGTTTCCTATGTCCCCGCACACCCGTTACCCATGTCTCCGGTCCATACACAGTGACAAAGAAAAAGCCACCGCTCGCGGTGGCTTTTTTGGTCTCATGCCGATTACTTGATGAAACGGATCTGGGCGTTGATGCGCTCCAGGATGGGCTTCTTCTTCTGATTGAAGATCGCTTTGTTCTCCTCGATCAGGTTCTTGCCTTTGGTGTCGATCGAGATGATCAGCGGGCCGAACTCCCGGACGCGGTTGACCCACAGGGTCTCGGGCATGCCCAGGTCTTTCCACTCGGCCGCTTCGATCTTCTCCACCTTGGTAGCTGCCAGCACAGCGCAACCGCCCGGGAAGATGGCATGTACCGCCTTGTTCTCGACGCAGCCTTCCTGGGTCTCCGGTCCCATGCCGCCCTTGCCCACGATCAGCTTCACGCCGGTCTGCTTGATGAATTCCTTCTCGAACTTCTCCATGCGCATGCTGGTGGTCGGTCCGATGGAGACCATCTCGTACTCGCCGTCTTCCTTCTGGCGAACAATCGGCCCGGCATGAAAGATGGCACCGCCCTTGAGGTCCACCGGCAGCTCGCGGCCGAGTTCGATCAGGCGGCGGTGCGCCACGTCACGGCAGGTGACCAAGGTCCCGGTCAGGTAGACCACGTCGCCGATGTTCAGCGACTCCAGGTCTTCGTCCCTGATGGGGGTGGTGAGTATCTTTTTCACAGCTTGAATCCTTCGTGCGAGATGACTTCGTAAGACATGTCGGCCTTGATCCTGATCTTGCCGCGGCGGTGTGCCCAGCAGCCGGTGGAGACCGCCACGCCGATGGTGGAAGGGTGACGGGCTGACGATTCGATGTTCACCCCCATCACGCTGGCGTTGCCGGTCAGGCCCTGCGGGCCCAGGCCCAGCTCGTTCAGGCCCTCGGTCATCAGCTCTTCCATCAGGGCGGCGTTGTCGTTGCTGTGGTGCGAAGTCACCGGCCGCAGGATGGCCTTTTTCGACAGGCGCGCCGCGGTCTCGGCCGAGGTCGACACCCCCACGCCCACCAGCAGCGGCGGGCAGGCATTGACGCCGCGCGAGGTGATGACGTCGAACACGAACTCGGCCACGCCCTCGTAACCCTGGCCCGGCATCAGCACCTTGGCGGCGCCCGGCAGCGTGCAGCCGCCGCCGGCCATGTAGACGTCGATGGTGACGCTGTCGTCGTTGGGGACGATTTCCCAGTCCAGCCACGGGATCTTGGTGCCGGTGTTGGTGCCGGTGTTCTTCTCGACGAAGGTCTCCACCGCGTTGTGGCGCAGCGGGCCGTCCCTGGTGGCGCCTTCGGTGGCGCCCAGCAGGATGCCCTCCAGCTCACCCAGCAGGGGGAAGTTCGCGCCGGCCGTCAGGAAATACTGGATCACACCGGTGTCCTGGCAGCTGGGACGGTCCAGTTTGTCGGCGGCCTCCTGGTTCAGGCGCATCGATTCGTAGACTTCCTTGGCCAGGAAGTTCACCTCCTTCGCGCGCAGTTCCCCCAGCTTCTGGGTCACATCGGTGGGGAGCCGCTTGCCGATGTACGAAGTGAACTTCGACATCAGGTGGGTCAGGTCGGCGGCGGCTGCTTGTTTGTCCATGGGGCTCTACTCCGGGTATGTGATGCGTGGACTCAGTCCAGGGTGACCTTGCCGGCCTTGACCAGCTGGGCAAACTTCTCGGTCTCTTCCTTGATCTGCCGCGCCATCTCTTCGGGCTTGTTGCCGACGGGCTCGGCGCCGATGTCCTGCATCTGCTTCCTGAACTCGGGCGAGTTGATGATCTTCACCACCTCGGTGTTCAGCCGTGCCACCACGTTCCTGGGTGTTGCGGCCGGCGCCAGCAGGCCAAACCAGGTGCCGATCGCGATGTTGGGAATGCCGGCCTCCTGCAAGGTGGGCACATCGGGCAGGGTGGATGAACGCTTGGCGGTGGTCACCGCCAGGGCCTTGAGCTTGCCGTCCTTGATGAAGGGGAGGACCGGCGTGATGGTGTCGAAGGACATGTCCACCTGGCCGCCCAGCAGGTCGGTGGTCAGCGGAGCACTGCCCTTGTAGGGCACGTGCAGAACCTTGGCACCGGTCTCGATCTGGAACTGGGTGCCGATCATGTGCTGCGCCGTGCCGTTGCCGTTGGAGCCATAGGACAGCTTCTCCGGCGATGCCTTGCCGGCGGCTACCAGATCATTCACGCTGCTGTAAGGCGCCTTGGCACTCACCACCAGCACGTTGGGCACCAGCGCCACAGTCGTGATGGGGGCAAAGTCTTTTTCAAAGCTGTACGACAGGTTCTTGTAGAAGCTGGTGGCCACGGTGTGATGGACGGCGCCCATCAGCAAGGTGTGCCCGTCAGCGGAGGCCTTGGCCACAGCGGCCGCGCCCAGGGTGGCGCCGGCACCGGGCTTGTTCTCGACGATCACAGGCTGGCCGATGGCGGCCGACAGCTTGGTCGACACGGCGCGCGCCAGCACATCCGTCGTTCCGCCTGCAGGGAAGGGAACCACGATCGTGACGTTCTTGCTGGGCCAGGCTTGTGCCGAGGCGAATCCGGTGGCGCCGCACAGGACGGCTGCCAGAACGTGGTGGGTGAACTTGTGCGCCATGTTTGTCTCCTTGGGTCTTGAGGATTTCGTTTACCGGCTGGTATCGGATGGCTTGAACTTTAGTGGCATCTGAATTTAAAATTCGGCCGAATATTCAAAGCATTATTAACATTAGATTAAAAATAATGAGCAAGCTGATCAACCCGGCCGACATCGAGTTCTTCCTCGCCCTGGCCACCGCCTGCTCCATCAGCAAGACGGCGCGCGAGCAGGGCATCACCCCGGCGGCCGTCAGCCGGCACCTGTCGCTCATGGAGTCGCGTCTGGGTGTGCCGCTGTTCAACCGGACCACCCGCAGCATGAGCCTCACCCCGGAAGGCGAGGTCTACCTGGATCACGCGCGCAAGATCGTGGGCAACATCAGCGAGATGGAGGACCAGCTGCTGGGCTCCACCGTCGCACCCCAGGGCCTGCTGCGGGTGAACGCAACACTGGGCTTCGGGCGCAGCCACATTGCCCCCCTGATTTCCGACTTCGTCCGGAAATACCCCAAGGTGGACATCCAGCTGCAGCTGTCGGTCAACCCGCCACCCAGCGGCGACGACGCCTACGACATCTGCTTCCGGTTCGGTAACCCGCCGGACTCCCGCTCCGTCGCCAGGTTCATTGCCGCCAATCGCAGGGTCGTCGTCGCGTCCCCCATGTACCTGAAGAAACACGGGGAACCCAAGACACCCGGCGATCTCACCCAGCACAACTGCATCGGCATACGCCAGGGTGATGAAGCGTATGGCGTGTGGCGTTTCTCGACGACCAAAGGCAAGGGCAAGACCGAGGCCACGCAGAACGTCAGGATACGGGGCAACCTGACCACCAATGACGGTGGCATTGCCGTCAACTGGGCGCTGGACGGCCACGGCATCCTGCTGCGGGCCGAGTGGGACGTCAAGAAATACCTGGCTTCGGGTCGTCTGGTTCAGCTCTTCCCCCGCTACAACAGCCCGGATGCCGACATCTATGCCGTCTACGCCCAGCAGCATCGAACGTCCTTGCGGGTCAAGACCTTTCTGGACTTTGTGGTTGCGGCGTCCCGGGCTTCGTAGTCGCGTCGGCTTACGGCCAAGAGCGGCCTGTCGTGTTGAAGTCCGGATAGCGGACGTTGATCCCCCATTCTGGGGATAGGCGAGCTAAGCTGGGCTGGCTAGACTTCCAATCACTGGTACATCATTCATTAGGTGGTATCAAATGAGCACTGAGGAGAGCAAGTCCATCGTCGAGCTGGAGATGTTCCGCAGGTTCGTGCTCTCGTCCGGATTGCCTGTGACAACGGGGTCCGAGCGCAAGGGTTTGGCTGCTCTTGGTGAACCCGACATCCTCTGCGAGTTCTCCGGGCAACCCGCTGGTTTCGAACTGGCAGAGACATGCGCGCCAGAGTTCGCTGCTGCAGCTTCGGCCGCGCTCAAGTCCCCCGACGGTGTCGCCGTTGCTTCAGGGGATGACGTCTCTCGTACAACGTTGCGCAAGAAGCTGGCGAAGCGCTATTCAGTCGCATGCCCTGTTCACCTGCTGTTCTACCGCAACGGGCTTACTGTACTCACCGACGAGATGATCATTGCCAGGCTGCAACCGGAACTTGCGGACGGCTTAGGTCAGTTTCAAACCATTTGGTTTCACGGAGACGCAACGCACCTTGTCGCGGCAGTATGACTGCGAAATATGTGTCGAAGCAGACTGCGCGGCTGCCGAATACAGCCTTGAGCGTCTGCTTTCGTGGGTAGCGACTGTCCGGATCGGGTCGAATCCAGCCCTTCCCAACATTTGATCCACCTCAAGCCCCGGCCAATTAAACCGTCCGACTAGTTCTTTCGGAGGATGCCCATCCCCCCTCCCGCTACCTATGAAGGATGGCGGGGCCAGCTGCTGATTTCTACAGTCCACACATCCCCAAAGGAGATGTACATGGACAGAAACAGACAAGCGCTCTCGGTGCTGATCGTCAGCACGCTGGCCTTCACCGTGTGTTTCATGGTGTGGATGATGTTCGGCGTGATCGGCATCCCGATCAAGAAGGCGCTCAACCTCAACGCCACCGAATTCGGTCTGCTCACGGCCACCCCGGTGCTCACCGGCTCGCTGATCCGCGTGCCGCTGGGCATCTGGACCGACAAGTACGGCGGGCGCATCGTCATGGCCATCCTGATGGCCGCCACCGTGCCGGCCATCTGGCTCATGGCCTACGCCACCGCCTACTGGCACTTCCTGGTGATCGGCCTCTTCGTGGGCCTGGCCGGCGGCTCCTTCTCGGTGGGCACGCCCTACGTGGCGCGCTGGTACCCCAAGAACCGCCAGGGTTTTGCCATGGGCGTGTACGGCGCCGGCAACTCGGGCGCGGCGGTCAACAAGTTCATCGCGCCCGCGCTGGTAGTGGCCTTCGGCTGGACCATGGTGCCGCAGGTCTACGCGGCCATCATGCTGGGTACGGTCGTCGTGTTCTGGCTGTTCAGCCACAGCGACCCGGCCCACCTGGTGCCGAGCAACGTGAAGTTCAGCGACCAGCTCAAGGCCCTGAAGGACCCCAAGGTCATCAAGTACTGCCAGTACTACAGCATCGTCTTCGGCGGCTACGTCGCGCTCTCGCTGTGGATGGTGCAGTACTACGTGGGTGAATACGGCCTGGACATCCGCGCCGCGGCCCTGCTGGCGGCCTGCTTCTCGCTGCCCGGCGGCGTGCTGCGTGCGGTGGGCGGCTGGCTCAGCGACAAGTACGGCGCGCACAGCGTGACCTGGTGGGTCATGTGGGTGAGCTGGATCTGCCTGTTCCTGCTGAGCTACCCGCAGTTCGACTTCACCGTCACCACCATCGAAGGCCCCAAGACCTTCCATTTCGGCCTCAACGTCTACGCCTTCACCGGCCTGATGTTCATCCTGGGCATCGCTTGGGCCTTCGGCAAGGCCAGCGTGTTCAAGTACATCAGCGACGACTACCCGACCAATATCGGCACCATCAGCGGCATCGTCGGCCTGGCCGGCGGCCTGGGCGGTTTCGTGCTGCCCATCCTGTTCGGCGTGCTGCTCGACCTGACCGGCATCCGCTCCAGCGCCTTCATGCTGATGTACGGCGTGGTCTGGGTCTCGCTGATCTGGATGTACTGGACCGAAGTGCGCCGCACCCAGGTCATGGGCTCGCAGGCCACCGCTTTCAGCCTCAAGGGCTGACCCTTATTCATCCCAAGGAACCATCATGAACACCAACACCAGGGAATCGGGTGCCACCATCACCGACTGGCGCCCCGAGGACGAAAAGTTCTGGGAAAGCACGGGCAAGAAGATCGCCTACCGCAACCTCTGGATCTCGGTGCCGGCCCTGCTCTGCGGCTTCGCCATCTGGGGCATGTGGGGCATCATCACCGTGCAGATGCTCAACCTGGGCTTCCCCTTCACCCAGGCCGAACTCTTCACGCTGACCGCCATCGCGGGCCTGGCCGGCGCCACCATGCGCATCCCCGCCAGTTTCCTGATCCGCCTGGCCGGCGGTCGCAACACCATCTTCCTGACCACCGCCATGCTGCTGGCCCCGGCCATCGGCACCGGCATCGCCCTGCAACATAAAGACTGGCCGCTGTGGGCCTTCCAGCTCATGGCCCTGTGGTCGGGTGTGGGCGGCGGCAATTTCGCCAGCTCCATGTCCAACATCGGCACCTTCTTCCCCAAGCGCCTGCAGGGCACGGCGCTGGGTCTGAACGCCGGCCTGGGCAACTTCGGCGTGACCACCATGCAGATCGTGATCCCGCTGGTGATGACGGTGAGCATCTTCGGCACCATCGGCGGCGAATCGATGACGCTGGTGAAGGACAGCGGCTGGATCTTCGGCAAGATCGCCGCGGGCACGCCCACCTTCATCCAGAACGCAGGTTTCGCCTGGCTGCTCTCGCTGGTGCCGCTGTCCATCCTGTGCTGGTTCGGCATGAACAACCTGAAGACGGTCACGCCGGGCGTGGACAACAGCGTCGGCAGCACGATCAGCGCCTTCATCAAGATCGTCTGGCTCTACACCCTGTCCTTCCTGCCGGCCGGTGTGGGCCTCTACCTCTACCTGCCCGCGCCCACCGGCCTGGGCCTGCTGAACATGTGGCTGGCCATGCCGCTGATCATCATCAGCACCCTGCTGGTCATGAAGCTCACGGCCTTCGGCACCATGAAGGAGAACATCGACAAGCAGTTCGCCATCTTCAAGGACAAGCACACCTGGTCCATGACGGCGCTGTACATCGTGACCTTCGGCAGCTTCATCGGCTTCTCCATGGCGCTGCCCCTGTCTATCACCGTGATCTTCGGCAGCACGCACATGTTCGACGTGGCCACCAACGCCTGGGTCCATGCCAAGAACCCCAACGCCCCCAGCGCCCTGACCTACGCCTGGATCGGCCCCTTCGTCGGCGCCGCGGTGCGCCCCATCGGCGGCTGGATCTCGGACAAGGTGGGCGGCTCCATCGTCACGCAGATCATCTCGGCCGTGATGGTGGTGGCCTCGGGCGCCGTGGGTTACGTGATGCTGCAGGCCTACCAGTCGGCCACGCCCGAGCAGTATTTCCCGGCCTTCATCGGCCTGTTCATCGTGCTGTTCTTTGCCACCGGCATCGGCAACGGCTCGACCTTCCGCACCATCGCCGTCATCTTCGACCGCAGCCAGGCCGGCCCGGTGCTGGGCTGGACCTCGGCCATCGCCGCCTACGGCGCCTTCGTGGCCCCGGTGGTGATCGGCGCCCAGATCAAGGCCGGCACGCCGCAGTACGCCATGTACGGCTTCGCCGTCTTCTACGCCCTGTGCCTGGTGCTGAACTGGTGGTTCTACCTGCGCGCGAATGCCTACGTGAAGAACCCCTGATTTACCCGTATCGCGCGTCACAACGAATTTAGGAGGCCGACATGAGCCATTTTCTCGACAAACTGAGCTACTTCTCCCAACCCCGCGAGTCCTTCTCCAAGGACCACGGCGTCACCACCGGTGAAGACCGCACCTGGGAAGACGCCTACCGCGACCGCTGGGCCCACGACAAGATCGTGCGTTCCACCCACGGCGTGAACTGCACGGGCTCCTGCTCGTGGAAGATCTACGTCAAGGGCGGCATCGTCACCTGGGAAACCCAGCAGACCGACTACCCGCGCACCCGCTGGGACATGCCCAACCACGAGCCGCGCGGCTGCGCCCGCGGCGCCAGCTACAGCTGGTACCTGTATTCCGCCAACCGCGTGAAGTACCCCATGGTGCGCGGCCGCCTGCTCAAGCTCTGGCGCGAGGCCCGCCTGAAGTACGGCCCGGTGGAAGCCTGGTCTTCGATCGCCCAGGACAACGCCAAACGCAAGGAATACCAGAGCGTGCGCGGCCTGGGTGGATTCGTGCGCTCGAGCTGGGACGAAGTCAACGAGATGATCGCCGCGGCGAACATCTACACCGTCAAGAAACACGGCCCGGACCGCGTGATCGGCTTCTCGCCGATTCCCGCCATGTCCATGGTCAGCTACGCCGCCGGCAGCCGCTACCTGAGCCTGCTGGGTGGCGTGTGCATGAGCTTCTACGACTGGTACTGCGACCTGCCACCGGCTTCTCCCCAGATCTGGGGCGAGCAGACCGACGTGCCCGAGTCGGCCGACTGGTACAACTCCACCTACATCATCGCCTGGGGCAGCAACGTGCCGCAGACGCGCACCCCCGACGCCCACTTCTTCACCGAGGTGCGCTACAAGGGCGCCAAGACCGTGGCGGTGACGCCGGACTACGCCGAGATCTCCAAGCTGGCCGACATCTGGATGCACCCCAAGCAGGGAACGGATGCGGCCATGGCCATGGCCATGGGCCACGTCATCATGAAGGAGTTCTACTTCGACAAGCCCAGCGCCTACTTCGACGACTACGCCCGCCGTTACACCGACCTGCCCATGCTGGTCATGCTCAAGGAGCAGAAGACCCCGAACGGCGAGACCGTGCTGGTACCCGACCGCTACGTGCGCGCCAGCGACTTCAACGGCAAGCTGGGCCAGGCCAACAACCCCGAGTGGAAGACCGTGGCCATCAACGAAGACGGCAAGGTGGTCTGCCCCAAGGGCGCCATCGGCTTCCGCTGGGGCCCGGACGGCCGTGCCGATGCCGGCCAGTGGAACCTGGAGGCCAAGGAAGCGCGCCACGGCAACGACGTGAAGCTCAAGCTCTCCGCCCTGGAAGGCGGCCAGAAGACAGAGACCGCGAAGATCGGCTTCCCCTACTTCGGCGGCATCGAGCACGAGCACTTCCCCAACAACACCACGGGCGCCGCGGCCAGCAACGTGCTGCTGCGCACCGTGCCGGTGACCCGCATCTCCCTGGGCAAGGAAGGCGAGAAGCGCGAAGCCCTGGTGGCCACCGTGTTCGACCTGCAGGCGGCCAACTACGGCATCGCCCGCGGCCTGCCCGGCGAGCTGGCGGCGAAGAGCTTTGACGACGACACCCCCTACACCCCGGCCTGGCAGGAAAAGATCACCGGTGTGCCGCGCCAGCAGCTCATCACCGTGGCGCGCCAGTTCGCCGACAACGCCGACAAGACCAAGGGCAAGTCCATGGTCATCATCGGCGCGGCCATGAACCACTGGTACCACAGCGACATGAACTACCGCGGCATCATCAACATGCTGATGATGTGCGGCTGCATCGGCCAATCGGGCGGCGGCTGGGCGCACTACGTGGGCCAGGAAAAACTGCGCCCGCAGACCGGCTGGACCGCGCTGGCCTTCGCGCTGGACTGGATCCGCCCGCCGCGCCAGATGAACAGCACCAGCTTCTTCTACGCCCACACCGACCAGTGGCGCTACGAGAAGCTGACCATGGGCGAGGTGATCTCGCCGCTGGCCGACAAGAAGCAGTTTGGCGGCAGCATGATCGACTACAACGTGCGCGCCGAGCGCATGGGCTGGCTGCCCAGCGCCCCGCAGCTGCAGACCAACCCCATGCAGGTGGTCAGGGACGCGGCCGCCGCCGGCATGGACCCCAAGGACTACACGGTCAAGGGCCTGAAGGACGGCACGCTCAAGATGAGCTGCGAGGACCCGGACCACCCGGCCAACTGGCCGCGCAACATGTTCGTCTGGCGTTCCAACCTGCTGGGCTCCAGCGGCAAGGGCCATGAGTACTTCCTCAAGCACCTGCTGGGCACCAGCCACGGCGTGCAGGGCAAGGACCTCGGCAAGGACGAGGCCAAGCCCGAGGAAGTGGTGTGGCACGAGCAGGCCCCGGAGGGCAAGCTGGACCTGCTGGTCACGCTGGACTTCCGCATGAGCACGACCTGCCTGTATTCGGACATCGTGCTGCCCACCGCCACCTGGTACGAGAAGAACGACCTCAACACCAGCGACATGCACCCCTTCATCCACCCGCTGTCCACCGCCGTGGACCCGGCCTGGCAGAGCAGGAGCGACTGGGACATCTACAAGGGTTTCGCGAAGAAGTTCAGCGAGCTCTGCGTGGGCCACCTGGGCGTGGAGCGCGAGATGGTTCTCAGCCCGCTGATGCACGACAGCCCGGCCGAACTGGCCCAGCCTTTCGGCGTGCAGGACTGGAAAAAGGGTGAGATCGACCTGATCCCCGGCAAGACCGCGCCCAACATGGCCGTGGTGGAGAGGGACTACCCCAACCTCTACAAGCGCTTCACGGCCCTGGGGCCGCTGATGAACAAGGTGGGCAACGGCGGCAAGGGCATCGCCTGGAACACGCAGGACGAGGTGAAGCAGCTGGGCGAACTCAACGGCGTGGTCACGGCCGAGGGCGCCACCTGCGGCATGCCGAAGATCGAGACCGACATCGACGCCTGCGAGGTGGTGCTGCAGCTGGCCCCCGAGACCAACGGCCACGTGGCCGTCAAGGCCTGGGGCGCCCTGAGCAAGCAGACCGGACGCGATCACACCCACCTGGCCCTGCACCGCGAAGACGAGAAGATCCGTTTCCGCGACATCCAGGCCCAGCCGCGCAAGATCATCTCCAGCCCGACCTGGAGCGGCATCGAGAGCGAGACCGTGTCCTACAACGCCGGCTACACCAACGTGCACGAACTCATACCGTGGCGCACCCTGACCGGCCGCCAGCAGTTCTACCTGGACCACCCCTGGATGACGGCCTTCGGGGAAAACCTGTCCAGCTACAAGCCGCCCGTGGACCTGAAGACCACGGCCGGCATCCACGGCATCAAGCCCAACGGGAACACCGAGATCCTGCTGAACTTCATCACGCCGCACCAGAAGTGGGGGATCCACTCCACCTACAGCGACAACCTGATGATGCTCACGCTGAATCGCGGCGGCCCGGTGATCTGGCTCAGCGAGGACGACGCCAAGAGCGCCGGCATCGTGGACAACGACTGGGTCGAGCTGTTCAACATCAACGGCGCCATCGCGGCACGCGCGGTGGTGAGCCAGCGGGTGAACAACGGCATGGTCATGATGTACCACGCGCAGGAGAAGATCATCAACACCCCGGGTTCGGAGATCACGGGCGCACGCGGCGGCATCCACAACTCGGTGACGCGCATCGTGCTGAAACCCACGCACATGATCGGCGGTTACGCCCAGTTCAGCTACGGCTTCAACTACTACGGGACCATCGGCACCAACCGCGACGAGTTCGTCGTGGTGCGCAAGATGAACAAGGTGGACTGGCTGGACACCCCGGCTGCCGCCTCCGCCCCTGCCGGCGCACACGCTTAAGGAGACGACCATGAAAATCCGCGCTCAAATCGGCATGGTGCTCAACCTGGACAAGTGCATCGGCTGCCACACCTGTTCGGTCACCTGCAAGAACGTCTGGACCAGCCGCAAAGGCATGGAGTACGCCTGGTTCAACAACGTCGAGACCAAACCCGGCATCGGTTACCCCAAGGAGTGGGAGAACCAGGACAAGTGGAACGGCGGCTGGGTCCGCAAATCGAACGGCAGCATCGAACCACGCCAGGGGGCGAAGTGGAAGCTGCTGATGAAGATCTTCGCCAACCCGAACCTGCCGCAGATCGACGACTACTACGAGCCCTTCACCTTCGACTACGACCACCTGCAGTCGGCGCCCGAGATGAAGGCCGCGCCCACGGCACGTCCGCGCAGCCTGATCACGGGCCAGCGCATGGAGAAGATCGAATGGGGCCCGAACTGGGAAGAAATTCTCGGCGGTGAATTCAGCAAGCGTTCGAAGGACAAGAACTTCGACGACGTGCAGAAGGACATCTACGGCCAGTTCGAGAACACCTTCATGATGTACCTGCCGCGCCTGTGCGAGCACTGCCTGAACCCGGCCTGCGTGGCGAGCTGCCCCTCGGGCTCGATCTACAAGCGCGAGGAAGACGGCATCGTGCTGATCGACCAGGACAAGTGCCGTGGCTGGCGCATGTGCGTCAGCGGCTGCCCCTACAAGAAGATCTACTACAACTGGGAATCGGGCAAGGCCGAGAAGTGCATCTTCTGCTACCCGCGCATCGAGGCCGGCCAACCCACGGTCTGCTCCGAGACCTGCGTGGGCCGCATCCGCTACCTGGGTGTGCTGCTGTATGACGCCGACCGCATCCAGGAAGCGGCCAGCGTGGAGCACGACCGCGACCTCTACGAAGCCCAGCTCGACATCTTCCTGAACCCGAACGATCCCAAGGTGATCGAGCAGGCGCGCGCCGACGGCATCCCCGATGCCTGGATGGAGGCCGCGCGCAAGAGCCCGGTTTACAAGATGGCGGTGGAGTGGAAGGTGGCCCTGCCCCTGCACCCCGAGTACCGTACCCTGCCCATGGTCTGGTACGTGCCGCCGCTCTCGCCCATCACGGCGGCCGCGAACGCCGGCGACATCGGCATCAACGGCGAGATCCCGGACGTCAAGCAGCTGCGCATCCCGGTCAAGTACCTGGCCAACCTGCTGACCGCCGGCGACACCATGCCAGTGGAACGCGCCCTGGAACGCATGCTCGCCATGCGCGCCTACCAGCGCGAGAAGCACGTCGAAGGCCGCATCAACACCACAGCCTTGCAGCAGGTGCAGATGACGCAGGCCGAGGTGGAAGACATGTACCACGTGATGGCGATTGCCAACTACGAGGACCGCTTCGTCATCCCGAGTTCGCACCGCGAGTACGCAGAAAACACCTTCGACATGCGCGGCGGCTGCGGCTTCTCGTTTGGCAACGGCTGTTCTGACGGCGCCAGCGAGACCAGCCTGTTCGGCAGCGGCAAACGTAGAACGATCCCCATCAAGGCAGGAGTCTGATCATGAGCAACAACGCTACCTTGACCCTGCGCGTGCTGGCCCGCCTGCTGGGCTACCCCGACGCCGAACTGCGCGGCCACCTGGGCGACCTGAGCGCCGCGCTGCACAGCGAACAGGCCCTGGGCGCGACCCGCCTGGGTGAGCTGGACGCGCTGCTCAAGTCCCTGCGCACGCGCGACCCCATCGACATGGAAGCCGACTACGTTCAGCTCTTCGACCGCGGCCGCGCCACCTCGCTGCACCTGTTCGAGCACGTGCACGGCGACAGCCGCGACCGCGGCCCGGCCATGATCGACCTGGCCCAGACCTACGAGAAGGCCGGGCTGTATCTCGCCGAAGGTGAGTTGCCCGACTACCTGCCCGTGGTGCTGGAGTTCGTCTCCACCCAGCCGGCCAAGGAGGCACGCGCCTTCCTGGGCGAGATTGCCCACATCCTCAACGCCATCTTCAGCGCGCTGGTGAAACGCGAAAGCCCCTATGCCAGCGTGCTGGGCGCCCTGCTGGAAGTCGCCGGCGAGCGGGCCCAGGCCGTGAAGGTGGTGGAAGACGAGCCGCTGGACCAGGCCTGGGAAGAACCCATGGCCTTTGACGGCTGCTCCACCCAGGGCCAGGCCAAACCGGGCCAGCCCCAGCCCATCCGCATCGTCAGGAATGTTGCGCAGAACGCTGCGCCAGGAGTATGAGCATGAGCTACCTCAACCAGTTCGTCTTCGGGATCTATCCCTACATCTGCCTCACGGTCTTCCTGCTAGGCAGTCTGGTGCGCTTCGACCGCGACCAGTACACATGGAAAAGTGATTCCTCGCAGCTGCTGAAAGCCGGCCAGCTGCGCTGGGGCAGCAACCTGTTCCACGTCGGCATCCTCTTCCTGTTCTTCGGCCACACGGTGGGCATGCTCACGCCGCACTTCCTCTACGAGCCCTTCATGACGGCGGGTGCCAAGCAGCTGATGGCCATGGTCTCCGGCGGCGCGTTCGGGGTGCTGGGTTTCATCGGCGTCACGCTGCTGCTGCACCGCCGCCTCTTCGAGCCGCGCATCCGCGCCACCAGCAAGACCAGCGACATCGTGCTGCTGCTCCTGCTCTGGCTGCAGTTCGCCCTGGGCCTGGCCACCATCCCGCTGTCGGCCCAGCACCTGGACGGCGGCATGATGATGAAGCTGGCCGAGTGGGCGCAGCGCATCGTCACCTTCCGCGGTGGCGCCGTGGAACTGCTGGCCGAGGCCAGCTGGGTCTTCAAGGCCCACATGTTCCTGGGCATGAGCATCTTCCTCATCTTCCCCTTCACGCGCCTGGTGCACGTCTGGAGCGGTTTTGCCTCGGTGACCTACCTGATGCGGCCCTACCAGGTGGTGCGCAGCCGCCGGCTCAATGTGCCGGCCGGCCACAACCTGCCGCGCCAGCCCGGCGCCCGCGTCTGAGGAGCACACCATGAAAGAACCCTGCTCCCCCAGCTGCGGCTGCGCCAGTGCCGCAGCCGACACGGCCGTGGCCACCCCGGTCGCCGTGGCACGCGTCAACGGCCAGCCCTTGCAGCGCGCGGATGAAACACTCAGTGAAGACGAACTGCGCCAGCGCGCCTGCACCGAACTGCTGCGCCAGGCCGCGCAGCGCGCCGGCCTGCTGGCCGCGGACGACAGCGCGGCCGACGGTGTGCCCGGCGAGGCGGCGGTCGACGCCATCGAGCAGCTGCTCGAACAAAGCCTGCAGATCCCCGAGCCGTCTGAAGAAGCCTGCCGCCGCCACCACGCTGCCCACGCCGCGCGTTACCGCATCGGCGAGCGCGTGCACGTGCGTCACATCCTGTTCGCGGTGACGCCGGGCGTCGACGTGGTCGCTTTACGCAAGCGCGCCGAAGGCGCCCTGCTCGATGTGCGCAGCCACGACGGCACGGGCGACCCCTTCGTCGAAGCGGCGCGCAAGCTCTCCAACTGCCCCAGCGGCGCCGAGGGCGGCGAGCTGGGCTGGCTGACGGCACAGGACTGCGCGCCCGAGTTCGCGCGCGAGATCTTCGGCCAGAGCGAGGTGGGTGTGCTGCCGCGCCTGGTGCACAGCCGTTTCGGCCTGCACGTGGTGGACGTGCAGCAACGCGAAGCCGGGGCCGACCAGCCCTTCGAGTCCGTGCACGGTGCCGTGGCCATGACCCTGCGCCAGCAGACCTACGTGACCGCGCTGCGCCAGTACCTGGCCCTGCTGGCCGGTCAGGCCGAGCTGGAGGGCGTGGAGCTGGACGCGGCCGACACGCCCTTGGTCCAATGAAGCACCCCCAGGCTCCGCTCCCTACGTTCGCTACGCCACCCCCCTCAAGGGGGCAACGCCAGTGGCCCGGCAAAGCCGGTTCCACGGCGTTCCGCGGTTGGGCTTCTTTATGCGACACGTAGTTGTAGAAGCCAGCGAACCTCTCTCGGATCCATCGAGCCATGCCTGACGAACTGCTGGAGCGTCTGCGGCGCTTTCACGACCACACCTTCCCCGGCATCCAGGACCAGTTCCAGGATCTGGTGGAGCGCGGCCAGCACCCGACCATCCTCTTCATCGGCTGTTCCGATTCGCGCCTAGTGCCCTACCTGCTCACGGGCACCGGGCCGGGCGACCTGTTCATCGTGCGCAACGTCGCGGCCTTCGTGCCGCCGCACGACGGCATGACGAGCGTGCCCTCCGGTGACATTTCTCCCGAGGGCGCCTACCTGGGTGCCGCGCGGCGTTTCACCGGTTACCACGGCACGGCCGCGGCCATCGAGTTCGCGGTGCTCAACCTCAAGGTTTCGCGCATCGTCGTCTGCGGCCACAGCCACTGCGGTGGCATCCGTGCGCTCTACGAAGGGGCCCCGAAGGAGGCGATCAACCTGGCCGCCTGGCTGGAACTGGGCCGCGAGGCCGTGCTGCCCGTGCAGATGTCGCCCGAAGCGCTGCGCCGCACCGAACAGCGCGCGGTGATCCTGCAGCTGGAACGCCTGATGGGCTATCCCATGGTGCGCGAGCGCGTGGAATCCGGCCAGCTGGCCCTGCACGGCTGGCACTACGTGATCGAAGACGGTGAGGTGCACGTCTTTGACGTCAGAAGCGGGGAGTTCGTGCCGGCGTCGAGTGCCACGCACAGCGGCACTGGACCCTATGCCGACTCTGATGACACAATGGCCCAACCGCTGTTCAACGAAATCGACGACAGCTACCGGCCACAGCAGGCGGCTGCCGGTGGGGCACCAAGGGAAAACAAACCCTAGCGACACCCACCGACCAGCCCGGGGGACCGGTGGCGTATGAGGAGACTGGACCCATGCGTATCGCTGACTGGAAACTCGGAACCCGCCTCGGACTGGCCCTGGGCCTGCCCCTGCTGCTGCTGGCGGGGCTCACCCTGCTGGCCCTGCAGCAGCTGCAGCAGGTCGGCATCGCCAGCGAACGCATGAGCGCCGACGACCGCGCCCAGACCGAGGCCGCGTTGCAGATCCATGCCGGCACCGACAGCCTCTCGCGCCTGACCATGGCGCAGATCACCGCTCCCATCGCGGCCCCCATGGGCCAGATCCGCGAACAGCAGACGGCGGCCAACCGCCAGATCGACCAGGCCCTGGCCACGCTGGAACGCCTGGGCTCGCGCAGCGACGCCCAGGTGCTGACCGATCTCAAGCGCCACCGCGCCGCCCATACGGAATCGGCCGAACGGGTGGTCAAGCTGGTCGAGGAAAACCTGCGGCCCGAAGCCTCGCTGCTTTTCATCGGCGAGACCCTGCCTGCGCTCAACGCCCTGCAGCAATCCATCCAGACCCTGACCGCCCTGCAGCGCAAGAGCGTGGAGCGCGGCAGCATCGCCGCCGCGCGCACGCTGCTGCTCTACTGCGGCGTGGCCGCCGTGCTGCTGGCCGCACTCTGGGGCCTGTGGCTGCTGCTGCCGCTGCGGCGCGGCCTGCGCGAGAACCTGCGCGCGGCACAACAGCTGGCCGCCGGCGAACTCGACACACCCATCGAAGTCCGCACGCACGACGAAAGCGGCCAGGTGCAGGCCGCCCTGGCGCGCATCCAGCAGGGTGTGCAGCAGCTCATCGGGCAGGTACACCAGGACGCCGAGCAACTGGCCATCGACACGCGAACGCTGGCCGCCCCCGAACAGGCCGAAGACCGGCGCAGCCCGCAGGCCGCACGCGTGGAGCAGGCCCAGACCAGCATGCAGGCCCTGGCCGGCACCCTGAAACACAGCCACGAGAGCGGGCGCCAGGCCCAGACGCTGGCGGCCGAAGCCGCCAAGGTGGCCGAGCGCGGCGGTGCCGTGGTGAGCCAGGTGGTGGACACCATGCAGGACATCCGCAAGTCCTCCGCCCGCATCGCCGACATCATCGGCACCATCGACGGTATCGCCTTCCAGACCAACATCCTCGCGCTCAACGCCGCGGTGGAAGCCGCGCGCGCCGGTGAGCAGGGCCGCGGTTTTGCCGTGGTGGCCACCGAGGTGCGCTCGCTTGCCGGGCGCAGCGCCGCCGCCGCCAAGGAGATCAAGCAACTCATCGATGCCTCGGTCGGCAGCGTGGCCGAAGGCGGCAAGCTGGTCGAGCAGGCCGGCCGCACCATGCAGGAGGTCGTGGCCCAGGTGCGCCAGGTGGCCGAGACCATGGCGCAGATCACACGCGAAGGCCAGGCGCAGGACCAGGGCTTCAGCCAGCTGCGGGACGCCATGGCGCAACTGGAGCAGATGGTCAGCAACAACGCCGCCGTGCTGGACCGCTCGGCCGCCTCGGCCCAGGCCCTGGAGCAGCAGGCCCGCCAGCTGGCCAGCAGCGTGGGCGGCTACCGCCTGGGCAGTGCGCCGCTGCGCCTGCGCTGAATGCTGCCATTCCCGCTTTCTTGACGCAGCGCAAAACACGGCGCGGGCATCGTCCTTAAGCTGGCGGCTGGTCTTTTTACCGGCCGCCGTGGCCGCCCGCCCGTTCATGAATGCAGCACTCCCCTTCCCCTACATCCCCACTGACAGCGCCGCCTGGCTGGCGCGCAGCGGCCTGCGCCCGCTGAACCTGGCTGGCCGCAGCCTGCTGCCCCTGGTGCAGGGCGGCATGGGCATCGGCGTCTCGGCCCACCGCCTGGCCGGCAGCGTGGCCGCGCTCGGCGGGGTCGGCACCCTGTCCTCCGTGGACCTGCGCCGCCACCACCCGGACCTGATGGAAGCCACCGGCCACCTGGAAGCCGGCGATGCCGCCAAGCTGGCCATCGACGCTGCCAACATCGAGGCGCTGCGCCGCGAGATCCGCGCCGCGCGTGAGCTGTCCGGGGGGCTGGGCCTGCTGGCCATCAACGTCATGCGCGCCGTCACCGAATACGCCCATTCCATCACCGCGGCGCTGGAAGCCGGCATCGATGCCGTGGTGGTGGGCGCCGGCCTGCCGCTGGACCTGCCCGACCTGGCGCAGGACCACCCGGACACGGCCCTCATCCCCATCCTGTCGGACGCGCGCGGCGTGCAGCTGATCGTGAAGAAGTGGGAGCGCAAGAAGCGCCTGCCCGACGCCATCGTCATCGAACACCCGCGCCTGGCCGGCGGCCACCTGGGCGCCGCGAAGATCGCCGACCTGAACGACCCGCGCTTCGATTTCGAGAACGTCATCCCGCAGTCGCTGGCCTTCCTCAAGTCGGCCGGCATCGAGAAGGAGATCCCGCTGATCGCGGCCGGCGGCATCCGCAGCTTCGAGGACATCGCGCGCCTGCAGGCCCTGGGCGCGGCGGGCGTACAGCTGGGCACGCCCTTTGCCGTCACCACCGAGGGCGACGCCCACCCCGAGTTCAAACGCGTACTGGCCGAGGCGAAAGAAGACGAGATGGTGGAGTTCACCAGCGTGGCCGGCCTGCCGGCGCGCGCCGTGGCCACCCCCTGGCTGCGCGCCTACCTGAAGATCGAGCACAAGCTGCAGGCCGTGGTGCACCACAAGAACCGCTGCACCAAGAGCTTCGACTGCCTGGCCCAGTGCGGCCTGCGCGACGGCCTGCCGGGCTGGGGCCAGTTCTGCATCGACAACCAGCTCGCCGCCGCGCTGCGCGGCGACGTGAAGAAGGGCCTGTTCTTCCGCGGCGTCGGCGCCCTGCCCTTCGGGAACCAGATCCGCAGCGTGCGCGATCTGGTGGAGCGCCTGCTGACCCACCAGGAAACCCTGGTGCCGGCCTGATCCCGGCAGGTACAGCGTGAAGACCATCCCCGTTCGCCCCCTGCCGCCAACGGGACCGGCACGGACCCGCATGCCGCCGCTCGATGCGTCGTGGCGTCCGGCCTGGTTGCTGGCCGCACCGCACCGGCTGGGCTTCTTTGCCGCCGCCCTCATGATGGCCCTCAGTGGGCTGTGGTGGGCGGCTATGCTGCTGGCCCGCGCCCTGGGCAGCCCCATCGCCTGGGCAGTGGCACCGGCCGCCGCCCACGGCCTGCTCATGGCCCTGGGTTTCACCCCCCTGTTCATCGCCGGCTTTCTGTTCACCGCCGGCCCGAAATGGCTGGGCCTGCCCGAAGTGCAGGCCCGCCACCTGCTGCCGGCCATCGTGCTGATGCTGGCCGGCTGGCTGCTGGCCCTGCCCGGTTTCCACTGGCATGCGCTGCTGGCCAGCGCCGGCATCGCCGCCGTGGCCTGCGGCTGGAGCCTGCTGTGCCTGCGCTTCATCGCCTTGCTGCGCCGCAGCCGCGTGGACGACCGCGTGCACCCCGGCGTGGTGGCCGTGGCCTGCGGCATCGGCGCCCTCAGCCTGTGGCTGGCCGCCGTCGCCCTGGCGTTGAGCGACATCACGCTGCTGCGCAGCGCCACGCAGCTCGGGCTCTGGGGTTTTGTGGCCACGGTGTTTGTCGCCGTGTCGCACCGCATGATCCCCTTCTTCAGCGCCAGCGCCGTGCCCCTGCTCGATGCCTGGCGCCCGATGTGGCTGCTCTGGGTACTGGTGGCCGTGGTGTGGCTGGAGCTGCTGCCCGCGCTGGCCGAACTCTGGTGGTGGCCGCTGCCGCCGCTGCTGCGCTGGCTGCAGGTGGTGCTGGAGCTGCCGGCGGCCCTGCTACTGCTGTGGCTGGCCGCGCGCTGGGGCCTGGTGCAGAGCCTGAAGATCCGCCTGCTGGCCATGCTGCACGGCGGCTTTCTCTGGCTCGGCATCGCGCTGGCGCTCAACGCCCTCTCGCATGCGCTGATAGCCCTGAGCGGCGGCGAGCTCTCGCTCGGCCTGGCCCCGCTGCACGCCATGACCATGGGCTACCTCGGTGCCACGCTGTTCGCCATGGCCACCCGCGTGAGCAGCGGCCATGGCGGGCGCCCGCTGGCGGCCGACAACACCGCCTGGGTGCTGTACTGGCTGCTGCAGACGGCCGTGCTGCTGCGCGTGCTGGCCGCCCTGTGGCCGGCCGCTACCACCGTGCTCACCCTGGCCGCCGTGCTGGCCTGGGCGGCCGCCACGCTGGGCTGGTCACTGCGCTACGGCGGCTGGTTCGGCCGGCCGCGGGTGGACGGGCGACCCGGCTGAGATGCGGCGCATGCCGGTCCGGCGCGTCGCCGGTTTCAGCTGCGCAGCAGCAGTGCGACCACGGCGGTCCCACCCAGCAGCGCGGTGAGACCGGCCAGCCAGAGCAGACGCCGGCGCAGGGTTTCCACGCCTCGCACCAGTTGGGCATTCTGGTCGGCCAGGTCGTTGATGAGTTCGGTCGCCGCCAGCATCTGCGCCTGCAGTTCCGACACAGCCGTCTCGGTGGCCTGCAGTTCCGCACGCAGCCTGGCGATCGCATGGGCCTCGGCCTGCAACTGGCCCTGCACCTTGTCGTCCACCGGTGGTGGTGGCGCCGCCGGCCGGCCCGACACCTTGCCCCAGAGATCCTTGGCGCCTTCGGCCACCCTGGGAGCGTTGCGGATCACCTCGCCCCAGGGCACCAGTCGCAATACGGAAAACAGGCCTGTCGCCATCAGCACTCCTTCAGTCGAAATCGAAAATGTCGGACAGGAAACCTTCGCGCTTGCGCTTCTTGCTGTAGTAGCCGTCCTGGTGGCCATGGGCATGGTGGAGCGGCGGCACGGGGCGCGCCACCGCGGCCGGCTGGACCTGCTGGACCACGGCGCCATCGAGCGAGCGGTCGATGATCTTGTCGAGCTCACCGCGGTCGAGCCAGACGCCGCGGCACTGCGGGCAGTAGTCGATCTCGATGCCCTGGCGCTCGGACATCACCAGGCTGACGGTTTTACAGGCTGGGCACAACATGACGGGCGGACTCCATGAAAGCGAAGTTTCTCATTCTGCGCCCGGACGGATAACGCAGGAAACCGTGTGGAAACCAGGCCCGCCGCTCAGCCCTGCGCTGGCAGCGTGCCGGGTGCCGCAGCGGCAGGCTGCTGCAGCTTCTTCCAGGCCTGGAAGCCCCCCGCCACGGACAGCGCCTTGCCATAGCCCATCTGGCGCAGCAGGCTGGCCGCCGCCAGGCTGCGCCGGCCGCTGTTGCAGATGCACAGCAGCAGGTGATCGCGCCCATGGTGCAACTGGTTGATCATGGTGAAGAAGCTCATCACATCCATGTCCTTGGGTTTGCCCGCATCCAGGATGTCCTGCTCGTCCTCGCTCAAGGCGTGGCCCAGCATGCGCTTGACCTCGAACAGGGGGATATGCATGGTGCCGGGAATCGCGCCCTTCATCTCGATCTCGAAGGTCTGGCGGATGTCCACCAGCGTGCCCAGCCCCAGGCGGCACAGTTCCAGCGCGGTGAGCAGGGTCACTTCGAGCGTGGCGCGCTCTTCGTCAGAGAGGGAGGCTTCGGTGTTCATGGCAGGCTCTCGCAAACGGTACCGGGCTGATTGTCCTACAGTGCATCCCCTTGTGGGCCCGAACAGAATGATTGCATTCCGCTGCAAGAAGACTATCCTGTCCCTCGGTCATGTCGACCGCAAGGAAGAGATGCCATGCCGGAAGCCACCACAGCACAGCGGGACAAACTGCTGGACGACCTCCGCCTGGTCATCAGCGACGCCGAGGAGCTGCTGCGCATGACAGCCCACCAGGTCGGCGATGACACGGCCGAACTCCGCAGCCGCATCCAGAGCCGCCTGCAGGAGGCCGGCGTCGAGCTGGCCGGACTGCAGGACGCCGCCACCGCCCAGGTCAAGGCCGCGGGCCACGCCGCCGACGAGTTCGTGCACGAGCACCCCTGGAAGTCCATCGGCATCGCCGCCGCCATCGGGCTGGTCGTCGGCCTGCTGGTCGCGCGCCGCTGAGCCGCCGGCATGAGCGAACCCGCCAAAAGCCCGGGGCTGCTGGCCTCCCTGCGCCAATTGATGGCCACGGTGCTGGAGACCGCGCAGCTGCGGCTGGCCCTGCTCAGCAACGAGATCGAGCAGGAGAAACTGCGCCTGTTCGACGGCCTGCTCTGGGCCGGACTGGCCCTGCTGCTGCTGGGCCTGGGCGCCTTGCTGCTCTGCGCTTTCATCGTGGTGCTGTTCTGGGACAGCCACCGCCTGCTGGCCCTGGGCACGCTCGCGCTGCTCTTCCTGGGCGCCGGCAGCTTGTTGCTGGCCAGGGCCCGGACCCGGCTGCAAAGTCAGGGCGGTTTGTTCCAGAGCAGCGCGACAGAACTCGGCCGCGACCGGGCCGGGCTCGATACGGGCGAATAAGGCCCCATCCCCACACCATGCATCGGCGTCAACACCAGGTACTGATGGAGCGGCAACAGCAACTGCTGCTGCGCGGCGCCGAGCTGCGCCTCACGCTGAAACGGCAAGCCCGGGCCCTGCAATCACCACTCGTGCTGGTCGACCAGGTGCGCAGCAGCCTGCACTGGTTGCGCCAGCACCCGGTCTGGCCCCTGGCCGCCCTGGGCTTGCTGGTGTTCAAGCGCCCGCGCCGCATCCTGCGCTGGCTGCCCCGCCTGCTGGGCGGCTGGCAGCTGTACCGGCAGTTGCGCGACTGGCTGGGCGACAACGCGGCCCGCAAGCCCTAGTCAGGCGCCTGCCTTGGGGTACAGCACCATCTGCGTGCAGCGGAACAGTGCCAGCGTCTTGCCGCTCTCGCGGTGCGTCACCGTGGCATCCCACACCTGCGTGGTGCGGCCCAGGTGCACGGCCTTGGCCACGCTTTGCACCACCCCGTCGCGCACCGTGCCCAGGTGGTTGGACTTGAGCTCGATGGTGGTGAAGCCGTTGGCCCCTTCGGGCAGGCTGGCCAGGGCGCCGCAGCCCGCGCTGGTGTCGGCCAGCGTCACGATGCTGCCGGCATGCAGGAAACCGTTGGGCGCCATCAGCTCATGGCGCACCCGCATCTCCGCGTGCACCTCGCCCGGCTCCGCGCGGGTGATGACGATGCCCAGGTGGCCGGGCAGCATGGCCGCGGCACGCTGGTTGAAATCATGGGGTGTCATCAGGGTTTCCTTCGTCAGGGATCTCGGCTTCGACCAGCAGCGCCAGCAACTCCAGCGACTGGCCCCAGCCCACGTAGCAGCCGTCCACCGGGATGGCCGCCGGGATGCCCTCCTGCACGGCGGTGAGCTCGGTGCCGCTGGGCACGGCGCGCAGCGTCACCGTGGTGCGCATCTCGCCGGGCCAGCCCGGGTCATCGAAACGGTCGGTGTTGACGATGCGCTCGTTCGGCACCAGCTCCAGATACTCGCCGCCAAAGCTGTGCCGCTGGCCATTGCCGAGGTTGGTGAAGGACATGCGGTAACGCCCGCCCACCCGCGCGTCGATCTCGTGCACCCGCCCGGTGAAGCCGTGCGGCGGCAGCCACTTGGCCATGGCGTCGGGGTCCAGGAAGGCGCGATAGACGCGCTCCGGCGGGGCGCGCAGCACGCGGTGCAGGCGGACGGTGTTGGTACTCATGGCAGGTCCTTCAGACATCACTCAGACTGTACGACGAACGGGCCGCGCCGGTTTCGACCAGGCCAGGCACGGGTAACACCCCAGGGTGTACAGGCTCAGCGCACGCCCTTGAGCGCCAGGCCGTCCACCGAACGCGTGATGGGACAGTTGACCACGATGTCAGTCACTTCCAGGGCAAGGTCCCCGCGCTCCTGCGCCGCCAACACCTCTTCTTCGGAACGCAGTTCGCGCACGGCCCCCGGCCTGAGCCAGCGCACCAGCACCATGCGCCACAAGGGGCTGTAGCTGCGGTCGGCATTGGCCCCGCCCGTGGGCAGGGGCGCGGACTGGAACACCGTGATCTGCTCGCCATTCACGAACTTGTAGACTCGCTCCACCAGCGAGGGCCGCCCCTGCGCGGGGATGGCCTGGGCCAGGCGCGGCACGTAGTTGACGCCCTCCTGCCTGGCCATGGTGGCGTCCGAGATGTCGGTGGTCACGTACTCCACCTGGCGGCCCTCGACCCAGGCGCGGTGCAGGGGCAAGGTGGTTTGCGCCGCACCCTGGCCCGGGGTCGGGCCGGCGCAGGCGCCGAGCAGCAGGGCGCTGGCGAAGAACAGGGGCAGCAGCAGACGAGACATGGTGTGATGGGTCCTTGAAAGTCGGAAGGATGGTTCAGGGCGGGTGATGTTCCCGGCTCAGACCGGCAGCCAGCGCCGCCAGAAGGGCTGGCGCGTCTCCCGCGCGCCCAGCGCCAGCAGCCTGGGCAGCAGCGCTACGCGCCCGTACTGGCGGGCCGCCTGCAGCGGGGTGAGGTCATCGAACTCGGAGCGCAGCTGCGGATCGGCCCCCTGCTCCAGCAGGTACAGCGCAACGTCGTCGTGGCCCTGGATCAGGCTGGCCACCAGCGGCGTGCACAGGACTTCAGGGTGCTGGTAATTGGGGTTCACGCCCGCGCTGATGTGATACCGCACCAGTAGCAGATCCCCCGACTGCGCGGCGGCGTACAGCTGTTTCCAGTCTCCGGCTGACATCGTGATCCTCCGGTTCGTCATCCATGGCGCCCGTGGCATGCGGGCGCCGCGGATTCATTCATCGACAAAACCACCCTTGTAGAAACTCCAGGCCGTGCCATCGTGCAGGTAGAAAAAACCGTCAGCGCAGAAATCCTTGCCCGGGAAGTATTCACGGTAGGCTCGCGGCAGCAGACGCAAGAGCTGCTCGTCTTCCAGCAGCTCGAATTCCTCGGGGGTGATGGGCCGGCCGACCCTGAGTCGTGGTGTTTCCATGCTGATCGTCTTCCGATTGATGTCAGGGGCAAGGCTGGCTCACCCCAGCCGCACCGGCTCGCCCCGCGTATTGAACGGCAGGTAGTTGCCGATAGACCCGCGCTTGACGTCTTCCACCATGCGCTGCAGAGGGGCCTCGGCGTCCTGGCCATCGGCCATGGCCGCCACGAACACCAGGGCCCAGGTCTGGCCGAACTGCTGCGCCTCCTCGGCCAGTGCCGCAAAAGATACGAGTTCCTGCGGTGTCTTGTCCACGCACATCAGCGGCGCCAGCGCGCCGCCTTGACCCGCCTCAAAACGCGCGGCCTGTTCGGGTGTGCTGTCGGCCGGCAGCTCGGCGGTGGCAAAAACGAAGAGCAGGCGCTGCGGCTCGCGTTGCTGGCGCGCGGCGGCCAGCAGGTCATCAAAAGTGGCAATGGTCATGGCTTGATTTTCCTCAAGACCATGCCACACTGGCAAGTGCGTTCCCCTCGAAACAACGCCTTGCCTGCATGAGACCAGGGTTTGTGACAGGTCAAACCCGCGTGCCGGCACTCCTCCTAGCATCCTGTCCAAACAGACATGGAGAGATTTCTCATGAGCGACACAACGCACCCGACACCGGCCCTCCAGGCCCTGGCCCCGCAAAGCATCAGCGAGGAAGTGCTGCTGGAAAAGTACGCCAAGGGCGATGAGCAAAGCATCCTGCAGGTGAACCAGCGCGTAGCGCACGCCCTGGCCCAGGTGGAGGCGCCCGAACAACGCCAGCACTGGGAGGGGCGCTTCCTGCACGCGCTGCAGCAGGGCTTTCTGCCGGCCGGGCGCATCCAGTCCGCCGCGGGCACCGACCTGACGGCCACGCTGATCAACTGCTTCGTGCAGCCGGTGGGCGACTCGATCTCGCACGACGACGAGGGCCACCCCGGCATCTACGTGGCGCTGATGGAGGCGGCCGAGACCATGCGCCGCGGCGGCGGCGTGGGCTACGACTTCTCGCGCATCCGCCCGCGCGGCGCCTGGGTGGGCAGCACGCAGAGCAGCGCTTCGGGCCCGGTGAGTTACATGCGCGTGTACGACCGCTCCTGCGAGACGGTGGAATCCGCCGGCAGCCGGCGCGGCGCGCAGATGGGCGTGCTGCGCTGCGACCACCCGGACATCGAGGAGTTCATCCACGCCAAGGACAGCGGCGACCTGAAGAACTTCAACATCTCGGTGGGCGTGACGGATGCCTTCATGCAGGCCGTGGTGAACGACGGTGAGTTCGAACTGGTGCACCGCGCCGAGGCCGGCATGGCACAGAAAGAGGCCGGCGCCTACTTCGAGCGCGAACGCAGCCTGTGGATCTACCGCAAGATCCGCGCGCGCGATCTGTGGGAACAGGTGATGCGCTCCACCTACGACCACGCCGAACCCGGCGTGCTTTTCGTCGACACCATCAACCGCGACAACAACCTCTCGTACTGCGAGAGCATCGCCAGCACCAACCCGTGCGTGACGGACGACACCTGGGTGATGACGTCGCAAGGTGCGCGGCAGGTGCGCGAACTGATAGGCACGCCCTTCGATGCCATCGTGGACGGCAAGCCCTATCGGTCCGAGTCCGCCGGTTTTTTTGCAACCGGCACCAAGCCCGTTTTGCAACTGCGCACGAGCGAGGGCCACACGCTGCGCCTGACAGCAGATCACCCGGTGCGCAAGGTGACCCAGCGCACCCGCTACCAGACGCACAGCGACTGGTGCAAGGCAGGCGAACTCAGGCCTGGCGATGAAATCGTCCTTAACAACCACCGTTCGCTCGAAGGCTGGGAAGGCCATGGCACCCGTCAGGAAGGCTATCTGCTGGGCCTGCTGATTGGTGACGGCCGCCTGGGTGCGACCAAGGCGGTGCTCTCGGTCTGGGCGCCGGAGCTCAAGGTCGTGGGCAGCGACACCCGCGTGGAGAACCACAGCGCCAGCGGCATCATGGCCGCCGCCGCCCAGGCGATCAGCACGCTACCGCACCGTGCCGACTTCCGCGGCTGGCAGCGCCCAATCGAGAGCCGGGGCGAATGCCGCATGGCCTCTGCCGCGCTGCGCGACCTGGCCTTTGCCATGGGCGCCACGCCCGGGCACAAGACCATCACGCCGCAGATGGAAACCGGCTCATCCGAATTCTGCGCCGCCTTGTTGCGCGGCCTCTTCGATGCCGACGGCTCTGTGCAAGGCACGCAAGACAAAGGCGTGAGCGTGCGCCTGTCGCAATCCGACCTGCCCCTGCTCGAAACAGCCCAGCGCATGCTGTTGCGCCTGGGCATCAACAGCACGCTCTACCGTGAACGTCGCCCGGCCGGCATCACGCTCATGCCCGACGGCAAGAGCGGCCAGCGTGAGTACCCGCAACAGGCCTCGCATGAACTCGTCATCAGCGGAGACAACCTGACCGTCTATGCCGAACGTATCGGCTTTGCCGATACGGCCAAGTCCGAGAGGCTGTCCACGCTGCTGGGCAGCTACAAACGGCAACTGAACCGTGAACGGTTTGTCGCCACCGTCGAGTCCCTGGAGAACGACGGCACTGAGCCCGTCTTTGACGTCACAATCGCCGACCTGCACGCCTTCGACGCCAATGGCCTGTACGTCCACAACTGCGCCGAGCAACCCCTGCCCCCCTACGGTTGCTGCTGCCTCGGTTCAATTGACTTGACGCGCTTCGTGCGCGACCCCTTCGACGACAAGGTCCACTTCGACTTCACCGGCTTTGCGGACCTGTGCCGTACCGCCACGCGCATGCTGGACAACGTGCTCGACGTGACCGTCTGGCCGCTACCGCAGCAGGAGCAGGAGATGCGCAACAAGCGCCGCGTGGGCCTGGGCTTTACCGGCCTGGGTGATGCGCTGGTGATGCTGGGCCTGCGCTACGACAGCCAGCCCGCGCGCGAGATGGCGCGCCGAATCTCGGAGACCATGCGCGATGCGGCCTACGACGCCTCCAGCGAACTGGCGCGCGAGCGCGGTGCCTTCCCGCTGTTCAATGCCGACCTGTACCTGAGCAGCCCGCGCTTTGCCTCGCGCCTGCCCACCGCACTGAAGGACAAGATCCGCAAGCAGGGCCTGCGCAATTCGCACCTGCTATCCATCGCCCCCACCGGCACCATCAGCCTGGCCTTTGCCGACAACGCCAGCAACGGCATCGAGCCAGCCTTCAGCTGGCACTACACGCGCAAGAAGCGCATGCCCGACGGCAGCCTGAAGGAATACGCGGTGGAGGACCACGCCTGGCGCCTGTACCGCCACCTCAAGGGCGAGGCCGCGCCGCTCAGCCCCGCCTTCGTCACCGCGCTGGAGATGAGCGCGCAGGACCACGCAGCCATGGTGGCCGCGGTGGCACCCTGCATCGACACCGCCATCTCCAAGACCGTCAACGTGCCGGCCGACTACCCCTATGCCGATTTCCAGGACCTCTACCTGCAGGCCTGGAAAGCCGGGCTCAAGGGTCTGGCCACCTACCGGCCCAACAGCGTTCTGGGCTCGGTGCTCAGCGTGACACCCACGGCCGCACCGCTGCAGCTGGACGATGCCAACCGGCGCCTGGCACTGGAGCGCCTGCCCGCGCCCGTGCTGTCTTCGCTGCGCTGGCCGGGCCGGCCCGAGCTGCCCGGCGGCAACCTGGCCTGGAGCTTCATGGTGCACCACCCCTATGGCGAGTTCGCACTCTTCGTGGGTGAACTGCCGGGCGAGGAAGGCGGACCGCCCCAGCCCTTCGAGGTCTGGGTCAACGGCGCCGAGCAGCCGCGCGGCCTGGGCGCGCTGGCCAAGACCCTGTCCATGGACCTGCGCGCCAACGACCCGGCCTGGCTGCGCCTCAAGCTCGACGCGCTGGCCACGGTGGCGGAAGAGCGCTCCTTCGAAATGCCTTTCCCCCCGCACGGCGAGCGTCGCCTCTTCCCCGGCGTGGTGGCCGCCACGGCCGCCGTGGTCCGCTGGCGCTGCGAGCAGCTGGGCGTGTGGCGCGAACGCACGCAGGCCGCGCCCACGCCGGTGCTGGACGCCATGTTCAGCCGCGAGGAGCCGCTGACCGGCCCCTCGGGCACGCTGGCCTGGGCGGTGGACATCGACAACCCGGCCACGGGCGAGGCCTTCACGCTCACGCTCAAGGAGGTCACCCTGCCCGCGCCCGAAGGCGGCAGCGTCACGCGGCCCTGCGCCGTGGGCTTCTCGGGCAACTACCCGCGCGCGCTCGACGGACTGGCACGCATCCTCTCGCTGGACATGCGCGTGGTGGACCCGGCCTGGATCGGCATGAAGCTGCGCAAGCTGCTGAACTACGCCGAGCCCCTGGGCCAGTTCATGGCCTTCGTGCCCGGCCTGCCGCACGGCGAACGCCGCCAGCAGACCTGGCCCTCCACCGTGGCCTACCTGGCACGCCTCATCATCCACCGCTACGCCATGCTGGGCGTGCTGGACGAGCAGGGTTACCCGCTGCGCGAGATGGGCGTGCTGGAGAGCCCGGGCGAACACGCCGAAGGCGAGGAACCCGCCGCCATGGCCGGGCGCCCCTGCCCCGAGTGCGGCAACCCCACCGTCATCAAGAAGGACGGCTGCGACTTCTGCACCGCCTGCGGCTACGTGGGGCAGTGCGGCTGAAACACTGATCGGGCGAGACTGTGGGTTGACAGTAAAGATGAAACTTTTGACCGATAAGTTGAAACTCTTGCCACTTCAGGATGAAACAGAGCCGGGAAACCGGGTTTAGTAACATTCTCAAGTCAACCTAGGCCGGTTTTCTGCCAATTTGAAGCCATGGACAAGCCCTTAGGGGCTAGTTCATGGCTTCTTTTCTTAAAACATGAAAGACTTTTCCCTGTACGCAAGAAGGACTGTCAATTCATACGAAATCTGCGTCCCCCTCCTTCCGCCGGAAGCGAATCGCCCCCCCGTTTTGACGACAAGCTACGAGATTTATTCTCTCGAAGTAAAGCCGTTAGGACGTGTTCATCGGAATGCGATGGGTCATACTCGAAGCCATAGCATGCCGCGACTGCTTGATCTAACTCCTCATGCACTGATCGCAACCAGTCAGGGAATGTGTTGTAAAGATTTGTCATCGTACGCCGACTCAATTCTTTTGAATCTTCCGCAGAGAGTCCTGGGCGATCAACGATTCTGTCGGGATAAGGTGAAGCGGTCATCCCGATAGGGACGCCCTCGGGAACCGCGATGGTCCATTCCCGCGGGTTAATCCATCGCTCCCGGAGCTCGTAAAGGCGATTGGCAGCCCGGGCAACACGTATAGCTTTAGTCTTGATGGAGGGACGCAGTCCAACAGGAATAGTGGCTCCTTCGGCAGTCTCCGTCTCCTGATTTGAGGTGTCTGCAGGTGTGAGACCAATAGGAAACGGAAATGTCTCAAAGCACGTCGTTGGCGTATATCTGGGGCGATCCTCGAGAGAGGTACCAAGCCTAAGAGACCAGACACGGTGAAATCGAGACTGTAGTATTCCGAAGGTGCATTCGTCTTCTCTGGCTACAACAGCTAGTGCATGATCAGGCAACCCGACTCGACGGCGGTCAGCGTCGTGCGTGAGACCCCGGCTCGTTTGGCCATCTCGACCGTGCCAAAGCCTCGGGCTTTACGCAACCGCTTGAGACGGTCACCAAGCTGTAAAAGTGATTGGCGGTCAAGAACGCTAAGTGAGTCATGCGAGCTCATTTGTCCACTATATTAGACAAGCGGCTATGGCCTATCGACGTCGCCTGGCCCGCTTTTATCGTTCTGGAATTTTGGTTCTAATAGAGACCAATAAGCCTAAAATATCCTATATTGGTCTTAAAGAAAGCCAATAGCATCAAGTCCTAAATCGATCTATTGTTCAACCCATGGCAAAAGATCTCTCTACGCCGGCCGAGCTCGAAGTAACGTTGGGTGAGCAAATCCGTGCTGCTCGATTGCTACGGAACTTATCCCAGGAAGCGCTGGCCCGGGATGCTGGTGTATCCCGTACAGCGGTGCGCAATCTTGAGGGCGGGAAAGGAGCCACGGTCGAGACTCTGGTGCGGGTCCTAAAGGCCATGGAAAGGACGGATTGGATCTCAATGCTGCAGCCGACGGTCACCATCAGTCCGCTGCAGATGCTGAAATCTATATCGCCCCGCCAACGGGCACGTGCGTCTAGAGAGCAAGATTGAGTGAAACTCTTTAAAGATTCACGACTAATCGTTGAACCGGCCTGATGCGTACTGGACATCAACACCTGCGAGCAATGCGGTCGAACGATGGCTGCGGCCTCGGACTTTCCATTGCAAGTGAGATTGCCACACGACATGGGGCAACCCTCACGATCAAAGCCAACCCTACAGGCGCCGGTGTCGTAGTTGAGGTCGTGTTTCCTGAATCAGATGGAATAAGTGCCTGAAGCACCACTTCTGAAGCATAAGCGTATCTAGTCTTCAGCATACGGAGATGCCCAAGGCTTTTTAAGATGGCACGGCCTTTACAACAACCAAAACCGCTATGGTCAACCTCGCCAGCTTTCTGAAATCAGAAATCTCACGTATCGCCCGCAAAGAGATCCGCACCGAAACCCAAGCCCTGAAGAAGGCATCAACCCAGTACCGAAGCGACATCGCCGCGCTCAAGCGGCGTCTGGCCGAACAAGACCGCCTGATCGCCAAGCTGCGCAAGAGCAAGCCCGTTGCCGCAGCGACTGATAAGACGGTTGAAAGTCCCCAGCTGCGTTTCCGTGCCGGTGGGTTCGCCACGCTGCGCCAAAAGCTCGGCCTATCCGCTGCAGATATGGGCAAGCTGCTCGACGTCACTCAGCAAACCGTCTACCACTGGGAGAAGGGGCAATCCAAACCCCGGGCCAGCCAGCTGCAAGGCATCGCTGAAGTGCGCAAGCTGGGCAAGCGCGGTGCAGCCGCACGTCTGGCCAAGGCCTGAACTGCACTGACTTATGCGCGCGCTCCTGCTCCTGGTTCTCGCGCTTCTGGCCTCGCCCAGCCAGGCAGAGATCATTAGCGGCCGCGTTGTCCACGTCGCTGATGGCGACACCATCACGGTTCTCGATGCCAGCAAGGTCCAGCACAAGGTTCGCCTGGCTGGGATTGACGCCCCAGAGAAGTCTCAGGCCTAACCACTCCCCTTTGCGGGATTGACAATGACTCGCCAAGCGGAATCTAGCCAAGGGAGACATTTAGGGAACGTCGGCCATCGCCCCCCGTTGCGGACTTCCACCTCTGCATAACTCATGTCGGCTCAGCAGCGATTGCTGCCGGTCAGGTGGAACGCCTGGGCGTCCTGTTCTGGCCTCAGATCGGTCGTCAGAATTGACCGCAATTAACTGGAGCCGTGTCCGCTAACCGAGGTATGTCGGCCGCCGCATTGGGCAGTCTGATTTGAACGATCACTTGGCCGGCGTTGCCAGCAGGCACTCCTACCCCGTTGCGGACAAATTTGGCAAGGAGAGAAGCGACGAAGAAGATACGCTCGCACGATTCACACTTGAATGCAAACTGGAGGCGGAGCGGCTGGTGAGCAGAGGACCAGAGCTTGGTGATTGTGCCGTTCAGCACAAAGTGGCCGCTAGCGGCACCAATCCTCTTTTCTCACTGTATTCCCTACACCGCTTCAGATGGCACAGCCAGATCAGGCCGGCACCCACTTGAGCTTTAACGGAACCGTGGCGCTGGCCACCTAGATGGAGCCTCATCCTCGACTTCGTCGGCAAACGTATCCAGAGTGAGAATCGTAAGCGTCTTCCCATATGTGCCGAGTCCTTTGACTTCCTCAGTTATCTCAAGGTCATAAGGGCCTCCAAACCAATCCTGAAGGCTGCCCGTCATCTCGTCGCGTTCTGCTGCTGCAATGCGCCCAACTGAACCGTTCATATCTGCCGTGACAGAGCCTTTTGGTATCGGCGTATTTCGTTGTGGCCAATCTAAGCCACGGAATTCCTTGAAAGCCGGTGACATCTTGCAATACTCTACGCGGCCTCCGACGCTAACGACGACAGCCACTGGAATCGAGGAGTGATCCACATACCGATTAGCGGTGGCGAGCATGGACGTTTGGCATAAGCCCGCCAGATACTCTATACCTGCAAGACCGTCATTGGCTTTTCGCAATGCGCTTGTAAATAATCCCTTGGGCATCAGTAACGCAGCTGCGAATGCATCTGCTTCTATTTCATACCGGTCTGGGGATGCACCAGAACGGGACTCGTGCATTACCTTGCTCCCGAGTACAGCATCGATGTGATCGGGCATGAAGTAATGGCCCAATTCATGCGCCACACTGAAGCGCTGAAAACCTACGCTGGCAATTGCGGTGGCATACAGGATTCCAAAGGTGCTTCCACTGCGGAGCAATAGACCAGACACGCCTGGTTGCGTAGGCGGCGCGGCCTTTACGGTGATCTCACGATTCTCTGCGATGCGAAACGGATCTACCGGGAATGTTTTGATCCCATCGTCCAGCAGAACTTTTTCGGCTATGAGCTCTGCATAGTTAGCATCTGGAATCGGCCTAGTCACGATCTTCGCTCTTTGTCTTTGTCTTTGTCTTTGTCTTTGTCTGCCAATAGTGCGAGGAAACCTTCGGCTAGTTTTAAGTCAGCCGTCGTCAGTTTGCTGGCATGCCGTGCCAATTGATCGGGGACGGCCGTCTGCTCCGGTGTGATCGCTCGTCCCAGCAGGAAATCAGCACTGACGTTTAACTTATCAGACAAAAGTCTAAGGTTGTCAAAAGATGGCTTACGCGAACCACTTTCGAAATGTGAAATTGATGTCGCAGGAAGACCTGTGGCGATAGCAAGTGCTTGCTGACTCATTCCACGTAGCTCGCGCGCGCTCTTCAGTCGGCTTGGGAACAAGTTGGATGGTGGGGTAATTTCAGAAATCGACATGAATTAGTTGCCTATTTCGACAAGTTATGATTAAATATCGACAAGTCGATCTTGTCGTTTCCGCATTGTGCGCTGAAAAAGGTTGGCTGCAAATAGGAGTTTTCTATGACTAGCGAGTCTTTTATCAAGCGTGACGACGGTGGTGTTCTTCACCCTATCAAGATTCACATCAAGGTGGATGGTGAAACCGAGGAAGTCCAGGTTGGCGTGATGACCGCACGCCAGATCATCATCGATCTGGCTAAGCGCGACCCCGCGCAGTATTACCTTGTGCAGATCCATGGTCAGGAGCGCATCAGCTACCAGGACAATCCGGGTCAGGAGATCCCTCTCCACAATGGGATGAAGTTTCAGACGGTGCTGCTTGGTCCTACACCGGTATCAGACATCACCGGCATGAAAACCGGCGCTGCTGTATTTGCAGATGGCCTGACTGCAGCGGGCTATAAGCCCGAGGCTCTTCCTGGTCGCGCCGACCACCTTGTTTTTGACTATCGCGTCGAAACTGGCAGCAAGGCGGGCATTGATGTGAAGATCGGTCTGGTTATCCCGGGGGATTTTCCGGTTGGAGTCCCGTCAGGTCCGTATGTGACTCCGCAGGTCTTCCCTATCAAGACCGATGGCGCACATCCTCACGGTGCGATTCATGAATCCCAAGCGGCAGTGTTTGCTGAGGCACTGGGCGGCAAATGGGAATATTGGTCTCGCCCCTGCAATGATTGGAACGCAGGTCGAAAGACAGTGACGGCATACCTTAGCCATATCTGGCGCCTTTGGGACAGCCAATGAAGATGGCACCTCGCGTTGGCGTAGCAATGACGCTCGCCGTGCATGACGAAGTTGTTTGCCATCTTGTCCGTGCGGATGGGCAGGAAGACATTTGCTTCGCCCTGTGGAATCCGAGCAAAGGTGAGGGGCGCTACAGCGCCCTCATCGAGAAGGTTCTTTTGCCTGGCGAAGGTGACCGGATTTTGCATGGCAATGTCAGCTTCACCCCGCAGTTTTTCGAGCGCGCATTGGCCGAGGCCGCAACGCATGGGATGGGATTGGCGATGTTGCACAGTCATCCGCTTGGCCGCGGCTGGCAGGACATGAGCCAACCCGACGTGCTAGCGGAAAGCCGTAACGCCGGCGCAGTCTATGGCGCTACAGACCTCCCGTTTCTCGGTCTGACCCTAGCCTGCAAGGACCATGCATGGAGTGCGCGGATATGGCAACGCGCCGCGCCGCGGGTCTACGATCCTGCGTGGTGCGAGAGTATTCGGGTGATCGGTGACCAGCTGCGGCTTCATTTCGCGCCGCACCTGCTTCCGCCACCTCAAGTCTCTCCGAAGCAGAGACGAACCGTCTCTGCCTGGGGTGAAGCGAAGCAAGCCGACATTGCAAGGCTGCGGATCGGCGTAATCGGCGCTGGAAGTACCGGGGGCTTCATCGCTGAGGGCCTGGCGCGGACAGGGGTCAAAGATATTCTCGTCATGGATCCCGATAAGGTAGCCGAGCACAACCTCGATCGACTTGTTTATGCGGTACCAGAGGACGTAGGGCACAGCAAAGTTGATGTGCTGGCGAAAAGATTGCTAACTGTGGCAACGGCAGAGCAGTTCAACGTCACACCTGTTCAAGCGGCCGTATACGAAAAGAATGCTTACAGGTTAGCACTGGATTGCGACATCCTATTCTCATGTGTAGATAGACCGTGGGGGCGCCATGTACTGAACCATATCGCTTACGCGCACTTAATTCCCGTCGTAGATGGCGGCATCCTTGTCCGCACCAACCGCAGCAATAGACTGGTCGGTGCGGATTGGACTGCCCAGACAGTGGGAGTTGGGCGCGCATGTCTGCAATGCCTTGGGCAGTACACTTCGGCGCTAGTGCAGATCGAGCGCGAAGGTATGCTTGACGACCCGAAGTACATCGAAGGTCTCGCAGACGACCACCCTTTGAAAGCCCGGCAGAACGTATTTGGATTCTCAATGGCATGCGCAAGCCTGCAACTATTGCAGATGCTCAATTTGGTTGTCGCACCTCTTGATCTGGCTGACAGCGGAGTGCAGCGTTATCACTTCGTGGATTCGACGATGGAGCCTAAAAAGCAATGGCACTGTCTCGATAACTGTTTTATGCCAGACCTAATCGCCAAAGGTGATAGATCGCCATTTGTGATGACCCGAGAGTGAGAAAAATCTGCGATCGCGTACAGATCGCTGAGCAGATCTTTCTCGAAGCGCTGGAGACTCGTCGACAGCCGTCAAGTCGAGCTACGCCTCGGATGAATGAGAAGGCACTTCGCCATCAAGGATGGTCGGTTGCTCTCGCTGATGATGCATCATCTGGCACACTTATCAGCAAGGAGGAACCATGACAATTCAATCTACAGCGATGAAGCTACTGCGTTGGGCTCATGAGCAGTCGCTGCTTCGGCCCGACGCATATTCTCCCGGCGATGGCTTTGGAAGCCCGGAATTTGACCCGCCAATAGGGCTCACATCACTCGGCATCCTTAGGCAAAAGCAAATCCGGTTCGTGGGAGTTCATGAAGCCGCTGGGCGAATTGTTGTTTACCTGAGTAAAGCAACACCTAGCGAAAAGGTCCTGAAAACACTTCCGAAGACAGCTGACGGATTTGCTCTTCAATTTCGACAGGGCAACCCCGAAACTGTTTCTCCCGCGCACGTCGCTGAGGCAACAAACACCTGCTCGATGCATATGACTGCGAATGGTGCGCACTACACGTGCGGCAGTTCGGTATCTGTTGGCAACGCTGCCGTTGCAGGGACGCTGAGTTGCTTGCTTAGAGATCCCATTACCGGGGACGTTTATGGTCTTTCAAATAATCACGTTACAGGAGGCTGTAACTATGCGCCAGTAGGATTGCCAATCGTTGCACCTGGGATCATGGATGTCACTCCCAGCAATCCAGTGCCGTTTACGGTTGGGACTCATACTCGTCAACTGACAATGCATATGGGTGATCCCACCCAAGTCGATGCAATGGCGAACAGAGATGCGGCCATCTTTAAGATTCGAGACCTGTCAAAAATATCTTCGATGCAACAGAATCACTATGACACTCCGCTTGGATCATTGCCGCTCGTCGCAGGCATGAAGGTGGAAAAGGTAGGCCGTTCCTCGGAACGGACTGAAGGTGTCGTGCAATCGAAATGTGTTGGTCCATTGCCTGTCACCTATTCGGCGACTCAATACAACTTCTCTGGCTCCGTCTATTTCGAGCCGATATTTGTGGTGCACGGTATCGGAGATAGATTTTCGGAAGGTGGTGATTCAGGTGCGTTAGTAACGCATGTTGATGCTAACGGGGTACGGCACGCAGTCGGGATAGTTGTAGCCGGGTGTGCCGACTCTTCTGCCCCTGGGCAAAAGATCTCCCTAATTGCGCCAATTCAACCTATACTGAATGAATTCGGGCTGACCCTCGTCTGCAATCACAACGTGTAACATGGTCGCTGCAACACTGTCCGATGCATCAGAAAGTGCAGCTGCTCTGATGAAGAGCATCGATGCGGTGGTTGGCTGCGTCTCGATTGCAGCCACTACTGAGCCCAATGGTTCAATCGTTCTACGTGTATGGCTACGCGCAGGCACAAGCATATCGAAGCTTCCGAGCACATTCGCTGGTTATCCAGTTCGAGTTGAGCGTGTACCGGAATTTAAAGCTGAGGCAGATTGCCTTTGACATGAAATATCACCAGAGCGTCACTAGATACGATGAAGTGTGGGATCTAATTAGGCGCTCGAACATGACTCATGTCGGTAAGCCGATGCTTGCGTCGAAATCTCGACGTTGAGCGCATGCATTCTTGATCGCCATTGCGGATACTCGGCAATCTAATTTGAGTAGCTGCAGTCGTCCTAGGAAACAGTGCAGTTGAACGACGGCTTCACGGCCTCAGCCGGCCAACCTGAAATATTTTATCGATGTCCCATACCGGCGGTAGCAGTCATTGGCACACCAAAACCGAATTTCGGCAACCAGCCTGAAGACGATGTTCAAGTGAGTTTGGGCGCTGTGGAGCTAGCCAGATGCACTGCCGCGCCACGTTTGCCGAGCTTGCGAACATCGGCAATACGCTGCATCTGGCCGGCTCTGGGCTTGGACTGCCCCTTTTCCCAGTGGTAGACGGTCTGTAGCGACACCCCCAGCAGCTTGCCCATATCGGCCGCCGACAGGCCCAGCTTCTTGCGCAGGTTGGCAAAGCCATCTGCGCGGAAACGTAGCTGCGGGCCTTCCTCCGACGTCCTGCTGGTCTCGACCACAGGCTTACCTTTACGCAGCCTGGCGATCACGCGATCCTGCTCGGCAATGCGCCGCCTGAGTGCCGCAATATCAGTGCGGTACTGGGCTGACGCCTTCTTCAAGGCTTGGGTTTCGGCGCGGATCTCTTTACGGGCAATACGGGAGATCTCTGCCTTAAGCTGGCTGGCAAAGTTGGCCATTTCATTCTCTGAGTGTTATCGAGTGCCCCATCTTAACGAGTGCAGGATGGCATTTACGACAGCGTGCGACACAATGCACATTCCTCGGCTGTGCTACAGAACTGGTGAGGCGGAGCTCCGGAGCAAGAACACGTCGAGCATCAAGCCCCTCCTTAGGGGAGAATGACCTTGTCAACCCGGAAAGCACAGTGCAGCTGGCACATGCATATAGCTCTTATATTGGGAGATAGGGCTGGAGTACCAATCCTTACATTTGTTGAACACGCTTGAGAATCCAAGTCGCCTCTGACCTGCATTTGGAACTTCTGCCTGAGGATCTGAGGGTAGAGATCCTGGTCGACCCCCACCCGAACGCTGAGCTACTGATCTTGGCAGGAGACATCCATACCGGGGTTGAGGCCATCCGGCATTTCCGAAACTGGCCTGTCCCCGTACTCTATGTCGCGGGAAACCATGAGTTCTATGGACAGACCTGGGAAGATGTCCGGGAGAGTTTGCGGGAGACGACTGCCGGCACGTCCATCCAGATCCTGGACAACGACGCCTGCGTCATCGGCGGTGTCCGCTTTCTGGGGACGACCCTTTGGACCGACTTCGCCATCGATAGGGCGCGTCCGGCACCCAGCGCCATGGAGTTGGCGGGGACTTATCTGAAAGACTTCTTTGAGATTCACACCCGGTCAGCCGAGGCCTCCACGGGGCGGATCACGCCGGCCCTGATGCTGGCTGATCACCTAGCATCCCGTACATGGCTCGAAGGCGAACTAGGACATGAATTCGTCGGCAAGACGGTGGTGATCAGCCATCATGCACCCCATCGCCTGAGCGTGCACCGCAAGTACGTTGGCCATCCATTGACACCCGCTTTTGCCTCCGATCTATCGGAGCTGATGTATCGGACGGATCTCTGGATCCATGGGCATGCGCATGACAGTTTCGACTATCAGGTGGGGCGATGCAGGGTGGTCTCGAACCCGGCTGGCTATTCGCTGAGTCACCGCGGCAGGCTCTCTGGGCGCGAGTCGCTTCAATTGGAGAATCCTGGGTATCAGGCCAGCTACCTGGTCATGATCTAGTAACAACTGGCCTTCAATCTTCAGCATAGGGGGATATTCTCCAAATGCGGCATGGAACGACAGACTTTGGCTCCGAGCTTGGTTGAGCGCCATCGGCGCTAACGGCCTCTGGTGTTCATTTGCCTTAATTGCTGCACCCCAACAACCCACAGGTCAAGGGCCGGATTGCAGCGGGTGCTGCCTGTCGTAGCGTAGCCGCGCGAATTCCGGTATTGGCTGCCTTGCTGTCATTGAACAGCCCGTGCGCTGCTGCGGTCTATGCCCGGTCTGCGATAGGCCACGGACATTGCCGGCTGCAACTTACGCGCGCCGGCGTTGTCGGTATGCGGAATGTCTAATACTCAACTCGGCGAAATCACGCCGCCGATTCATGGCAGAAGACGATAACAGCAAGGGGTGACCTTGTGTGAGTCAGCGCTCTTCAGCGCAGCCATAGCACCGTCGTGACTTGCATGACCGAGCCGATCTGGTTAATCGCCTGCCCCTGCTCGAAAGACATAGCGCTCCAAGTCGCTGCGATTTCGCAACGACACCCTTGTCCGTCGCGGTCGGTTCAGTTGAACGTCCAGCCAGTACTGCGCGGCGAAGTAGCCCACCAGACACTTCTTGATCTGAGCCTTCCACGCCCAGCCCTGCGCATCTCTAGTCATGCCGAAATCACGGGCGACAAGGCTTTGCTGCGCAGCCGTCAACCGTGCATCCGGCACCACAATGACCTCCACCGTCGAGTTCCACTCCTTGTCGTCATCCGCAGTCGCCGGACTGATGGCATGGTGTGCGCGTGTTTCGTCGAAGCGGTGCAAGGCAAAGTCGCGGAAGGCCATGTGTTTGGAGTCATAGGCACGCACGTACCACCACTCGCTGCTGAAGAACAGCGCATGCGGCCAAAGGATTCGGGGCGTCGGCTTGGCGGTTTCCATCGAGAGGTAGACCACCTCCAGGCCGTGGGCGCGCTGAATGGCGAACAGTAACTGCCTGAGCACCTCAGGCAGCACCCGCGCTCGAGGAGCCGGAAGCGATGCGTGTCGGGCAAGATCAGGGTGCAGGCCGAGACTGGGAAGTTGCTTGACGGTCTTGGCTTGGATACCGGCTTTGAGGAGCGCCAGGTACTCCTCCGGATCACCAGTGGCCAGCACTGGCTGAAATTGCGCCGTCGGCTGATAGATCTTCAGGCGGTTGTTGTATGTGAGATTGTCAGGACACCGGTCCCGGTAAGTGGTGAAGTCGCGCGTGACTTGCGTCGGCGCTACTCCGAATGACGCGGACACGCGCTCACGCTGCACTGTGCCGTCCCACAACGCGAGCGTCTCGATGAAGTGGAGCCGTTGACGCTGAGCGAACGCGACGTCGGCAAAGACTTCCATAATTCCCATTTTACAGCTTATCATCAAAATAGATGCTACTATTGTATTGATTGTAATCACCAAAATGAGTAGTGTTACAATCGTATCCACAAACAACCATCAACGCACAGCTTCCTCCACATTTATGACCGCGCACGACAGTGATCAGTGGCTGGAAAGGTTGGGCTACGACAGCGGTTCTGCGTTCCTGCATCGAGCAGCGGACGGCCTAAAGGGCCAGCATCGTTACGGGCCGGAACTGGACGTGCTCTTGGATCCGGCTGGACCGATCCGAGCGCATGCGGTCTTCGACGTCGAAGGCGTTCCCACGGTCTGCTTCTTTCACGACGATGGCCTGCTCAATGATGCGCAGCGGCTCAATGACATCCGTCGCAGGATCTGGAACCAGAATCTCGTCAGTATCATCCTGGTACTGAGCGGGAGCACAGTTACCCCGGTGCCAGTCTCCAAGCGTGCAAACGTGGGGACGCCGGTGCAGCAGTCAGCTGCGTCTTCTCACGGACTCTTCAGTGCCGCGGATGTCCAGTCGGGCGATCTCTACGCCCGGCACGCCGACTGGTTCCGGCATGAAGAGCGTGTGGACTCCTACCTGCTTCGCAACTTGAACGAGGCAGTACGTCAGCTCACCAAAGTCGCAGGCCTCTCCGATGAGCAGGCCCAGCAACTCGTGGGACAGCTGTTGTTCGTGTCCTACCTTGAGGAAAGAGGCATCGTCACCGACGTGTACCGGCGCGAGCGCAAGGTGGCGCGGATGGGCGATCTAGTGACGCAGCAAGATAGTGTCGGCATCCTACGCCTTCTCAAGCAGCTGAAGTCGGACTTCAACGGTGACTTCTTGGAGCCCAGCGCGGGCGAGGACCCCGTCTGGAAAAGCCTGCAACCTAATGGCTATGCCGTAGCCCAGCGCTTCCTGTCTGGCGAGGACATGTCCAGCGGACAGCGGCGCCTGTGGGGCTACGACTTCAGCTTCCTTCCAGTCGAGCTGATCTCGGGCATCTACGAGTCCTTCCTTCGCGATGAACAGGACGAGCTCGGCGCCTTCTACACGCCGCGGAACCTAGCCAACTTGGTCATCGACCAGGCGCTCGGCAATTGCGAGGATCTCGGCGCCCAGCGCATATATGACGGCGCATGTGGTTCGGGCATCCTGTTGACGACTGCCTTCAGGCGGATCCTCACCCACGTGGAGGCGCAGCGCGGACAACTGTTACCCCTAGCTGATCGAATTACACTGCTCAAGTCATGTATTTTTGGCAGCGACGTGAGCAAGGCCGCCTGTCAGATGACGGCGTTCAGTCTGTACTTGTCGCTGCTCGAGCGCCTTCAGCCAGCCGACCTGGCTCAGCTAGAACGCGGCGAGGGCGTCAAGCTGCCCAAGCTGCGGGGAGAGAACCTTTTCAGTGGTGCAGCGGGCGACTTCTTCGATACCAAGAACAAGCTGGTATCCAAGCCGTCGTTCACGGTTTTCATCTGCAACCCACCCTGGAAGGAGCCAAAGAAGGGGGCACAATCGTCAGCGGACACTTGGACCGAGAGCCAGGGCGGCGCGGTCGTGCGCCGTCAGATGGCAGCCGCCTTTGCACACCGCGCGCTGGACTGCGTTGAGTCGACCGGTCGGCTGTGTCTGATCCTCCCGGTGAGCTTATTTCTCGCGCCGACCAGCCAGCGCTTTGTTTCCGAGTGGCTCAGCAAGGTCAAGCTGCACCGGCTGATCAACTTCGGTGACCTACGCGATCTCTTGTTCGATCGCGCTCACCACGCCTGCGTGGTGGCACTGGCTACGCCGCGAGCAAGGAATCAGCAGTTCGTCCCCGTGGCCGAGCAGTTCGAGTATTGGGTGCCCAAGGCTGACACCAGCCTGGCCATGGGAAGGTTGACCTTGCGCGGAGAGGACAGGCAATGGGTACAGACCCAACGCATCGTCTCCAGTAACCAGGCGCTGACCACCCTGTCGTGGGGCGGGCCGGTCGACATCGCGCTTTGTGCCCGTTTGCGCCTGCACGGCCGGCTGGATGACATGGCGAATGGCCGTTTCGGGTCCTGGCAAATCCGCAAAGGTGTCCATCTCAACGACGCATCCCGCCCTCTGCAGAGTGCCACCAAGCTTCACGCGATGCCGCACATCCCCGTGAAGATCGTCCAGGGATCACTTCCCTTTGTCGACGAGGGTCTGCTCGACAACTTCCCGCGCGAGCAGAAGAAGGTCGTCGGCCTAGACAAAGAGCTACTTGCGGTGTTCAGTGGTCCCCGCGTCGTCTTTCCTGATGGCCCGTCGCCGGGCTTGGAAGTGCGCGCGCATTTCATCTCGGCCAGCGCGTCCTTCACCAGCAGCGTTGGCGTCGTTAGCGGCCCCGAGGAAGATGCGGATTTACTGAAATTCTTGGCGGTCTATCTACGGTCCGACCTAGTGCGGTACTTTGTAGTCATGAGCCAGTACTCGGTGCTGGTCGCGCAAGATCGCATCACCCTGAAGGACATCAAGAGCCTGCCCTTCGTGCCGCCTGCGCGGCATCCCAATCCAGAGAAGGCGCGCGCAATCGTGGCGGAGGCGGCGCAGGCCGTTGCGGACGTTCAAGGCTGCGATGTGTTCGAGCAGGACCGTCGATATCAGCAATTGCGCCGGAAGCTGCAAAAGCTGATCTTCCAGTACTTCGGCCTGAGCCAGAGCGAGACGCTGCTCGTGCAGGAAGTGGTTCGCGACGTCATCCCGTCCATCCAGCCGCGCGGGTTCAGCACGCTGCGCACTGAGCTGCAGTTGGACGCGCCGCTGGACAAGTTGTCCGACTACGCGGAGGCCTTGCGCGCCGAATTGGTGGCCTGGCGTGACGCGACGTCCGGACGGGGCGACTTTGAGGTCACCGTGCAGGCTGCCACAGCCGGCCAGGGCCGCTTTGCCGTCGTGCGTGTGAACCTGGTCGCTGCAGCTGGCAACGCGAAAGCCGCTCCCGCTGTTGAGGCAGACAAAGCCGTCCAAGCGACCATCCGGATGCTTCAGGACCGCCAACTCCTACCCATGCGAGTGACTTCCAACATTTTCCTGGCCGCCGATGTCGTGCTGCTGGTCGATTCGTCGGCCTACATCATCAAACCGATGCAGCGCCGAGCGTGGTTGCGCCGCAGCGCGCTGCAGGATGCCCAGCGGATCGTGCAGACCGCCCGTGGCGTTGGGGAAATACCGCGGGCGGAGGCGGCATGAGCGGCGGGCTGAGTTGGGGAGGCGTGTTCCCCACAGACGAATCAGCTATCGCCACCAAACTGCTTGTCGAAGCCTGGGCGCAGCTCACCAGTTCGGCCGGTACCGCCTTCAGGTCCTCGCTGTCCGAACCTAAGCTCACGGACCTCCTCTGCGAGCATCTGAAGGACATTTCCGAAGCCACTGGGCGCCTGACGGGGCGTTGGGGCCAAGAGAGCCCCTTCGGCAAGATCGACGCAGCGGCTGGCAAGCGAATCACCAGCTACCGCACCGACATCGAGTACTTCTCCAACCGTTCGACGCCGACGTTGAAGCTCGTTTACGAGTTCAAGAAGATAGACGGCAACAACCCTCGGACATTGACGAAGTACTGGGGCGCAGACGGCATGGGGCGCTTCATCGACGGCGACTACGCGATCAAGCAGCCGGTGGTGCTGATGGCCGGCATCGTGATCTCGCCAAAAGCTGCTTGCGTCAACAAGCTAAAAGCAACTTTAGCCTCCAATCGCTGCGAGAAGTTGAACTGGCGCAGCGCCGCACGGATCATCGAGCCGTCGCAAGGCTTCCACGAAGCCCATTTCGACACGGAGCACCTGAGGCCGACCGACAAGCAGCCACCCGTCGGGTATGTGCGAATCTGCCACCTCTTCCTTGATTTTCCGTCCTGACGACAGCCGTCAAGCACACGCCGAGATGATTTTTCTGGCGTCGTTCAGCGCGATAGCGCTGGGTTTCGTGATCGAAATTGAGCTGCTGACATTCCAGGTGGTACGGCCACTTGTTGCCATGGAACATGATTTTTCCCGTCCCGTAAGACGATGAGCAAACAGGCGACGAGCGTGCCGTAGGCTGCTGGCACCGTACTCAACAACGGCAGCACTTCAGCGGCAAAGGCGGCCATCATCCTCGGGGCAATGAAGTAGTTAGATGGTGCGCTCCCGTCCCAGTACCGCTGGCGGAAATAGTCATAGCCGTCGAAATCGATTCAGCATCGAGCGACCCAGCGGCTCCTTGTCGGTCGAACAGCGACTTCAAGCTGGCGGCATTCGCTTCGTGTCCAGTTCCGTTTCAACCCGATTTAGCGCATTACTCGCTGCTCGTGCTGTCACGGCGCCAATACATGACGCATACTTGTGAATGCCGTTAATTGTGCATCGCACGGAGTGCGGCATTGAGTTGATCGACAACCTCTGACCAATCAGCATCGTCTTGAAGCTTTTCCCGAAGAAGGGTGGCTTGCGCAGCACTCCAAAACGGCGCGTCCTCTAATCGCACCTCGGCAAACAACGGTGAATTCTTCTCGATAAATGCGCGGATATCGGCTGGCTCGCGCGAGAGGCCAATCTGGGCAAAAAGCTCAGAGAATCGGTGATAGAAAGCATCCATTTCAAAAACCTCTTCTTGCGTCTTCAACCATTTCGCGTACACACCAACTTGCGTAGACGGGGCCCAGGAGCCATCCCAGCCATCTCAGGGCTGCCCGGCTGGGCAGTTGGTAGTCAATCCAGACTTGCAGGCGCGCACCTTGACCTTCTGCTGCCAGGTTGAATCCCATGCGATAGGCTCCAATGACGAGCAAGCGCGGCTCGCCAAGCGTGGCCCACGCCTTGCGTAAGGGTGGCTCATATCCATTCACGATCTCGTCCAGCCCGAGTTCAATGCCGGCGACACGCCCGTTCATGCGGATAACCGAGCCGACACGATGCCCCTGGAACTGATCCAGCTCGAAATTGAATTTCGAGCCCAAGGTCATCCACGACGCTTTGGTCATGTGCGCCGCGAGTCGGCGTTGGTCGTCCAGCCTGGCAAAGATCTGCTCCGGCGCTGCATGGATCAGCGCCACAGCCTCGGCATGTCTCTCTCGCTGTTGACTCATCGCCGTAGACGCAATGCATTACCGATCACCGACGCCGAACTGAAGCTCATGGCCAGTGCGGCAATCAGGGGAGAAAGCAGCCATCCGGTCACTGGATACAAGACGCCGGCGGCCACCGGAATACCCAGCGCGTTGTACAGGAAGGCAAACACGAGGTTCTGCTTCATGTTGCGCACGGTGTCTTCCGACAAGGTACGTGCCACCGCAATCCCGCGCAGATCGCCCTTGACCAGGGTGATCTGCGCGCTGTTCATCGCCACGTCGGTGCCGGTGCCCATGGCGATGCCGACATCCGCTTTCGCCAGTGCTGGCGCGTCGTTGATACCATCGCCCGCCATCGCGACGACCCGACCTTCACGCTGCAGCTTCTCTACAAGAATGAGTTTGTCCGCCGGCTTGACCTCACCATGCACCTCGTCTATCCCCAGGCGGGCACCGACCGCCTTGGCCGTCGTCAGGCCATCGCCGGTGGCCATCACGATGCGCATGCCGGCTGCCTTCAGGGTGGCCAGCGCCTCGGGCGTGCTGGCCTTGATGGGATCGGAGACAGCCAGCAGCCCGGCCAAGCGGCCGTCAACCGCCAAATGCATGACGCTGGCGCCCTCCGCACGGAGTGCCTCAGCCTGGGGAACGAGGGTGTCTACCGACACGCCCATCTGCTGCATCAGGGTTGTATTCCCCAGCGCCAGTTGCCGTCCGCCAACGCTTCCGCGCACGCCGATACCGGATCCAGACTCAAACTGCTCAGGCTTGTCCAGCGCAAGGCCGCGCTCGCGGGCGGCGCGCACGACGGCGTCGGCCAAGGGGTGCTCGCTGCCCTGATCCAGGCTGGCCGCCAGCCGCAACACTTCGTCCGCATCGAAACCGGCAGCCGCAACCGCGCGGTCGAAGGCCGGCCGACCCTCCGTCAGGGTGCCAGTCTTGTCGATGATCAGCGTGTCGATCCGGCGCATGTGCTCGATGGCCGCTGCGTCGCGGAACAGCACACCACGGGTGGCGCCCTTACCCGTAGCCACCATGATAGACATGGGCGTCGCCAGTCCGAGCGCACAGGGACAGGCAATGATCAGGACGGCAACCGCATTGATCAGCGCATAGACCCAGCTAGGCTGAGGCCCAAAGAACCCCCAGACAAAGAAGGTCAGCAGCGCAATGGCAACGACCATGAGTACGAAATACCCGGCCACGATGTCCGCCATGCGCTGCATCGGCGCCTTGGAGCGCTGGGCCTGCGCCACCATCTGAACAATCTGCGCCAACATGGTCGAAGAACCGACTTTTTCTGAGCGCATGACCAGGGCGCCGTTGGTATTCATGGTGGCACCGATCACCTTGTCACCGACCCGCTTTGTCACGGGCACTGGCTCTCCAGTGAGCATCGATTCGTCAACCGCGCTACTCCCTTCCTCCACCACGCCATCCACCGGCACCTTTTCTCCGGGCCGGATGCGCAGCCGGTCGCCAACATGCACATGGGTCAAGGGCACGTCCTCTTCCGAACCATCGACACGAATGCGCCGCGCAGTCTTGGGCGCCAAACCCAGCAGCGACTTGATAGCGGCCGAGGTCTGGGACCGGGCTTTCAATTCGAGCACCTGCCCCAAAAGCGTCAGCGAAATGATGACTGCAGTGGCCTCGTAATAGACGGCCACACGGCCCATGGCAACGAAGGAGGCCGGGAACACTTCCGGCGCGATGGTAGCTACCAGGCTGTAAAGAAAGGCGGCACCGGTGCCCAAGCCGATCAAAGTCCACATATTGGGACTGCGGTTGAGAACCGACTGCCAGCCGCGCTCAAAAAACGGCCAGCCCGCCCACAGCACGATCGGCAGGGAGAGGACCAGTTCGATCCAGCTCTGTCGTGCCATGTCAAACCAGTTGAGCTGGTGGCCAAACATGGCCAACACCGTCACAACCACTGTCAGCGGGAGCGTCCACCAGAAGCGTCGCCGAAAATCTTTCAGCTCAGGGTTGTCTTCCTCTTCCAACTCCGGCAGCAAAGGCTCAAGGGTCATGCCGCACTTGGGGCATGAGCCCGGATGGTCCTGCCGGATCTCCGGATGCATGGGACAGGTGTAGATCGTCCCAATGGGCGCCGGCGCTGACACCGGTGCGGCGGCTACCGGGCTTGCGTAGCGCTCTGGATCAGCGGCGAACTTGCCTTGGCACTTCGCACTGCAGAAAAAGTAACTCTGCCCCTGGTGGCTGAGGCGGTGTTCTGACTGCGCGGTGACGGCCATGCCGCAGACCGGATCTTTCAAACCAGTCGTCTGCGCCGGTGATGTCGAGGCTGGTTTTACCCCATCATGATGATGGTGTTCGTGATGAGCATGTTCATCCATGGCTTCAACTTCCCTTCTGTTCTCAAACAATCTTGGCGCAGCGGCAGTTCAGTCAACGGCCGCAGCAGCATCCACCTTGACCTTGCGTGGCTTTGGCGCTGGTGCAGCGCCCCATGGCAGGGCTCGGCGAATCTTCGCTCCCTGATGCCGTCGAACCTGAAACCAGTTCCCCCTTGTAGCCAGCTTCAGTCAGCGCATCCAGCATATCCTGCAGATGGTTTCCATCACCTGGAGACGCGACCATCGCCCGTCCTCGCGCGAGATCCACGTCAACATGACTGACACCGGGAACGCGGGTCAACGCTCTGCGCACGGCGTTGGCACAAGAGCCGCAGGTCATACCTTCTACTGACAGTTCCATCGAGCTCATAAGTTTCTCCTGTTAGGCGTCTCTATTGACGCAGATACCAAGATAAACCTTCCCATCATGTCAATGTCAAGCGTTATTCCCGAGGCTTGATCATCCCCTCGCCTGTTCAGTTTGGCTTTACCCCCAGCGGAAATACACCATCCATTTCGTGGCGTAGCTGCCATTGCTTCACCAGAGCATAAATGGCCGGGATAACGGCCAACGTGAGGACGGTTGAAGAAATCATGCCTCCGACCATGGGGGCGGCAATACGACTCATGACCTCGGAGCCGGTGCCGCTGCCCCACATGATGGGCAAAAGACCCGCCATGATCGCTACCACGGTCATCATCTTGGGCCGCACGCGTTCAACGGCGCCATCCATCACCGCCGCGTAGAGGTCGGCCGCTCCCGGGGTCTTCCCCTCCGCCTGGCACCGAGCCTTCACCTCTTCCCAGGCGTGATCCAGGTAGATCAGCATGACCACTCCGGTCTCCGCTGCTACCCCGGCCAGAGCGATGAAACCCACGGCCACGGCAACCGACAGGTTGTAATCCAGCAGCCACATCAGCCAGATCCCGCCGACCAGGGCAAACGGAACGGAGAGCATCACGATCAGGGTTTCCGTGAGACGCCTGAAGTTCAGGTACAGCAACAGGAAGATCAGCGCCAGCGTCACGGGGATGACCACCTTCATTTTCTGGATAGCCCGCTCCATGGACTCAAACTGGCCGCTCCAGGTTGCGTAATATCCCGGCGGGAACTTGACCCGTTCAGCCACGGCCTTCTTGGCATCGGCCACATAGCCACCGATGTCCCGATCCCGGATGTCCACATAGATGTACGCGGACAGCAAGGCATTTTCGGTGCGGATACCGGGCGCACCCTTGGCTATCGAAAGAGTCGCCACCTGCCCCAGCGGCACCATGGCGCCGCCCGGCGTCGGCACCAGCACCTGTGTCGCGATCTGCTGCGGATCGTTGCGCAACTCACGCGGGTAGCGCACAGTGACGCCAAAGCGCTCGCGCCCTTCGACCGTGGTGGTCACCATTTCGCCGCCCAGCGCCGTCCCGATGACTTCCTGCAACTCACCCACATTGAGCCCATAGCGTGCCAGCTGCGGGCGATCGGGCTCGATGTTCAGGTAGTAACCGCCGGTGATGCGCTCGGCGAACGCCGAACTGGTGCCAGGCACCGTCTTGACGACCGCTTCAATCTCCTTGGCTAGACGCTCCATCTCGGCCAGGTCCTTGCCGAACACCTTGATACCTATCGGCGTGCGTATGCCGGTCGAGAGCATGTCGATACGCGCCTTGATCGGCATGGTCCAGGCATTGGAAACACCAGGGAACTGCAGCGCCTTGTCCATCTCTGCGATCAGCTTGTCCGTCGTCATGCCGTCCCGCCACTCTGAGGTCGGTTTGAGGTTGATGACCGTCTCGAACATCTCGGTTGGGGCCGGATCGGTTGCCGTGTTGGCACGGCCAGCCTTGCCGTATACGGAGGTTACCTCCGGGAAGCTCTTGATGATCTTGTTCTGGGTCTGCAGCAGTTCGGCAGCCTTGGTGATGGACATGCCAGGCAACGAAGACGGCATGTACAAAAGCGTTCCCTCGTTGAGCGTCGGCATGAATTCGGATCCAAGCCTGGACGCCGGATAAAGGGTGATACCCAGCGCCAGCAGCGCAAGGCCAATGGTCGTCTTTTTCCAGATCATCACCCAGGCAATGATGGGGCGGTACAACCAGATCAGGAAACGGTTCACCGGATTCTTGGCCTCCGGCATGATCTTGCCGCGGATGAAGAACAGCATCAGGACCGGAACCAGTGTCACCGAGAGCATGGCCGCTCCGGCCATGGCGAAAGTCTTGGTGTAAGCCAAGGGCGAGAACAACCGCCCTTCCTGCGATTCCAGCGTGAAGACCGGCAGGAACGAGACCGTGATGATGAGCAGCGAGAAGAACAAAGCCGGCCCAACCTCCTTGCAGGCGACCACCATCGCATCGGCACGCTGGGCCGCCGTATGCTCGGACGGCAGGCGCTCCAGGTGCTTGTGCGCGTTCTCGATCATCACGATGGCGGCATCGACCATGGCGCCGATGGCAATCGCAATCCCCCCCAGACTCATCAGGTTCGAATTCATGCCCAGCAGGCGCATGGCGATGAAAGCAATCAGGACGCCGACGGGCAGCATCAGAATGGCAACCAGGGCGGACCGGACGTGGAGCAGAAACACCACGCAGACCAGCGCAACGATGAGGGATTCCTCGAGCAAGGTCCGCTTCAGCGTGTCAATCGCCCGGTGGATCAGGTCGGAACGGTCATAAACAGCCTCAATGGTGACCCCCTCGGGCAGGCCCGAGGAGACCTCGGCGACTTTTTCCTTCAGATTGTGAATAACCTCCAGGGCGTTCTGACCATAACGCGCCATGGCGATGCCGGAAACCACCTCGCCTTCGCCGTTGAGTTCGGTCAGGCCGCGGCGCTCGTCGGGTACCAGTTCCACCCGTGCGACGTCGCGCACCAGCACCGGTGTCCCCTTCTCGCTGCGCAGCGCCAGGGTTTCGATATCCGACACGCCGCGCAAATAGCCCTTGCCGCGCACCATGTACTCGGTCTCGGCCATCTCAATGACCCGTCCGCCCACGTCCCGATTGGAATCGCGGATCACCTGGGAAATCCGGCTCAGGGGTATGCCGTAGGCGCGGAGCTTTACCGGGTCGACCGTGACCTGATAGGTCTGGACGAAGCCTCCGATGGAGGCAACTTCAGAGACCCCGTGTGCCTTGGTCAGCTGATAACGAAGATACCAATCCTGCAGGCTGCGCAACTCGGCCAAGCTACGGTCTTTCGCCAGCAAGGCGTATTGATACACCCACCCCACGCCGGTCGCGTCGGGCCCGATCTGCGGGGTCACGCCCTTGGGCATACGTCCGGCGGCGAAGTTGAGGTACTCCAGCACGCGCGAGCGTGCCCAGTAGATGTCGGTGCCGTCCTCAAAAATGATGTAAACGAAAGAGGCACCGAAGAAGGAGAATCCCCGCACCACCTTGGATCGGGGCACCGACAACATGGCTGTTGTCAACGGGTAGGTAACCTGGTCCTCGACCACCTGCGGTGCCTGTCCTGGATACTCGGTGTAGACGATGACCTGGACGTCGGACAGGTCAGGCAGGGCATCCAGCGGTGTGCGGATCACGGCATAGATGCCGGCCGCGACAACGAACAGGGTGGCAAGAAGGATCAGGAAGCGGTTGCGCCCCGACCAATCGATGATTCTGGCGAGCATTTTTCTTCCCGTTAGCGACTCTTGTGTGCAGCGGCATCATGCGTTGGTGCGGCACGGCGCATTGCCGTCACCACCCACTCACCGGGCTTGCGCTCGACAAACTCGAACGCCACCATGTCGCCAAGTTTGTAACCCTGCAGCAGGCCGCCATTGGCGACAGCGAACTCCATCGACATGGCTGGCCATTTGAGGCTGGGTACCGGACCATGGCTGATTTCGACCGTGCCGTTCTTAAAATCGATACTTTCGATCGCACCCTCCGCCCGATGACCTGTCGTTGCCGCTTTCGGCGTCTCGCTCGATGGCTTCTGCCCGGCATCTGCACTGGAGCCATGACCCGCGTGACCAAAGCCGCTGACGGCTGCCTTGAGATTGCTCTCGGCATCAATCAGGAAGTTGGCAGATACAACGACGATCTCGCCGTTGCGCACGCCTTCCAGGACTTCCACCTCATTGCTGGCGCGCCGGCCTAGGCGGACCTCCCTCGGCTCGAAGCGCCCCTCCCCGACCTGGACGAGCACGAGCTGCCGCGTACCGCTGTCGATAACCGCCGAATTGGGCACCGTCACTGTCTGTGTGCGTGTTCCGACCGATAGTTCGATCTGCGCAAACATGGCTGGCTTGAGCAGCATGCCGGGGTTGGACAGCTCAATGCGCACGGGAATCGTCCGCGTCTCGGGATTGAGCGTGGGGTAGACATAGGTGACGATGCCCGAAAACGCCTTGTCAGGATAAGCATTGATCGCCACCTTGACCTTGGCACCGGTCTTCACGAGACCGATATCCTGTTCGAACACATCGGCCACTACCCAGACAGCGCCGAGGTCAGTGACTTGGTACAGCGCTTCGCCCGGCATGAAGCGCATGCCTTGCACGGCTCTTTTCTCTGTCACCAGGCCCTGGACCGGGGAACGGAATGCCAGCGTGCGTCGGACTTCCCCCGACAGCGTCAGGCCGGAGATCTGCTCTTCCGAGATATCCCAATTGCGCAGACGCTGCAGACTGGAGTCGGCCAAACGACGCATTCCCGACTGAACCTGATCCGCAGATCCTTGCGTCGACTGCAAGCCCTGCAAAGCGATCTGGTACTCGCGCTGCGCGGAGATCAGTTCCGGGCTGTAGACCTCAAAGAGCACCTGACCCTTGGCCACCGTCTGACCGGTCACGTTCACATGCAGGCGCTCCACATAACCCTCGAACTTCGGCGAGATGGTGTAGATCCGGCGCTCGTCGGGTTCGACCCGTCCCGCCGCACTCACTGTGCGTTCCAGTTTTTGGACGCGCGCCGCTTCGGTCCGAACCCCCAACTTCTGGATCTTTTCCGTGCTGATCCTGATCAGGCCCGTCCGACCCGAACTTTCTTCCTGATCCTCGCCCTCATAAACGGCGATGTAGTCCATGCCCATGGGATCCTTCTTCGGCACGGGAGAGGTATCGGGCAAGCCCATGGGATTGCGATAGAAAAGAAGCTTGCGTGCAGGCTTGGGCGTTTCGGCATTCGGCGATTCCGCCCCGCTCTCTGTGGCAGCCGCTTGCAGTTCGTGGCCTCGGTACAGGAAACCATAGCGAACTTCGAGCGCAATGAGGACCACCAAACTGACGCCCAGACCGGCGATCAGCCATTTGGACCGGACATTCATAGATCTTCTCCGATGATTCGTTCGATTTCAGCCAGCCGGAATTGCGCCTCTACCTGGGACTCCAGCTGACTCTGTCTGGCCTTGCGGATCTGCCGCTGGGCATCCAGCAGCGTCGCAAAGTCCACCTTGCCGTTCTCATACCCTACCAAGGCCGCCTGATAGGTGAATTCCGACTGGGGAAGTAATTGGGTCGCTACGAGATTCTCCGTACGACGGGCGGCATCGATCGCATCCACGTTCTCCGAAAGTTCGGACAGCAGTTGCCGAGTCGCAGACTCCTTGCGCGCCTGGGCTGCCTGCAGCAGGGCTTCGGATTCCCTCTCCTGAGCCCGACGGGACGACTGCTGCAGAGGTATATTCATTTCGATCATCAGTTCCCATTCCTTCACGGTTCCTTGGTACTGAATGGGAGACACCCCCAGCGTGATGTCGGGGTAGCGGTTCTTCAGCACGAGATCCCGGCTCAACTGGGCAGACCTGATGCGGGATTCCTCGCTACTGAGTTGCGGATTGCGCGTTATCGCACGCTCCTCCAGCCCTGTCAGGTTCAACTGTTCATGCGACGGTACTGGCCGCAGTGCCACCGGTTCTGCCAGGGACGCTCCGGCGGGCCGGGCCAGCAAGCCATTCAGACGTGCCTGTAGCTGACGACGTTCAGCGTCCAGCGCGATCAATTCATTGCGCAAGGCAGATTGTTCGAGCTGGGCCCGGATTACGTCCTGCTGGGCCGCCAGGCCGCCGGCGTAGCGGGCCTGCGTCACGCTCTCAAGACGGGTCATCAAGTCGATGATCTCGCGCGCAATTCTTTCGCTGCGATACAGCAGGTAGAGTCGTGCATAGGCAACTTTGATGCGACTTGAAATCTCGATCCAGATTCCCTGGCTGCGCCCCCTAGCTGCTTCGACATCCTGCTCGGCAATGTTTCGCTTCAGGTCCCGCTTGCCATACCAGGGGAACTCCTGCATCAGGAGATATCGCGTGCTGCCGACCTGGCCTGGAAGAAGCAGGGGGGATTGGTCCCCCTGGCGGGTCACGTCCCGAAGTTCGGCGCGGAAACGCGGGTCAGGCAAGGCCCCCGCAGACTCTACGCGCTGGGTCGATGCGTCCAACTCGGCGCGCATCGCAGCGTATTCAGGATTGCCCTTACGCGCGTAGTCAAGGAGACCGCTGAGTGACGCGCCGAGGTCCGACTCCTGGGCCACCGCGGGAAAAATCAGCGACAACCAAGCGATGGAGGCGCAAAGTAGAGTCCGGTAACTTGTTTTCATGACTATCGGTGCTTCCAGAGTCAGCATTCGGTCGATCGGGATGCGACCGAATGCTGACTGGCAGTATCGGAGCCTGGGACCGACAAATTCCTGACAAATTGATTACATTCTTGTAATCCATAAGGCGTGCGAACGCCGACTACTTTATGTTTGATCCCTATCAAACGCTGTCATGACGATGCGGCCGGCGCAAAGATCAGCGCATAGAGCCACAAAGCCGAGAATCCCACTGGAAGCACGAGCGGCGTGATCCGAACGAGGGCGTGGATACGTCCGCCGACGATCTTGCCGGCCCCATTGGCCCGATTGACAACCATGGTTCGCTCATAAACCTGAAGCGCCATCTTTTCGGCATCCGAAAGTTGAAACTCGGCGTTGATCCTGAAAACCAGCGCCTCCTGCTCCCTCAAATACACATCCTGTGCCCAGGTTGCCGCATAAATGGACGCCAGGATCACCACCGAGAGAACGATGGCCGCAATCGGCATCACGTGATGAAAAAATGACTGCCAGAGAAAACCGGTACTCCAGGAAGCTGCATACGCCGTCAGCAGAAACGACTGCGAGGTCACGTACCAAGTCACTCGGCTGGCGATCAAGGTGTTTTCAGCCTGAATGTCTTCTCGTAGCGCCCTCAGGATGTCGGCAAGAGCAAGAGATTTCGTTTCCATGATGGGTATGAATGGGGTCGCTGGCAGATTCTGATGACGATCAAACGCAGGACTGGCCCGGTGCGATCGTATAAATTGCCCCCTCGTTCGGACCGAACGATAGCAGCATACCGCTCAAAAGGAACTTGTGCCGGCAAGCTCAATGGCTACACCCGCCGCCCTTTCCGCTCTTCTGAATCGGTGGACAAGGCATGCTGCCATATGAGCAGTAGACGCAACAGTCTCCTGGCTTGGGGCGGAGCACGGTGTGGCACTGCTCGCACTCGTAGAACCACTGGCAAGCATCTGTAGGCATGATCTCCCGCTTGCTATGGCCACAGACCGGACAGGTCAGCATCGAATCTGGTACGACGGCGGTCATTGTGCATTCCCTAGCGGTTGAGACGGATAACCCGCCTCCTGAGTGGCCCAGGTCAGTGTCTCGACAAGGGTCTTGGCATCGTCGAAGCTCACGGTAGCCTGGCGTTTCTCCAGGCTCACCGCAATCTTGTTGACGCCGGGCACCAATGTCAGCAGCAGCATCGCCGCCGCCGTAGTAGCGCTCAAGTTACCCGACAGCTTGGTTGCATAGGACGATGTCAACAGCAGGGATAGCCCGAGCAACGCACCCAGCAGCGGCCAGCCACCGAAGGCCGGCTGTAAATGGACGATATATGTTGCTGATTGATCTATCAAACAAGTGGGGGAGGATTTTTTCGCCCAAAGAACCTAAGCGCAACGATCACGCTCAAAATTGCCGCGAAGAAACACCAAACGGAGATGAACCATCTCGCAAAGATCAGATAGGCCAGCATAAATGAGATCAAGGCGAGAGCCCCAAAGATCCTGACCATGATCTCATTCGACAGCAGTGGGCTTACGGTGGCTGCGAGAAGGTACCCCGTCATCGTCACTACAGCAAAAAAATGGGGTGACACATATTCAATGTGCCCCCCGTCGCCCGGGATGTGATCGGATACTCGAACATCAAATACAGCAGATACAAGCCGACCCCCATCCCAGCAATGGCGGTCAATTTCAGCAGTCTGCTCCGCCCACCTGGAGGCTCCAGCAAGAGTACGGCCAGAGGCACATAGGCCGGCCAGAGTACGTGCGAGAAAAACGAGTAGAACTGGGTCATGACGACATTGAGACCCGGCGCATCGTGTGCAAAGGTCCACCAGACGACACCCTCGCTCAGTTGCTGAATGGAAAAGAGCAGTGGTATTGCAGCAAAAGGAACCTCAGACGAACGTCGTGCCGCCTTCACGGTCATCGTGCCAACGCCGAGCAGAAATCCTCCGGCGGCAAGACTGGCAGTCATCGAAAAGCACATGGTTCAAGCTTCGTCGTGGCTATTGATCAATCGCATCAATGATGATCATCGCATTGTCGATGCAACGTCCGCTGGCGCTGTTGCATATAGCGATTACTAACGCCACCGGGGAAAGAACCTGGGCGTTTTTAGTGCGTAGCGATCGAATTCCTCCCCGAACTGCGTCCGCATTTCCGTCTCCTCCGTGATAGCGAGCCGGCCGTACATCATCAACAGGATCGGAAACATGAGCAATGTCAGGAGTGTGGGCCACTGCAGCAGAAAGCCCAGGAGGATCAGGACAAACGACACATATTGTGGGTGACGGATCCGCGCATATGGACCTGTCATTGCCAGTGTATGCCTGCGTTGCGCATGGTAGAGAACATTCCAGGCTGTAGACAGCAGATAGAAGCCGTAGCCCAGAAAGATATAGCTGGCGATATGCAGGACACCAAAATGCGGATCCCCCTTCTCTCCGAGCAGAGTGGCCCATAGGTGGCCAGTATCATGGGACATGATGTCCAGATTCGGAAACTTCGTCTGCAGCCATCCTGACAGCAGGTAAATCGTCAGTGGGAATCCGTACATTTCGACGAATAAGGCGACGATGAACGCGGAGAAGGCGCCGAAGGTCCTCCAGTCGCGAGCAGTTGCGGGCTTGAAGAAGCTGAACGCGAACATGATGAAGACGGCCGAGTTCAAAGCCACCAGCAGCCAAAGTCCATAAGCAGGTTCGGCGTGAGTCATGGTGCATCTCCCTTGTCGCCGGAACCAGGTCCCAGGTTGTCCTGTCGGCTGGGTCCGTGCTTATGACCATGCCCGCGATGCATGAAAAAATGCATGATGGGGCAGGCGAGAATAAACAAGTATGGGAGCGCAGTGGCTACGTGTACCAGATGCTCTTTCAACAGAAAGTAACCGGCAACGGCCCCGATCACGAGCAAGCCGACCGAATAACGTGACCCCCAGAATGACGGGGCAGGTTCATGTTGGTGATGTTCGTGATTCATGGCGCCCCCCGATTACTTTCCGGCTGGTGCCGGCTGGATGTCCATCATCATCTGCATCATCATCTGCATCATGTCCATGCGTTTCTCCATCATTTGCTGACGGTCTTCCATGTTGCCAGGCATGCTCTTGCTGTCTTGCGCGCCACCCATCCCCGGGCCACTCATGCCACCCCCACCCATACCTGCGCCGGCCATGCCGGAGCCTTTCATCATGTTCATCATGGACATGCCGTCCTGCATCATTTTCATGTGCTCACCCATGAGTGCACCACGCTCACCTGCGGATTGGGCGCTCATCATTTTCTGATGCATTTCGCCCATCATCATCATTTGCTGGTCCATCCGCTCAATGTTCTGCTTCACGGCCGCTGAAGGCTTCGGCGCAGAGGCTTTTGTCGCTGGCGGTTTTGCCGCGGGGGTCTTGGATTTCGGCGCTGACGCAGCGCCGGCGGGGTGATGGGCCTCGTGATCTTGCGGGTCAGGTTGAGCGGCCAGGCTCAACGTTGAAAGACACGTGATCAAGGACACAGCGATCAGGGAACGTACTGCTTTCATACCAACCTCCTAGAAGTGAAAAACCAATTGCGAACGGGAAACGCCTTACCTCTCGGCCTCCCCCGAGATGGTCAAAAAGGGGTGGGACTTTAGATATTCCTTTGCGTAAGACAACTCCCCAGTAGATTCCGCGTGCAGGGTGAACAAGGGCGTGCCCTGCTGCACAGAGTCCCCGAGCTCAACATGCATGGCCAAGCCGGCGGTTGGAGTTGTTGGTGCTCCCAGCAGCTTCGCCAGGCGTGACAGACGTCTGTTATCAATGTGAGAAATGTGTCCCGAAGATGCTGCGATGACGGGGTCTTTGATTCTGGCGACGGGTGGCTCATGCAAACCTCCTTGCGCTTCGCAAATACCTTGGAATTTCTGCCACGCCATACCAGAGTCAAGCAGCCGCCATGCGAGCGAGTTCCCCGTTCCTGGAGTCGCTTTGCCACAGAACTCCAGCAGGTCGCCCGCCAAGTTGAGCGCACGCATCCGGAGATCGACGGGTGCATGCGCGGCCCCACGGAGTACGCCCATCACGTCGTGAGCTTCGAGCGCTGGGCCGACACCTTGACCTACCGGCTGGCCTCCCCGGGTATGGCGTATGTGCAAATTCAGGCCACAGGCGTCGCCGACCTGCTGAAGCATGGTGGTCAGTCGGCGTGCGTCCTCCTCGCTACGAACTTTTGCGGTGGGGCCAACCGGGATATCCAACACGACATGTGTCGCCCCCGCAGCGATTTTCTTGGACAGCACAGAGGCCACCAGCTGGGCATCACTGTCCAGGTCCAAGGGCCGCTCAACACGAATCAGTAGATCGTCGGCAGGGCTCAGCGACAACGCGCCACCCCAGGCAAGACAACCTCCCTCTCGCTCAACGACCCGTCGCATGGCCCCCAGATCCAGTGTCACGTTTGTCATCGTCTCCATCACGTCCGCTGTTCCAGCCGGGGACGTGATGGCGCGCGAGGAGGTCTTGGGCATGGTTAGACCGGCCGCGGCGACGATGGCCACGACGATCGGTGTCGTCCTGTTGCCGGGCAGACCACCAACACAATGCTTGTCCGCGATCGGGGTTCGCCCCCAATCGATCCGCGTTCCTGCCTCCACCATGGCTAGAGTCAGGTCGATGACTTCCTGCAGATCCATGCGGCCACCGGCGCAGGCACTGAGAAATGCCGCCAGATGCATATCGGAATAGTGACCCGCAGATACATCCGTGATGATGCTGCGGTATGCCGACGCATCGAGCCGGTGCCCGTATATCTTGGACCGCAGCGCACTGTAGGACTCCAGCGTCGGCGCGTGGGAGACTTGGAGTTGGCTTTGCTCGTCTGCAGCCAACGTCTGGGCTGCACCACGCGAAAGGCCAACTTCGCCTGGCAACAGCAAGTCGGAATCGATCACGTTGAGGGTGGCGATGATATGGCGATCCCCCAGGTCCACGCGTACCCGGGTTTGCGATTGAAAACCCTCAGCCCGACACACATGACAGTCTCGCCGCATGTAGATCACATACTCCTGCTGCGTGTCGATTCCCAACAGCCGGTACCGAAGCGCAGCATGCGTCTCGTGATCTTCAAGAGCGTGGAGGTGACTCATGGCACCAGCTCCACGGTCTGGCCTAAGCGGGGCACGCCAGCCGTCCAGCCGAGTTCTCTGTCCACACGCTGTCGCAAAATGTCGGCCGGTCCTGGCTCGCCATGAGTCAGGAAGACCTTCCTGGGCGCGTGGGGCATAGCGGCCATCCAGCGCATGAGCTGTCCGGCATCGGCGTGTGCGGACATGCCGCGCAGCATCGCGACTTCGGCATTGACAGCTACATCCTCGCCAAAGATCCGGATAGACTTCTCCCCGGCGGCTAGACGTGCACCACGAGTCCCCCCGGCCTGATAGCCCACCAGGACGATGGTGTTGCGCCGGTCCGGTGCCATTCTCTTGAGATGGTGCAGCACCCGACCTCCGGTGGCCATGCCGCTGGCCGAGATGATGACGGCGGGGTAGCGAACGTTGTTCAGGGCGCGTGATTCGTCAGAGGTCCGGACCATGGTGGCAACCCGGCACAGACCTTTGCACTCTTCCGGGCTCAGTCGGTGCTCCTTCCGGTGCCGGTGGTAGATCTCGGTCATGTCGATGGCCATCGGACTGTCTAGGAACACGGGCAGATCCGGTATCGCGTGTCGTGCCTTGAGGCGCGAGAGCAGAAACAGCAGGGTCTGCGCGCGCCCCACCGCGAAGGCCGGTACCACAACGCTGCCACCGCGACCCGCCGTTCTCTGGATGATCTCGGCCAGAAGCGCCTCGTTGTCCTCCGGCTGGTGCAGCCGATCGCCATAGGTGGACTCGATGACTAGGTAGTCCGCCGTCCCAAGCGGTGTCGGCGGCCGCATGATCGGATCGTCATCGCGTCCAACATCTCCTGAAAAGACGATGGTCAAGCCGCCCGCCTGAATTTCTGCGTTGGCCGCACCAATAATATGACCCGCTGGCCGCAGTGAAAGCTGCATGTCAGGCACCATTTCTATGGTTTCATTAAATGGCACAGCCTGCATATAGCGCAAAACATGTCGCGCATCCTGTTCTGTGTAGAGAGGAAGAGCCGGCTTATGCTTGCTGGCCTGGTGGCGATTCAGATATTCGGCTTCTTCCTCCTGCAGCCTCGCACTATCAGGCAGGAGCAGGTGACAAAGGTCGATGGTTCCTGGCGTGGTGTAGATGGGGCCGCGATACCCGTTCCGAAGCAGCAGAGGCAGGGCACCGGAGTGATCCAGATGCGCATGGGTCAGGATGACACAGTCCAGGCGCGAGACATCCACTGGGAAAGGCTCCCAGTTCATCTCCCGCAAATGCTTGTAGCCTTGGAAGAGCCCGCAATCGACCAGGATCTGACGTCCGGCATGCTCCAGCAGGTATTTGGAGCCTGTTACTGTGCCTGCAGCGCCGAGAAACGTCAGCTTCATGTCCATTCCTTGTCGCGACGAATTTTTCGCTATTCGTCCTTGCCGAGCAACTGCTTGAGTTGTTCGTACTCTTCCGGCTTGATCTCGCCCTTGGCCAGTCGGCGTCGCAAGACCTGATGCGGTGTCTCCCGCAGGCCGTCATCTCGACCACGGCTAGGAGGCCAAGGACCGAACAATAGCGCGATGATGATGATCACCCAGAAGATCCACCAGAAAGCATGCATGCCGACCATGTAGTAACCATCACCAAAGTACATCGAGATTCTCCCGTTACTGAAGATGCAGTGAATCGTGGGAGCGTCACTCGACTGGCTGGAGATCGGTGATAACCATCTTGCCGCCTTCGTTGACGACCATGAACTTGACCTTATCGCCAGGCTTCAAGTTTGTCAGCAATCCCTTGTCCTTTGCCGTGAAGACCATGGTCATGCCTGGCATGTCCAGATGTTTGATATCGCCGTGCTTGATGGTGATCTTGCCAGTCTCACGATCGACCTTGCGGACCTCCCCATCGGTCATGGACGCGGATTGCGACATACCCATCTTGCTCTGGTCCATCATCATGGTTTGCGCGATGCTGCTCATAGGCAAGGCTATGCCCAATGCGAGAGACGAAATGGCAAGAATATGTTTGATGTTTTTCATGATTTCCTCGCGGGATATTGCTGAGAACCTGTTGCGACCCTTCTTGGTGGCCAGCACGACCTGGTGCAGATCGTGCAGACCGTGCCTTCGGATGGGTTTCATTTCCTGGCGACCTTGACCGCACCTTTCATCCCTGCTTCATAGTGGCCAGGCATCAGACAGGCGAAATTCACGGTGCCAGCCTTGGTGAACTGCCAGATGATCTCGCCCTGCTTCCCCGGAGCCAGCGTGACCTTGCTGGGCTCGTCGTGCTCCATATCGGGAAACTTCTTCATCTGCTCCAGATGCTCCATCAGTTCCTGCTGCGTTCCAAGACTGAGTTCGTGCTTGACCTTGCCGACGTTCTTGACCACGAACCGGACGGTTTCGCCTTGCTTGACCTGAACGTCTGCGGGCGTATAGCGCATGCTGTCGTTCATTTCGATGGTGATGGTGCGGTTGACCCGTGCAGCCACGCCTGGCTTGCCGATCGCCGTCTCCTCATCGTCGTGGCCGTGGCCGCCGGCATGGTTGCCACCAGCGAAAGCCGAGCTGGACAGGGCAATCGCCATCAGGGCCATCACTTTGGCCAGGGTGCGTGTCTTGTGTGTCATGGATATCTCCTTGGATTAAAAATTCAGTGCCCGCTGTGGGACTGAGGCTTGCGAACTTTGACTTCGGTCGGTTGGCTGGGGGTCTGCGCACGAGGCATGGATTGGCCGCCTTCGGCCTTGAACCTCGCAGGCTCGCTGAGCGGGCCTTCGTACTCGTGGGCCACCGTGCCTTCGGGATGCTTGAACCACCCCGGGTCCTTGTAGTCCCCGGGCTTCTGATCGCGCCGAACCTTGAGCACACTGAACATGCCACCCATCTCCACCGAACCAAACGGGCCTTCGCCAGTCATCATGGGGGCGGTGTTGTCGGGTATGGGCATCTCCATTTCCGTCATGTCCGCCATGCCACGCTCCCCCATGACCATATAGTCCGGGATCAGGTTGTTGATCTTCTTGGACAGGCCGCGGTGGTCCACGCCTATCAGCGTAGGGAGGTTATGTCCCATGGCGTTCATGGTGTGGTGGCTCTTGTGGCAGTGGAAGGCCCAGTCGCCTTCCTCGTCCGCGAGGAACTCAACCTGACGCATCTGGCCAACCGCGACATCGGTGGTCACCTCATACCAGCGCGTGCTTTTCGGTGTGGGCCCGCCATCGGTTCCAGTCACCAGGAACTCATGGCCATGCAGGTGGATGGGGTGATTGGTCATCGTCAGATTGCCAATCCGGATCCGGACCTTGTCGTTCAGGCGGACATTCAGGGAGTCGATGCCGGGGAAGATACGGCTGTTCCAGGACCACAGATTGAAGTCCAGCATGGTCATGATCTTGGGGGTGTAGCTCCCGGGATCGATATCAAAGGCGTTCAGGAGAAAGCAGAAGTCTCTCTGAACCTCGTCGATCAGCGGATTCTTGACCTTGGGATGGGTCACCCAGAAGCCCATCATGCCCATGGCCATCTGCGTCATCTCGTCGGCATGTGGGTGGTACATGAAAGTGCCCGGCCGGCGCGCCACGAACTCGTAGACAAAGGTCTTACCGGGTTGAATCGCCGGCTGGTTCAGGCCGGCGACGCCGTCCATGCCGTTGGGCAGCCTTTGGCCATGCCAGTGGATGCTGGTGTGTTCCGGCAGCTTGTTGGTCACGAAGATGCGCACGCGGTCGCCCTCGACCACCTCGAGGGTGGGCCCGGGACTCTGGCCGTTGTAGCCCCAAAGATGGGCTTTGAACCCGGGTGCCATCTCGCGGACCACCGGTTCAGCCACGAGGTGGAATTCCTTGACGCCCTGGTTCATGCGCCAGGGCAGGGTCCAGCCGTTGAGCGTGACCACCGGGTTGTAGGGGCGGCCGCTGTTGGGAACCAATGGGGCCATGGTGTCTGGGCTGGTCTGGATGACCGGCTCGGGCAGGGCCGCCATGGCCACGCGGCTGACCGAGGCCGCTGCCACAGCACCGCCAGCGACGCCTGCTAACTTGAAAAAATCTCTTCTGGATGTCATTGCGGATTCCCTGAAAATCAATGGCCGGCGGCGGCGGCACCGGAAGGAGGTGCTGCTGCGGATAGCGTCGTGCTGGTCGGACGCCCGATGAGGGAAGCCTGCAAGGCTGCGTCAGCCAGCCAGAACTGTTGCTCTGTGTTGATGGCGGCAATGACCGTATTGACTTGATCACGGGCGTCGGCGAGCAGCTCGAAAACGCCGATGATCATTCCGTTGTAGCGCAGCTGGTTCTCGTCTGAGATCACCTTGCGCAGCGGCACGACCTCATCGCGGTGATGGCGCGCCACGTCGTAGGCGGTGCGGTAGCCGGAATAGCTCTCGCGCAGGCTGGATCCGGCCGCACGAATTGTGGCTTCCAGCTGGTTGGCTGCGGCCAGCGTACGCGCGCTCATCGCATCGCGCTGCATGCCACCCCAGTCGAAAATCGGCAACCGTACCCCGATTTCATAGCCACGCGGATCTGAACGGCTTCCCGTTGCGCTGTCGGTCTTGGTATTGCGGCGCGCCGTGAGTTCGATGTCGGTGAGGCTGGTCACCGTGGTCAAACCTTGAGATTTGGCATAAGCCTCGAAGTTCGTCTGTGCGAGCCGGATATCCAGGCGGTTGCGTGTGGCGTACGAACCTGCGGTCTGGGGATCCATGGCCTGCTTGGGCAGATCAGGCAAGCGCTCGGGGAGCTTGAGCAGCGGGGCCTGTGCTTCATCGAGCCCCAGCCGGCGGACCAACTCCTCCCGCGTTGCCGTGGCCTGATGGTTGGCCGTGGCCAGGCGTGTGGCAGCATCTGCGTAGAAGGCCTGCTCGCGGGCACGGCTGATGCGACTGAAGTTGCCCGCGGCCTGCATGCGCCGGGCAATCTCGGAGGTGGCTTCTGCACTCTCGTACACCTGACGGGCATACCGGAGGGTTTGCTGCGCCGCAACGGCACGCACCCAGGCCTGGCGGACCTGCGTGACCTGGTCTACCACTTCGCTGGTCAGGCGCAGCTGCGACTGCTCGATGCGGTAGCGGGAAATCCCCTGGCGGGTCGGCAGCGTCAGCAGGTCCAGCAGACCAAACGACAGAGCGCGTCCAATTTCCAGCTCATCGCCCGCGACCATGCGCTCGTAGCTGAAAATTGGGTTGGCGATCCGGCCAATCTGGGCGGCGTCGGCCGATTCCGCCCAGCCCTGGGCCAACAAGGCCTGCAGGGAGGGGCTGTTGACCAAGGCCAGTTGTACGGCTTCGCGCTGCCCCAGAGGCTGGGTGAGGAGTGCCTGGGCGGCGTCAGCCCGCTCCTTGCGCTCCTGCTCCGTGCGCGAAAGCGCCAGTTTCTTCTCCGTGAAGCTGCTAGCCTCGTCGTTCACGCGGCTGACGTTCTGTTCGAGACTGACGCTGGCGCAGCCGGACAGAACCGCCAGAGTCACGGCCGATATCGCGAGCCTGGCTCCGCTCGATTGCAGAGTGCGTCTCATCGCTTGGAACCTCCGTGATGCCCTTCATGGGCCGCAGACGAAGGTACCGTGTCATTGGCAGGCTCAGCCGTTCTGGCTTCCTTGGCATAAGTGCGCCATCCCCCGATACGGCCAACGGTGTCGTTAACCTCCCGCCAGGACTGGACCGGTTGGTCAGCGTAGGCCTGATACCCGTTCAGGGGCGAGGTGTAGGTCAGTTGGGCCGGGGGTGCCGGTGGCGGGGTCTGCTCGGCCGTGATCTGCGCCATGGCTGAGCCGGCAAGCAGCGCCATCGTCCAGGGAAGCAATTTTCCGAAGGACAGGCTGTGGGTAGGGATGGTCATGGATTCCTCTTGGGGTAACTCGCTGATTTCAGGGGGTGATTCTGAGAAACCGACGCCGTCAGAAAGCTGACTTGCGGATTACATTTCTGTAATCTTGCTGACGAAGGCCAGAAACTTGTCAAACTGACGCCCAGTCGGCTGTGGAGTGCATGCGTGAAGATATTGATCGTTGAAGACGAGCACAAAACTGGGGAGTACCTGCGCCAGGGTCTGGGGGAGGCTGGTTTTGTGGTCGATCTGGCGCGAGATGGAACGGATGGGTTGCACCAAGCCCTCCAAGAGCCCTACGATCTGGTCATCCTGGATGTCATGCTGCCTGGCATCGATGGCTGGCAGGTCCTTCAGGCCATACGCAAACGCGGGCTGCAGATGCCGGTGTTGTTTCTCACGGCACGTGACCAGGTGGAAGACCGCATCAAGGGGCTCGAACTTGGCGCCGACGACTATCTGGTCAAGCCGTTTTCCTTCGCCGAGTTGCTCGCCCGGGTGCGAACCATCCTGCGACGCGGCCGCAGTGGCACAGAGCCAACCACCCTGCTGGTGGCCGACCTGGAGCTGGATCTGCTGCGTCGCCGTGTCGCTCGGGGGGGGCGGAAAATCGATCTGACCGCCAAAGAGTTCGGATTGCTGGAGTTACTGATGCGTCGCCGGGGCGAGGTCCTTCCGCGTTCCCTGATCGCCTCCCAGGTGTGGGACATGAACTTCGATGGGGACACCAATGTCATCGAGGTAGCCATGAGGCGGTTGCGGGTCAAGGTCGACGAGGGCCGTGAGGTCAAGCTTATCCAGACGGTGCGCGGCATGGGCTACGTGCTGGAAGTCCCAGAGGAGTCCTGAGTGCTTCGGTCTCTGTCTCTGACCTCCCGTCTCACCCTGTTCTTCACGCTGCTCTCCGCGGCGATCGTTTTGGGCCTGGGTGTCATTTTTCTGGTGGCGTCCGAACGTCATTTCATTGACCTTGACGACATTGTTTTGCAAGACAAACAGCGTCTGGTTGGAGAGTTGCTCGCCAGGTCCAGCTCAACACAAGACGCTCAAGTTCGATTGAAGGAGGCGTTGGACCATCATCACGGTCTCTATGTGCTTATCAAAGACGTGCATGGCCGCGTTTTTTTCGAGTCGGATGATTTCAACTTGCCCGATGCGGCGGCACTCCCCGAACCCGGGAGCACCCCAAAATCCCTGCTATGGAGCAGTCGAGAGCGCGCTTACCACGGTCTTGCACAGTGGTCAGAGACCAATCACGGTGAATCTACTGAAATGTTGATCTTGGTTGCCATCGACACCGAGCACCACACTCATTTCATGGCGCAGCTGCAGCACACTCTGGCGCTTTATGCCGTGCTCGCCACCCTGGTAAGCGGGTTTGCAGGCTGGTTCGCCGCTCACCAGGGCATGGCCCCGCTGCGCGCCATGAAATCGAGAGCCTCGGTGGTCAGTGGCCAGCAGCTCAATCAACGCATGCAGGTCGAAGCCGTGCCCATCGAAATGGCCGATCTGGCCAATGAGCTTAACCACATGCTGGATCGGTTGCAGCAGGATTTCCAGCGCTTGTCCGATTTTTCGTCCGACCTGGCGCATGAGCTACGCACGCCCATCAGCAACCTCCTGACGCAGACGCAGGTGGCCTTGTCCAACCGGCGTGATGCCGACACCTATCGCGACATCCTGGCCTCCAACGCTGAGGAGTTCCAGCGCTTGGCACGCATGGTGTCCGACATGCTCTTTCTGGCCAAGACCGAAAGAGGGCTCCAGCTCCCCAGCAAAGAGCTTTTCTCGGCCGAACAGGAGGCTCAGGCTTTGCTGGACTTCTACGAGGCCGTGGCCGAGGAAAAAAACGTACGCATGAGCCTGCACGGCAGCGGCAACATCCTGGGCGACCGGCTGATGTTTCGCAGAGCGGTGAGCAACCTGCTGTCCAACGCCTTGCGGCATACGAAGATGGCTGGGGAGGTCTGCATCGAGATCAGCGATACCGAAAATTCAACCCAAGTCTCTGTGGAGAACACGGGTGACGGCATTGATCCGAAAATCATGCCCAGGCTGTTTGACCGCTTCTATCGTGCGGATCCATCACGAGCACAGCCGGACTCTGACGGAACCGGATTGGGACTCGCCATCACGCGCGCAATTGTTGAAGCACACGGAGGGAAGATCGAAGTTTCGTCCGCTCAGGGCCGAACAAGATTTACTCTGGAGTTCAGAAAAGTCAGCCTGACATGAGTAAGAACTCAGACAATACCCTTACTCAGGCAGCGGCGCATTGGAACTAACGCAAATGTAATCGCCGGCACATCTTCATGTCAGGGCTGATCGACAGAATACATAACGTGCATCCGCACAAAGTGCATTGATTGACATTGCACCTGTATTTCAAGAAAGGACCTGATATGAACACCCGAATCACCTCGCTCTTCGCTGCCGCCGTACTCAGCACTCTGGCATCGACCGCTTTTGCCACCGACTCGCTGGCAAACAATGTCGACAAGACCTACCGCCTGAAGGACGGCGGCACTGTATTCGTTTTCAAGGATGGGAAAATGGCTGCGGCCGACAAGTTCGACCGCGTCGTCCATCTCCCCAAAGGCCAAGTCCTGGAAACGGCTGACGGTCAGAAGATCGTCATGACCAGCAGCGAAAGTGCGCGTCTCGACTTCCAGCTGCGCCAAGGTCACGAGAACTGACCTGTCATCTAGGCATACCCCATTTGAGGTAGTGCCTTTCGTTCCTTTGGGGGGCGATGCCTCACGGGCCTTGGCGATGGTCAAACGATCTTGTCAAGGCTCGTGGAATCTCTGCCATTCGAAACTTTGACCTAGTCCATCCGGTCTTCGCAATATACGGCTACGAACGCTTGCGTCGATGTCTTCGTTCCGGTTACGCATACTGCGCCGGAGCCGATCCGTACACATCTGATAGATGTAGTAAACAAAGATCAGTACTAGTACGGTGGCCATGGCCACCCGAAAGAATGCCCCAAAAATCATGGAAATGCTGGATGAAATCCAAGTCTGTGTTATCTACTTTAATTGCACGGAATACCAGAGACCTCTTTTACTCGCGTGATTAGCCATTGACGAGATTCCATGTCTCCATTTCGACCTCCGCCTCCCGCAGGAGAAATTTGTTAACAGAGTCAGAAAATCTCTCGAAGTCCCTCGCCGAGATCCCGAGCCGGTAGGTGCCGCTTAGTGGAACCAATAACGTCGCGAAATAGTCCGCCGCGAGCTGACGAAATCTGACCAACGGCTCCTGCAGCAACTCAGGCTCTGACGCAATCAGTTGATCCAGTGTCCACAAGATGCCGATCACCGCGAATCGGAACACTGCGGCTTGGCCCGCAAACTCGGCCCGCCGAAGGGCGCAAGCCAGCGCCCCAAGCGACCAGACCGATGGCCTGGACGCCAACTCGTATATCCGGTCTTCCCACAGGTCCTGGAGCACAAGTCCTGCGGAGGGTCCTGGGATGTCTATATTGAGCATGATCTCAAGGTACTGCGGGGGAAGCAGCCTCACGCACTCCAGTACCTCCTGCGCGTAGAACGGACCGGGGTCCAGCAGGTACCAGACCGGCGTATCAAACCAGGCTGCAGATCCTGGATAGGCAAGCTCTCCATATTCAACCCAATCCCCGCGACCGCCAGGCCGCCGCGGAATCTGGACACTGTGCTTCCCTCGGCAATAGCGGTCCAGCCGATTGCTCGCCTCGAATCGTTGCAGCCCGGCGCGCTCGTAGAGTTTCTCCTCCAGATTTTTTCGCCCTCTCACGCCGGCAACCAGGAAGAGATTCCGGACCCAGGTCTGGGCTCTGAGTCGGTCGAGTTCTGTGGTCTTGCGGTTCGCCATGCCTGAGGGGGTGCGGTGAGAGATGCGCGATTCGTGATTTGGACAAATTTGACACCAAATTTAACCCTTCCAGTTCAGGTCGTTTTCATGCACATTCCGCGGAAATCATTCAACTGCCCGAATCGTCATCAAAAGTGCCCCAAACGACCGATCTGTTCTCCCGCCTGCTCGAGCGCTATGGCGAGCTCGTCGAGCTCAAGGAGCTGGCTCCCCTCTTGAAATATCCCAGCTCGACGGCGCTGCGCCGAGCCGTCGACGGCAATCGCCTGGATCTCAAGCTGGTCACCATTGGACGTCGCAGGGTCGCGGCGACCCAGGACGTCGCTAAGTTGTTGGTCGAATCGGGATTGTTCCAAGGGTGAGGGCTGCGTGTCTCCTTTGAACGCCCCTACCCAGTGACTTGCCAGTCCTCCGCTTGTACCCGCGACGGACAGGGCAAGAACTCAACCGCCCACTTCCGTGTTTAGTCAAATCATGAAAGGAGCCGCCATGCTCAATAGCTCATAGCTGTCCAGCGTGGGGAAAAAGAAAACGGCCCGAAGCTGTTGACGCAGAATCGGGCCGTGGGCACACAAGTGTTGAAGAACGACTTGATGTCTACAGTATCCCCCAGGTTTGCTTCTCTGTCAACGGTCCAAAAGTACCGATGAGGGAGAAGTGCCGCCTGAAAGCATCACTACCGCATCGGACGATGTCGGCACGCCGCGCGCCGCTTGATGGCCAAGCACGCTGCGGCGTCTTCTGCGGGACCGGCCCATGGCCGCCCTGGCTACCGCCCACTGCCAAGACCTCCACTTTCATCCTGCCTAGATGGCGATGACGGAACGTCCGGGCAGCACCCTACGCCTGATCTCGCTGGGCTATGCCCAGCTCACCTAACCTGGATTTCGCATATGCACATCCAATCTGTCACCCTAGCGCCAACGGACATACTCGCCCGCAAGGTTGTCACCCGTTCCAAGTCCTTCTGCACTGGCAAATGGCCGAGCTGGAAAACCGGCCGCATGACGCAGTGGGAATCGCTGAATGAGCGCAATGCCTTCGTCCTGCTCGATTGCGATACGCGGGTACGCACTTACAAAGAGCAGCCCGCGGTCATTCAATACGAGGTCGCGGGCCGCAGCTTTCGGCATTTCCCTGACGTGTGGGTCCAGTATGAAAGTCACCAAGAGTTTCTGGAAATCAAGCCTGCCAAGCAGGCCCAGGATCCTGAAGTGCAAGTACGCACAGCGCTCATGGAAGTGGAGCTGCCGCGCTTTGGTTACCGATACCGGCTGCTCCTGGCCGAAGACTTGGCCCTCCAACCCCGGTTGAAAACCTGCTCGTATCTGGCGCGCTACGGTCGGCAACCCATCGATGCCCAGGAACGCGAGTGGGCACGGCGCATGTTCGCTCAATACGGCCATCTGCGCTGGGGCGACATCCGGGCAGGGGCCCTTGGTGCAAAGGGAATGTCTCTGGCCTGTCGACTCGCTCTGGAGGGCAATGTGACTGTCGCCCTGGAAGAAGAACTTGGCTCATCGAGTCTGTTGCATTGGTCTACGGGCACGAAAGGAGATCAGTAATGGGCAAACACACTTTCAGCGCCAACGCGCGCATCCAGCTCGATGGCAGGGAACACCATCTGGTCCGCAAGGTCACCGCCACCACCTGGCAGATCGAGGAGTTCACGACCCGGCGCATCACCGAACTCTCGGAGACAGACTTGCAAAGTCTGTACGCTGAGGGCCGTCTGATTTTTCTAACGGACTACGACAAAGCTGTCCAAACGTTCAAACGGGGCCGGCGGCCGGTCACTCTTGATGAAATCGAGTGGCTCGCCGCCAAAACCCGTCGCGCGTATGTATTGGCTATCCGAGGCCTGGCTCGTAGCAAACGGGTCCTCGCCAGGGCCGTGGAGCAGACCCACAAGTTGCTCAATGTCTCCACCCCCAAGCCCAGCCCGAGTTCGGTTCTGCGCTGGCACGACCGCTACTACGCATGCGGGGAGGACATTCACAGCCTGGCGCCAGGATTTGCTCAGAGCGTTCACCGTAAGCCCCGCTATCCCGACGAGCTGTTGAGCCTTGTCGAGCAATCTATCGACGAGATATATCTGAAGCCTGAGCGGCCAAGCGTCGAGGAGACACTGAACCACGCCATCACCGCCACCGACAAGGAAAACGAACTGCGACCCAAGCAGCTGAAGCTCCCTCGCCCGACACGTCGCTTGCTGCGACGCCTCATCGAGGCCATCCCTGCCTACGATCGATGCGCAGCGCGACATGGCGACACTTATGCCAAGCGCAAGTTTCGTGCGGTACTGCAGCACCATACGACGCTGGCGCCATTAGAGCGTGCGGAAATTGATCACACGATCCTCAATTTGATTGTGGTGGATGACGAAAGCGGGTTGCCCCTGGGGCGACCATACGTCACGGCCTGCATAGATAACCACACCCGGTGCGTCCTAGGCATTTACATCGGCTTCGAACCTCCGAGCTATCTCTCTGTTGCCAGATGTCTGCGCCACGCCTTCCTACCCAAAACGGACTTGGTGCAGCACTACCCAGAAATACGACACCCCTGGGAAGCACATGGTGTGATGGCCATTCTGGTGGTGGACAATGGTCAGGAGTTCCACAGCGACGCGCTGGAGCTCGCGTGCGAGGCCTTTGGCGTTGAAATTCACTACACGCCGCGCAAGACCCCGTGGCTCAAAGGCAAAATCGAGCGTTTCCTGGGCACCCTGAACCGGGAGGTTGCACACATCTCGCCGGGCACGACCTTCGAGAGCATCCTGGCGCGCGAGGAATACGATCCCGCGCGCCACGCCGTCGTGAGTCTGAGTGTTATTCAAGAGATCGTGCATCGCTGGATCGCCGACGTTTACCACCAGCGCCCCCACCGCATACTCAAAGCGCCGCCAGCTGCAGCATGGAGGAATTCGATCGCGGCCGACGAGATTCCCCTGCCCGATGACCCCAAGCGTCTGGACGCGCTCCTGGGACGCCCCGACAAGAGGAAGTTGACCCACCAAGGTATCGAATTCGACTGCCTCGTCTACAACTCGCCAGAGATGACCGATCTGCGCCGGCGCTACGGTGCGCAACTCGATGTGGACATCCGGTACAACGATGAAGATATCGGCAGTCTTCACGTCATCGGCCCGGACGGCGAAATCTACGAGGTTCCCGCCCTTAACGGCGACTATGCCCAAGGCCTGAGTCGCTGGCAGCACAAGATTATCCGGCGCTATGCCGCGCGCATCCTGGGGTTGCACGACGACACAGGCTGGCGCGAGGCGAAGCGCAAGATCAGCGAGATCGTGCGCAAGCGGCTCGGCCTGGGCAAATCCCGAAAAACGATGAGCCGCGGGGCACGCTACCTCCATGCCGGCGACAAGGAGGCGCCCGCCCCCAAAGGCTCCGGCACCGGGACGCGCTCGCGCTCCACGGCGCGCAAGGCACAGGAAGCGGCAATACCGACCACCCCCGCCGCCGCAACTCAGGCTCTCGTTTTGCCTCTGAAGGCTGTCCCCGGCGGCCCGGATACCGAAACGAACTTGCACACGCCCCCGCTCAGCGCACCCAGGCAATTTGCGCCGCTACAGCGGGACCGTCGTCCTTCCCCCTGACAGCAAAGTGCACCCAATGATTTTCCGGGCAATAGGCGGGCGAACCCTCGGTGCTTCGCTCATCTTGCTGCGCCGGGAATCGCGGGATGCCCGTACACATCCATACCTTCAATTTCACACGCAGATCACCACCGTATATGGACATCAAACACCTCGTTGACAGCATCCTCGTGCCCCACACGGCATTCACTCACGCACTCAACAAGCTGGATCAGTGCTACGCGTATGCACCGGGCGCCAGCGAACCGATTTGCCTTGCCTTGATCGGAGAATCTAGAACCGGCAAAAGCCGGGTCATCGAGGAGTTTTGCCACCGCCATCCGCCAGCCCGACTGAAAGAGAGTCTTTCGATGCCGATCCTGCGGGTCAGAACGCCCTCGCACCCCACCGTCAAGGGCTTGGTGGAACTGCTGCTGGGCACCATCGGCGACCCGCGGTTTGCCTCGGGCACGGAGAACGCCAAGACGATCCGTCTAAAACATCTGATGCGAGAGGTCAGCACCAACATGGTGGTGCTTGACGAGTTCCAGCACTTCTTTGACAAGGGTTCCCAGACGGTCATGCACCATGTAGCCGACTGGCTCAAGATCCTGGCCGACGAAAGCCGCTGCGCGCTTGTGGTGGCCGGATTGCCGACCTGCAAAGCGGTTATCGACCAGAACGAGCAGCTGGCCGGCCGCTTCGCGGCCCCCATCGTGATGCCACGCTTTAACTGGACAGTCGACGAAGACCGGCAGGAATTCATCGCAATTTTGCAGGCCTTTGACGAGGTGATTGCCACCGTCCTGGATTGCCCTCTCCTAGCGACCGATGACATGGCGTTTCGCTGCTTCTGTTCCACCGGCGGGCTGGTCGGCATTCTCTCCAAGTTCCTGCGCCAGCTGGTCTGGAATGCGTCGGTTGCCGGCAAAAAGGTCCTGGCGCTGACGGATCTGCAGGAAGCGCACAAGCAGTCGGTCTGGTCCATTCAGCGGGAAACTCCAATCACAGGTCAATCCGGACCGGTCATGCCCAATCCCTATGCGCGGGACTTCTTGAAACGACACACCCAGGAAGAGCTTCTTCTCTGGGCCCAGAGTGTCGGTCGACCGGCGCCGCGCCAAACCGGCTCCTCCAGACGCGGTAGAAAGAAAAGCGTCAGTGCCGACTACAACGATGTCTTCGGAGGCTGATGTGCTGGTCGTTACGCCCGATCCCATGCCTCGCGAAAGCCTGTTCGGCTACATGCTCAGGCTCACTCAGGTCAATGCCTACGATTCGCCATGGCACATCTATCGCCATGCCGGACTACAGCAAGGCGAAATGAAGACGGCATGCTTACCCGTGCACAAGTTGGCCGCGGTTCTGGGCAAGAACCCGGCACGGCTTGAGGCGATGTCATACACACGCACCAGCGTTCAGGGTGACACCACCTACCGAATATTGACGCATGATCTCGGGAGCGGTTTGATGACTCGCCCGTTTCGATTGGATCTGCAGGGCCTCTGCCCGCTATGCGTTAAAGAGTCGGGTTACATAGACACTTTCTGGGACTTGCGCATTGCCACGGCCTGCCCGTTTCACCGCTGTAAGGCTTTGACGCAGTGCCCGACATGCCAAGAACCGCTGAGACAGTTTAGGCCTGCGCCACTTAGATGCAAGTGCGGGTCTGACCTCGCAAGCGTTTCACTCGAGATAGCAAGTTCGGCTGAGGTAGAGCTGATGAAGGTGGTGTATGCGCGTCTACATGATGAGCCCGGTACCTTGGGCGATTTGACTGAGGGTCTACCGATTGATCATCTGATCAACCTCCCGATGAGATCCCTGATGACGCATTTATTCCGTCTGGGAGCTTTTGTGTTGAACGAAAGCTGCGAGAAATCGTCCGCAGCACGATCCATCCCTGCCGCAGCCGACCTGCTTGCGAACTGGCCCAATGGTTTGTTCAGCCATTTGCGGAACAAGATGGAACATCGCCTGCCGCATGAGACAAGTTTTCTGAAGTTTTATGGCAATTTTTATAACAATTTTGTGAAAACCGGAAAGCGCCCGCGCCAGGAACTTGACTGGATACGCAACGCCTTCTTGGAATTTGGCGTCAAAGAATGGAATGGAGGAGCAGTTGATGCACGTCTCGTTGCTCAAACAGTAGAAAGGAGAAAGCTGCTCAATAGACAGGATTTGGCCGATGCCCTAAGGGTCAGTTGTGGGACCGTCACCAAATGGCTACGCAACGGCGTCATTGCCCAATGCGAATATGTTCACACGGACTCACGGCGTTATGGTTTTGACCGTAGTACCCTGGGAACCGCTGCCACACCAGAAGGCAAATCAGAGGTCTTGGAGACCAGAGTGGCTGCCGCCTATTTGGGAATACCGGTCCCCGCGCTGCAGTTTCTCAAAGAGAATTGCCATGTGGGCGCTCGCAATCCCAGACTGCAGCGAGCAGGCTACTTCCGATCAGATCTGGACCGGGTCAGGCAGCAACTCCTGGAGAAAGCACCTTTTCTTCCGGCTGATTCACTTCCCAATTCCAACGCATTGTTGATCTTGGGCCGATTCCTGAAGTTCTCACACCCGAGAAACAAGTCCATCAAAGGACGCCTTCTTGCCGCAATTCTTACTGGTTCGGTACACCCCATTGGTCGAAACGGCGATCAAATTTCCACGATTCTTCTAAAGAAGAGTGACCTCGATCGCATGCTTCACGAGAGACCAATTGAAAACTGATGTGTTGACTCAGATCCGGTCAATGTGCTGACTCAGCAGTTGGCTGCAGGCAAACGTCTCTCCGGTTGTCCTCTTGCCATCTGTCATGGTACCGGAGAGCCGGGTGGTGCTGATCAACCCGGTGCACCCCCTTTCCGCAGGGGTCTCCGCGACGAAAACCCGCAAGTGGCTCTATGATCCGCGACTCAAACGCTGATTGATGTGATTCGTTTAGATGAAGTCCATCCATCTCTCACATTCCCTCAGCTTGGGTCCTGGCGGTAGGTGTCATCGCCGGCCTGCCGCAACGCGCTGACCTGGCGCAACTCGCTCAGGGCTTTCGCCGCAAGCCGAGGATGCAAAACGGCTCGATCCATATGGATCAGAGTCAGCTTCTTTTTACCGGTCGCTTCGCTGCTTTAGGGCCTTCGGATTTGGGATGAGCATCGATGTCTAGCACGATACCTTTCTTCAGGCTCCGCATTTGATCGAGCACATGCAGTCTGATGTCATCAGGGAGAACGGTAGGAAGTGGCGACGCCTGTCGCAGCTGTTGTGCCCGGCAGGTGTGGCCTAGTGCCTTGCGCCAATTGCGCGCCTCAATGATTCGAGCCCATTCTTGCCACAAGGGGGCGGCACGTGATTTGAGATCAGCGGCAAGCCATTTTTCCAAAGTACCTTGTGCCTTGGTGATCAAGGCCGGATCACGCTGTATCGCCCGAACGGCCTCCCGATGTAGCGCCAGGCTTTGCAGGTCTTGGGAGCGATGGCTGGACTCGTCCACGGAAATCACAACCTGGCGGGCGCTTGCCGACCGTGTCTGCTTCTCGGCAAATCCTGCCGGCGCCTGCTGCAATGCGTCTTCGACCAGAAGAGCCAACTCACCTTCCAACCCTAGAGTCGACATGATCCGGAGATAGGCCCCAATGGAAGAGGTCGGATCACCTGACTCGACGGCTTCTAAGGTCATGCGAGAGATCCCGGCGCGCTTGGCCATCTCGACCGTACCCAGTCCTTGAGATTGGCGTAGCCGCCGCAGGCGGTTTCCCAGCACCATCAACAACTGAAGATCCAAGACCGTGAGGGCGTCGGGCGTGCTCATTTGCCTAATATAGTAGACAAATGGGCCAGAAGTCTGCCTCCGCTCCCTTCAATGTGGCCAGCCAAGCTAGGACATAAAGGGCAACCTCCAGCAAGTGTCGAGTTTCGTTGGTGAAATTTGACGGATTTCCAGTCCTATAGGCGGAAGCTGATCAGTTGAGTGCCCCGTTGAGCTTGCGTGCGTCGTATCTCCGGTACATCCGGGAGACGCTCAATTTGATGGCAAAAAACTTTCCAAAGCGTGACGGTTATGGTGTCTAGCGATGCGTCAAGACTTTTCTATTGGTGCGGATCTTCACGCCCTGCCATGCACTATTGTCATTGCGCTGGCCAGGACATACGCGCCGTTTGGTTGTTCTGGTCTTGCGGCATTGCCTCAAGAGGCTTGAGCGCCACTTCAAGTACATGCTCAGCGAACCGCTTGAAGGTACTTCCGGTTACGCCACGGCCAGCTAGCAGGCCTATGTTTGCGGTGTGTAGCGCCTGCTCTAGATCCTCAACACTGGACAGCATCTGTCGAAATCCGGAACCGGCCCGGCCAGCCAGCTCGGCTGCCTGCTGCGGAAATATCGCTTGAAGCCCTTCCCACCACCTTGCTGCCCAGGTCTCGGTTTCACCGTGGCCCCCTAAGATAGCCAGTGTGACTACGCGGCCCAAGTCTTTATTCGAGCGCTTGATGGGACGGCCATTGTCGTCTCCGCTGATCAAGGCGGGATGCACAGTCGGATGGTGCAGCATGTTGGCCATGGCCATCATGGCTGGGGTGGCAACCCGTATACCGAATTCGCTTGTGATGGCATCGTGCTGGACCAGCGCAAGGTAGCCAAAGCTCACCAAGCTGAAGTACCCTTGTTGAGTGGAGATGGGGTAGAAGTCTCGTTTCAGTCTGGGGGGCTTCGTCTGGTCCGGAGCGGCCATCAGTTCGATGAACCACTGTGCAGCACCACCTGGTGGATGCAAACGTACGAGTGGACGGTCGTCAGCTGGAACATTTTCCTCCGCAGGCCGTCCCCAGCGTGGGTCGGGACGAAGTGTCCACTTTCCCGCCATAAGCTGGTTTGCAACCTCCTCCCCAGTAATGATGGCCGCGGCATGCGGCGCGATCATCGTGTCCACGTCCTTGGTGTACACCCCTTGGCCCTGGCTCAAGCTGAAAGCTGCGGCCAGGCTGCCCACGATAATGACCTTCTCGCGCTGCTCATGCGTGAGCGTCTCGGCCAGTTGTCTGAGCACGGCAGCAGGATAAAGGTAGTTCATGTGGGCATTCCAGTCGTAGCTGACTTTGATCTCGCATCCACGAGATGGCGCAGCATTTCATTGGCCTGACTCTCCAGTCCTAGTTCGTACATATCGACGATACAAGTCAGGGGATCGGCGTAGAGAATATCTCCGTCCGAGAGGAAGCGTGATGTCTTTCGGCGACCGACGAAGTGCACTGCCAGAGATGCCTGCGCCTCATTTCCGGTGCAGCGCTCTAAGGTCGGATCAAGGCGGGCCACGTCCACTTCTGTCATATCTCGCGGCTCACCCAGTACCACGAGATCCACCCGTGGCGTTCCGACTACATCCAGCATTGGGAAATGCTTAGCTGCCCCGAGGGTGCCTCCAACTGCGATGTCATCGCGGCCAAGTTTCTTCAGGCGAATTAATACCCAAGACTCGGCCGTGGGCAAGTGCCTTACCGTAGATTGGTAGAGCACGGTCTTGCGACTGGTAATCGTTCTGGCCGACCAGCTGCGCCACTCGGTCCAGGGGAAGCGCTTGAGTTCCACTGAGCGGTTGAAGCCGCGTTCAATATAGCCTGAAGACTCTAAATCCTTGATGACGGCCGCAGCTGTTGGATAGCTCACGCCTACGTGGCGCTGCACATCAGCTGTCGACAATCCACCATCCGAGCGCAGCCAGCTCAGAATGAGGAACTCCAGCACAGCGTCCTTGCCTCCTCCAGGAGCCGAACCGTACGGACGGGATGGGGCGGTCTCTTGCTGAATGAGATTCAACAAATAGGTATGAAATTCAGTAGTTTGTAGTTGTTGTGGTGCGTCAAATTCGTGGTCGAATTTTTCGAGGGTAGGGAGCCCATTGAAGATGTCGATGCGACTGAATAGATCGTCGCGAAGCACGCTGCGAAACATCTGCATTTCGGTATGGACGGCTTCAGAGCTGATTCGACTGTCGACCAACACGACCATCCCGCGCAAATCCTGAGAGCTCTCTTGGCTGAGACGATAAACCAGTTGCAGAACCGCTAGGCGGAGGTCTCGTCGACTGCTGCTGGTAAAGATCTCAATCAGCCAGTTGGCCCACTTGCCATCCGGAGAGTAGTGACCGGTGCTGACATTTGGGTTCGCCATAGGATTCAAACAGATCGAAAGTTTATTTTTAATATTAAACATCAACTTAAACAATAAAGCAAGTCCAACTTACATAGTTAAGTCCAACTTGCGTAGTGTATTGAGCTTGTTCCGCGCGATATTGACAGCATCATCAACAACTGAAGATCCAAGATCTGTGAGGGCGTCGGGCATGCTCATTTGCCTAATATAGTAGACAAATGGGTCGGAAGTCTGCCTCCGCTCCCTTCAATGTGGCCAGCCAAGCTAGGACATAAAGGGCAACCTTCTGCAGCGTGTGATGGAACACCCGTACATCACTAGGCTGCGGTCAAACCCGCGCTGAACAACGGGGAAGAAAGGGACCTTCGCCTTGGAACTAGCGGTTCATCAGCGCTTCGAGCGCCGCATCTTGTGCGCTCCCGCCGGAGTCGGCGGCTTGGGCTACAGACAATCAACCGTTGACCGGAAAAAAATGTTTGAAATCCAGTAGTTACGATTCTGTCAATACGTATGGGGATGTTGATGCGCGGAAAGCGTCACCGTTAACGTCAACTTCCGGTGAAAGATTCACCGTTAGTGATCAACGAGCCTCAACTTAGACTGTGCAGTCGGTATGTAACTACTTGATTTCTATAGACGCTCAGTTGCATTCAATCTGCTAACTCACAGAGACAGCTGGTCCATCGGGTGAAGTATTGCGGCGCTGCCCTGCACCGCCCTATACTTCACTAATGAACGAACCAGTACAAAAAACGCGGGCACGCACGACTCGTGCCGCGGCCCCGGCCCGCAAAGCCACCAGCCGCACCAACGACCCCGAGCGCACCAAGGCCAACATCCTGCAGGTGGCCGAAGTCGAGTTCGGCGAGAAGGGCCTGGCGGGCGCGCGCATCGACGAGATCGCCGAGGCCACGCGCACCAGCAAGCGCATGATCTATTACTACTTCGGCAGCAAGGAGGGCCTGTACCTGGCCGTGCTGGAAGAGGCCTACCGCCGCGTGCGCGACGTCGAATCCGAACTCAAGCTGCAGGACCTGGAACCGGAAGAAGGCCTGCGCCGCCTGGTGGCCTTCACCTTCGACCACCATCTGCACCACGAGAGCTATATCCGCCTGGTGATGTCCGAGAACATCCACCGCGGCCAATACCTGGCGCAGAGCCAGCGTATCCAGGAACTGAACGTGCCGGCCATCGCCGCGATCCGCAACCTCTACGAGCGCGGTCTCAAGGCGGGCCAGTTCCGCAAGGGACTGGACCCGGTCGACATCCATGCCTCGATCTCGGCCTTGAGCTTCTTCAACGTGTCCAACCGTCACACCTTCGGCATCATCTTCAAGCTGGACATGACCTCCCGTGCCTACATCACCCAGCGGCGCGAGAACGTGGTGGAAATGATCGTGCGCTTCGTGCGCAAGATCTGAGCAGGAAGCGCCCCGGTAGCGAAAACGTCAGGGTTTTCCCTTAAATAAAAACTAACTAGTTCGTACAAAATAAGATCATGGAGACATACCCGTGATACAGAAATTCATCGATCTCATCGCCCGGGCCTTCGGTTTGCTCATGGTGGCCTGCCTGGGCCTGATGGTGCTCATGGTCTTCGGCAATGTGGTGCTGCGCTACGGCTTCAATTCCAGCATCACCATGTCGGAAGAGCTGTCGCGCTGGCTCTTCGTCTGGATGACCTTCCTGGGGGCCGTGGTCGGCCTGATCCAGCACGCCCACCTGGGCACGGACGCCCTGCTCTCGCGCCTGCCCCCGCTGGGGCGCAAGGTCTGCTTTGTGTTGGCGCACGGGCTGATGCTGGCCATGTGCTGGTTCATGTTCGACGGTGCCCGCCAGCAGGCCCTCATCAACCTGCAGTCCACCAGCGCCGTGATGGAGGTTTCGATGGCCTGGCTCTACAGTGCCGGGCTGCTGTTCTCCGTACTGGCCGCACTGGTCATCGCCCATGAGCTGTGGAAGTTCTTCACCGGCCAGTTGCCGGATACGGAACTGATCGGCGTCGTCGGCTCCGATGACATGCCGCACGGCCTGGGCCCGGCCGCCCCGGGCACGCCAGCGGTGCAGCCGAAGGAGCGCGCATGACCATCGCCATTTTCCTCGCCGTCCTGCTGGGCGCCATGGCGCTGGGTGTGCCCATCGCCTTCTCCCTGCTGGTCACCGGTGCCGCGCTGATGTGGCACCTCAACATGTTCGACGCGCAGATCCTGGCCCAGAACATGATCGAAGGGGCCAACAGCTTCCCCCTGCTGGCCGTGCCCTTCTTCATGCTGGCCGGCGAGATCATGAACGCGGGCGGCCTGTCCAAACGCATCGTGGCCTTCGCCACCACCCTGGTGGGCCATCTGCGCGGCGGACTGGGTTACGTGGGCATCATGGCCGCCGTCATCATGGGCGCGCTCTCGGGTTCGGCCGTGGCCGATGCCGCCGCCCTGGCCGCGCTGCTGCTGCCCGTCATGAACCGGGCCGGCTACGACCGCGCGCGTTCGGCCGGCCTGATCGCCGCGGGCAGCATCATTGCACCCATCATCCCGCCCAGCATCGGCTTCGTGATCTTCGGGGTGACGGCCAATGTCTCGATCTCCAAGCTCTTCCTGGCCGGCATCGTGCCGGGGCTCATGCTGGGCCTCACGCTGGCCATCACCTGGTGGCTGCTGTCACGCAAGAGCGATGTCGCGCTCACGCCGCGCGCCACGCGCGCCGAGGTGCTGGGTGCCCTGAAGGACGCCACACTCGCGCTGGGCCTGCCGGTCATCGTGATCGTAGGGCTGAAGTTCGGCGTCTTCACGCCGACCGAGGCTGCGGTGGTCGCCGCCGTGTACGCGCTGCTGATCTCCACCCTGGTCTACAAGGAGCTCAAGCTCAGCCAGCTCTTCGGCCTGTTCCAGTCGGCCGCCCAGACCACCGCCGTGATCATGTTCCTGGTGGCCGCCGCCATGGTCGTGGCCTGGCTGATCACGGTGGCCAACCTGCCCGGCGAGCTGATCTCGCTGCTGCAACCCCTGCTGGACCGGCCCACCCTGCTGCTGATCGTGATGATGCTCATCACCATGCTGGTGGGCACGGCCATGGACATGACACCCACCATCGTCATCCTCACGCCGGTCTTCATGCCCCTGGTGAAGGCCGCGGGCATCGACCCGGTGTACTTCGGCGTGCTATTCATGATCAACAACGCCATCGGGCTGATCACGCCGCCGGTGGGCACCGTGCTGAGCACGGTGGCCGGCGTGGGCAAGCTGAGCATGGACGAGGTGACCAAGGGCGTGTGGCCCTTCATGCTGGCGCAGTTCGCGCTGATGTTCCTGCTGGTGCTGTTCCCGGCCCTGGTGATGGTGCCGGCGCGCTGGTTTTATTGATTTCAAGACGATGACTGCGGCACCAGGGTACGCCACCGCAGTTGTCCCAGAACCCGGCGGCCCGTAAACATAGACGGAGACAAACCATGAAACGACTCGTCCTCAAGACCCTGGCGGCAGCCATCTGTGTCACGGCCTTCGGCCTGGCCCAGGCCCAGACCAAGACCCTGAAGTTCGTCAACCAGAACGCCAAGGGCCACCCCATCGTGCTGGGCATGGACAAGTTCGCCGAGATCGTCGAAGCCAAGTCCGGCGGCAAGCTCAAGGTCACCGTCTATCCCGGTGGCGCCCTGGGCAGCGACCAGGCCAATGTGTCGGCCCTGCAAGGCGGCACGCTGGAGATGGCGTCCATGAATTCGGGCATCTTCGCCAGCCTGGTGAAAGACTTCGCCATCTACGACTTCCCCTTCCTCTTCGCCAACCCGGCCGAAGCCGATGCCGTGGTCGACGGCAGCTTCGGCAAGGCCCTGCACGCCAAGCTCGAAGAGAAGGGCCTGGTCGGCCTGGGTTATTACGAGCTGGGCTTTCGCCACATCAGCAACAGCAAGCGCCCCATCAACAAGGTCGAAGACCTGGCCGGCCTGAAGCTGCGTGTGATCCCCAACCCGATCAACGTGGACTGGGTCTCCGCCCTGGGCGCCAACCCCACCCCGCTGCCCTTCCCCGAGCTGTATGCCGCGCTGGAGCAGAAGGCGGTGGACGGCCAGGAAAACCCGGTCGCCACCATCAATGGCGCCAAGCTCTTTGAAGTGCAGAAGCACCTGGCCCTGACCAGCCACCAGTACAACCCGCAGTCCGTCGTGATCAGCAAGAAGGTCTGGGACGCTCTGTCGGCCGACGAAAAGAAGATCGTGCAGGACGCCGTGAACGAGTCCAGCAAGTTCCAGCGCCAGCAGTCGCGCGCCCTGGCCGGCAGCCTGCTGGAGACGCTGAAGAAGAACGGCATGCAGGTCACCGAACTGCCGCCGGCCGAAGTGGCCAAGCTGCGCGAGAAGATGAAACCCGTGATCGCCAAGCATTCCGCCAGCGTGGGTGAGGCCACCGTCAGCGCCATGATGGCCGAGCTGGCCCGCATCCGCAAGTAAAGAAGAGCGCAGCACCGCGATGAACGCACGAGCCTTCCAGGGCACCCTGATCAACGGCGACACCGAGCTGATCGCCCATCTGGGTTTCCCCACCCATGCCTTCAAGGCCCCGCTGATCTACAACCCCTACTTCGAGTCGGTCGGGGTCAATGCGGTGGTGGTGCCCATGGGCTGCAGGCCCGAGGCGTTCGCCGAGGTGCTGCATAACCTGTTCCGGCTGGAAAACATACGCGGCGCGCTGATCACCATGCCACACAAGGTCAGCACCGTGGGCCTGCTCGACGAGGTCACGCGCACCGCGCGCGTGGCCGGCGCCTGCAATGCCGTCAAGCGGCTGGCGGACGGCCGCCTGGTCGGCGACATGTTCGACGGCGAGGGTTTCGTGCGCGGGCTGCGCCGCAAGGGCATGGTGCTGGAGGGCGCACGGGCGCTGGTGGTCGGTTGCGGTGGCGTGGGCTCGGCCATTGCCGCCTCGCTGGCCGGCGCCGGCGTGGCCCACCTGGCGCTATTCGATCTGCAGGGCGCCTCTGCCGACGCGCTGGCCGATCGGCTGCGTACCGAGTACCCCTTGCTGGGCGTGTCCACCGGCAGCCGGGATCCGGCCGGTTTCGACCTGGTCGTCAACGGCACGCCGCTGGGCATGAACCCCGGCGACCCGCTGCCCATCGACATCGAGCGCCTGTCCGCCAACACCTTTGTTGGCGAAGTGGTCATGCGCACCGAGATGACCGCCTTTCTCAAAGCCGCGCAGGCGCGTGGCTGCCGCATCCAGGTGGGCTCGGACATGCTGTTCGAGATGATCCCGGCCTATCTGGAGTTTTTCGGCTACCCCACAGCCACGGCCGACCAGCTGCGCGCCGTAGCACGCCTGAACGACTGACACCCCTGCTGGAGACCGCCCATGAGCGACCTATTGCTACAACCCGAACATGCGCGCGAACCGCTGCAGGATTCTTTCAGCGATGTCTCCAACCCCATAGCCCTGGACGGCATCGAATTTATCGAGTACGCCACGCTCAAGCCCCAGGCCCTGGGCCAGGTGCTGGAGATGATGGGTTTCCGGCCGGTAGCGCGCCACCGCTCGCGCGAAGTCACGCTCTACCGCCAGGGCACGCTGAGCATCGTGGTCAACGCCCACCCGCCGGACGCGCTGGGCGCCAGCCACGGCGCCGACCACCCCAGCATCAGCGCCATCGCGCTGCGGGTGCGCAGTGCGCGCGCCGCGCGCGAGTACGTGCTGGAACGCGGCGGCTGGGAAGTGCCCAGCCATCCGGACGCGATGGAACTCAACATCCCCGCCATCCACGGCGTGGGCGGCAGCCGCATCTACCTGATCGACCGCTACCAGGACTTCTCGATCTACGACGTCGACTTCATCCCGATTCCCGGCGCAGCCGCCCAGCCGCCCGTGCTGGCCGGCCTCAATTTCTTCGGCATCGTCCAGTACATCGGCATCGGCCGCAGCTACGACTGGATCGAGTTCTACCAGACCCTGCTGGGCGCCACGCTGATCCCCGACGAACAGCGCTTCGGCATCATGCCCTCGGGCAAGCTCATGCGCACGCCCGCGCTGCACACCGGCCAGTCCTTCATGATCCAGCTGGTGGAGCCGGCGGTGGACGCCCCCGATCCGCGTGAACAGCTGCAGCGCATCGGCCTGGGTGTGCCGGACGTGCTGGCCGCGGTGCAGGCCCTGCGCGCCCGGGGCGTCGAGTTTGTCGAGAGCCCCGCCACCCACAGCGGGAAACGCGGCGCCATCAGCAAGACCTATCTGGGCAGCGTGGTGTTCGAGCTCGTGCACTCCGCCGCGGAGCCGACATGAACGACCGGCGCAGCATGGAGGAAGCCATCCGCGGTTTCGGGATGGACACCATCACCCTGGCCGGTCCGCTGCAGGCCAAGCTGCAGGCCATGAAAGACGCCGGCTTCAGCCAGGTCATGCTCAAGGCCAATGACCTGGTCGGCCACCCCGGCGGCTGGAAGGCCGCCGCGCAGGAAGTGCGTGAGAGCGGGCTGCGTGGCACGGGTTTCCAGGTGCTACGCGACTTCGAAGGCCTGAGCGGCCACCTGCACGACTACAAGGTCGACATCGCCAAGACCATGCTGGAGATGTGCGCCGAACTGGGCTGCGACGTGCTGCTGGCCTGTTCCTCCACCTCGGCCCACGCGAGCCAGGACCTGGACCACATCGCACGCGACCTGCGCAAGCTGGCCATGCTGGCCGTGCCCTTCGGCATCCGCATCGCCTACGAGGGCCTGTCCTGGGGCCGTACCATCAACGAATACACCACGGCCTGGGACGTGGTCAACCGTGCCGACGCGCCCAACCTGGGCGTCTGCATCGACTCGTACCACATCCTGGCCGCCAAGACGCCGCTGGACGGCATCCTCGACCTCGACCCGTCCAGGATCTTCCTGGTCCAGCTCTCCGACTTCATGTGGAATGAAACACCCACCTTCGAGGAGCGCATGGCCACGGCGCGCACCTACCGGGTCTTCCCCGGCGAAGGCGTGCACACCACCGAGCTCATCGATCTGGTGCAGAAGCTCGACCGGCTCGGTTATGCCGGCGACTACAGCTTCGAGGTCTTCAACGACGATTTCGTGCAGATGCCCCTGCCCATGGTGGCCGAACGCGCCCGCAAGTCGGCGCTCTGGCTGGCCGACGACATCCTGCGCCGCTCGCTGCCGCTACCGAATCAATTGAGGCTGCGTCGCAGCCACGCCTGAGCGGCAGGCGCCAGCTCTTCCTCTCGCATCAGATCTGCACCCGCGTCCCCAGCTCGATCACGCAATTGTTGGGCAGGCGGAAGAAGTCCGCCACATTGCCCGCGTTGCGCGACATCAGGGCAAACAGCGCTTCGCGCCAGCGTGCCATGCCGGCACCTCGCGTGGGCACCACGATCTCGCGGCTCAGGAAGTAGGACGTCTCGAACAGGTTGATGGGCAGGCCCTGGGCCTGGCACAGCTCCAGCGCCTTCGGGATGTCCGGCTGGTTCTGGAAACCGTAATTGATCTGCACCTTCCAGAAACCCGGCACCAGCGGCGTGACCTGCACCCGCTCCTCGAAGGGGATCCAGGGCACATCATGGAAGACGACTGTGAGAATCAGGTTGCGCTCGTGCAGCACCTGGTTGTGCTTGAGGTTGTGCATCAGCGCCTGCGGCACCGTGTCCGGGTTGGCCACGGCATACACGGCTGTGCGCGGGACGCGGTGCATGGCCTCGGCCGAGAGAGTGCCGATGAAAGGCAACAACTCGGGGTCGCCCTGGCGGATATTGTCGAGCAACAGCTCGCGCCCGCGCCGCCAGGTGGCCATGACGAGGAAGATCAGCACGCCCGCGACCAAGGGGAACCAGCCACCGTCCAGGAACTTCAGCATGCACGCAGCCACCAGCATGGCGTCGAGCAACAGGAAGGCGCCGGTGGCCGCCAGCGCCAGTGGCAGCGGGTAGTTCCAGGCATGGCGGATGACAAAGAAAGTCAGCGCGGTGGTGATCAGCATGGTGACCGTCACCGCGATGCCATAGGCCGAGGCCAGCGCGGACGAGCTGCCGAAACCCACCACCGCCAGCAGCACCGCGGCCAGCAGCAGCCAGTTGACCTGGGGCATGTAGATCTGCCCCGCTTCCCGGGTGGACGTGTAATGCACCTGCAGGCGCGGCAGAAGGCCCAGTTGCATGGCCTGTTTGGTCATGGAATAGGCACCCGAGATGACTGCCTGCGAGGCGATCACCGTGGCCAGGGTGGCCAGTACCACGGCAGGAATCAGCCAGGCGGCCGGGAACAGGCGGTAGAAGGGACTTTCCAGCGCGCTCGGGTCACGCATCAGCAAGGCGCCCTGCCCCATGTAATTGAGCGCCAGCGCCGGCAGCACCAGGCCGGTCCATGCCAGCTGGATAGGCCGCTTGCCGAAGTGTCCCATGTCGGCATACAGCGCCTCGGCACCGGTGAAGGCCAGCACGATGGCGCCCAGGGCCACGAACATGTGCCAGCCCTGCGCGCGCAGGAAGGCCAGCGCCTCGAGTGGGTTGAGCGCGGCCAGGATGGCCGGTTCACGCAGGATCTCCACCACGCCGGTCAGGGCCAGCACGCTGAACCACAGCAGGATGATAGGACCGAACAATCTGCCTACCAGTCCCGTGCCGTAGCGCTGCACGGCAAACAGGGCCACCAGCACAGCCGCGGTGACAGGCAGGACATAAGGCTTGAGCAGAGGTGTGACCACCTCCAGCCCCTCGACGGCACTGAGCACCGAGATGGCAGGCGTGATGACGCTGTCGCCATAAAAAAGCGCCGCGCCCATCACCCCTACCAGCAGCAGAGCCACGCGCCGCCGGTGGGTCTTGCCAGCGGCCTGCGCCGCCAGCGCCGTGAGCGCCATGATGCCGCCCTCGCCGCGATTGTCGGCGCGCAGGATGAGCAGCACGTACTTGAGCGTCACCACCAGCATCAGGCCCCAGAAGATGGTCGACACCGCGCCGATCAGGTGCGGGGCGTCCAGCGGTATGCCGGTATGCGGTCCGAAAACTTCCTTCATGGTGTAGAGCGGGCTGGTGCCGATGTCGCCGTACACCACACCGAGTGCGCCCAGGGTCAGGGCGGCCAGGCCTTCGCGGCCCTGCGTTTGCTGATTCATATCCATCCATGCAGAGTGAGCATGGTTGCGACTGTCGCCGCGCAGGCATCAGGAACGCATATGGATGGCGCGCACTGGTGCCGATTCAGTCCCCGGCCAGGCGGTAGCCCACACCGGTTTCGGTCAGCAGGTGGCGCGGCTCGGCCGGATCGCGTTCGATCTTGGCACGCAACTGCCCCATGTACAGGCGCAGGTAGTGCGTGTGCTCGGTGTATTCCGGGCCCCAGACGTCGGCCAGCAACTGGCGGTGCGTCACCACCCGGCCGGCGCTGCGCACCAGACAGGCCAGGAGCTTGAACTCCGTGGGCGTGAGATGCACGGGCTGGCCATCGCGCGTCACGGTGCGCGTGGCCAGGTCGATGCGCAGGTCGTCCAGCACGTGTTCGGTGACTGCCGCCGCCAGGGCCGTACCGCGATGGCGCAACGCCACACGCATGCGCGCCAACAGCTCGGCCACGCTGAAGGGCTTGGTCAGGTAGTCATCGGCGCCGGCGTCGAGCAGCACGATCTTCTGTTCTTCCTGGTGGCGCGCCGAGACCACGACGATGGGCAGGCTGGACTGGCGACGCACTTCGCGCACCAGCTGCAGTCCCTCGCCGTCGGGCAGGCCCAGGTCGAGCACGATGAGGTCAGGCGGGCTGTGCTGCACAAGCGCGGTGGCTTCGCTCAGCGTCACCGCCGTCTGCACCTCGAAACCCTCGACCGCCAGCGCAGACTGCACCAGGGTGCGGATTTCGCGGTCGTCCTCGACCACCAGCACGCGCAGGCTCATGGAGAAACCTCCGTGCGGCGCACTACGGTGCGAGCCCCTTCGGGCGGCCGGGCGGGGCTCATGCTGCCTCCGGTGTCGCGGGTTGCGGTTCGACCGGCAGTTGCAGGCAGAAGCTGCTGCCGCCACCGGCACGCGGACGCAGCAGCAGTTGAGCCCCGTGCGCCTGGGCGATGGCGCGACACACTGCCAGCCCCAGGCCCGTGCCGCGCCGACCCGCGCGGTCGCCGCGCACATAGGGCAGGAAGACGGCTTCGCGCTCGGCCTCGGGGACACCGGGGCCCCGGTCCTTGACACAGACATCCACACGTCCATCGCGCGACACCACCGACAGCTCCACTTCACCCTCGCTGTACTTGAGCGCGTTGTCGAGCAGGTTGGTCAGCAACTGGGATAGCAGCACGGCATCGGCCCGCACCAGGGGCAGCCCTTCAGGCACGCGCGAGCGGATGCGGCGCGCCGGATCGTGCTGGCGCACGCGGCCCAGCACCGCACCGACGATCTCCTCCAGCGATTCCCAGCCGAGCTGCAAAGCCTGACCCGGCTGGGCCAGGCGCAGCAGCTGCAGGGTGTTGTCGCTCATGCTGCTCAGGTAGTTCGCTTCATTGACGATGCTCTGCAGCAGGCGTGCCTGTGCTGCTGCATCGAGCCGCTCGCGCTGCGTCTGCAGGGACGAGGCCGCCGCGACGATGGCCGCCAGCGGTGTGCGCAGGTCGTGCGAGATGGCCGCCAGGAAAGTACTTTGCAGTTGCTGGCGATCGGCCTCGCTCTGCGCCACCTGCATGGCATGCCCCAGGCGCAAACGCCCCAGGGCCTGTGCCAGCAGGGCGCACAAGGCCTGTGCATGTTCGCGCCCGGCTTCATCGCTTGCCAGGGCCGGGCGCACGCACGCAGCCCCGAACACCTCGTCCTGGTCACGCAGCGGCAGGTACCAGGCCTCCAATCCGGGCCAGCGCCCGGTGCCCGGCCCCAGCACGGCGCGCTCCTTCATGCAGCTGCGCAGGCCGTCACGGACCTGCGGCTCCAGGTCGCCGTCGGGCGCAGGTTCCCCCATGCCACCGGCCAGGACCAGCTGGCAAGGGCCGGCAAAGGCGGCGCCCAGTGCCACCTGTCCAAGTTGCCATACGTCCGTCGGCTGTGTAGCAGTCACCAGCTCACCCGCCAGCGTCTGCAACTGGCGCGCCCGCTGCTCGTTGACCCGTGCGATCTCCGTTTCACGCCGCAAGCCACTGGCCAGCCGGCTGATGACCAGTGCCACCACCAGCATAACCGCCAGCGCGATGAAGTGCTCGCGACTCTCGACATCAAAGGTCCAGCGCGGCGGCACGAAAAAGAAGTTCAGGGCGATGACAGCCCCCACGGCACAGGCCAGCGACGCCTGCCAGGCCAAGCGGTAAGCTGCGATCACGACCGCCAGCACATAGATCATGGCCTGGCTGGTCAGCGAAACCTGCGCATCCAGCACCCAGCCCAGCAGCGTGGCGAGCGCCAGCAGGCCGGCAACGGTGAGCCATGGCCGGAGCGGGGCAGGGACAGGGTGCGGGTCCATGGCAGCCAGCGTACCACCCGTGCCATCAGGAAAGCATCAGGATAGTCTGCTGGAGGTATGGGTCGGCAGCATGCAATAGCCTTACGTGTGGGCCTAGTTCTCTCGACGTATTGGCTGCTGGCACGGCTTGGGCTAGGCTATGGCTGTCTTGAAAATACTTCTTCAGCACAGCCATGACCTCAGCCCTCACCCTCGAATCCACCGCCGCCCATATCCTGCGTCACATGCCGGAGGCGCTGATCTTCTGTGACCTCGAAGGCATCATCCGCGTCTGGAACGGCGGCGCCGAGAAGGTATTCGGCTGGACTGCAGCCGAAGCCGTGGGCCAGAGCCTGGACCTCATCATCCCCGAACGCATGCGCAAGGCACACTGGGACGGTTTCAACCAGGCGCTGGAGCGCGGCGGCGTCAAACCCGGGCGCACCTCGATGATCACGCGCTCGCTGCACAAAAGCGTGGAGTTCATCTACGTGGACATGAGCTTCGAGATGGTGCGCAATGAGGCCGGCCAGATGCTGGGCTCGCTGGCCGTGGCGCGTGACGCCACCAAACGCTTCAACGACGAGAAGGCCCTGCGCAAGCAGCTGGCCGACCTGACGGCGCCCAAGCCGTCGGCCTGAGTCCGTGGCCACCGCCCTGCCCGGCTTCGACGCCCCGGCCGTGGGCTTCGAGGCACCCTACGAGATGCTGGAAGCCTGCCACGAGCGTGTGCAGCGCAGCCTGGACCTGCTGGGGCGCCTGGTCGACTACATCGCCGACAAGGGCCACGACGCCCAGACGCGTTCGGCAGCGGCCGACGTGCTGCGCTACTTCGATCTCGCCGCACCGCTGCACCACCAGGACGAGGAGCAACACGTCTTCCCCCTGCTGCTGGCACAGGGCGACGCCCCCTTGCGCGCCATTGTCCAGCGCCTGCAGGCCGATCACCGGCAGATGGAAACACGATGGGCCGTGGTGCGCGAGGCGCTGCTGCGCTGGCGCGAGCCCGCTTGCCAGGAGCCTGTCCCGGCCGACATCCGCACCGCCATCGCGCAATTCCGCAGCGTGTACGCAGGCCATATCGAGGCCGAGGAAGGACTGGTGTTTCCCGCCGCGCGTGCCGCCATGAGCGAGGCCACACAGGCGGCCATGGGCGCCGAGATGCAGGCCCGGCGCCGGGCCTGAACCCGTTTCAGGCTGGCAAACGGAAGCGTGCCACCTGGTCCGCCAGGTACCGCGCCTGGTCGTTCAGGGTATTGGCCGTGCCCACGGTCTCCTGCACCAGGGCGGCGTTCTGCTGGGTCATGCGGTCCAGTTCCTGGATGGCCTCGCCCACCTGGCCGATGCCCACCCGCTCCTCACGCGCGCTGATCGCGATCGAGGCCAGCAGCTCGCTGACGCGCCGGGCCGAAGCCACGATCTCCTCGATGGTGGTACCGGCGCGCTGCACCACACTGGCGCCGATGGACACCTGCTCGACGCTGCCGCCGATCAACGCCTTGATCTCGCGCGCCGCTTCAGCGCTGCGCTGCGCCAGCATGCGCACCTCGCCGGCCACCACGGCAAAACCCTTACCCTGCTCCCCGGCGCGCGCCGCCTCCACCGCGGCGTTGAGCGCCAGGATATTGGTCTGGAAGGCAATGCCGTCGATGGTGCCGATGATCTCGGCGATCTGGGCCGAGGATTGGCGGATGCGCTCCATGGTGCTCACCACCTCCTGCATGATGCGCCCGCCCTGGACGGCGGCCTCGGCGTTGTGCCGAGCTTCACCCGAAGCCTCTTCGGTGTGCGACTGCGTGGTCTTGACGGTGGCCGAGATCTGCTCCATCGACGCGGCCGACTCCTCCAGGCTGGCGGCGGCCTGCTCGGTACGCGCGGAAAGGTCGGTGGCGCCATGGGCCGACTCGGTGCTGGAGCGCACGATCTCGTCGCTGGCGTGGCGCACCTGCACCACCATGTCGCGCAGCGAATCCTGCATGTGGCGCAGCTCGATCATCAGCTGGGCCGCTTCGTCACGACCCCAGGGTGAGGGGGTGGTGGTCAGGTCACCGCTGGTCATGGCGCGCAGGTGGCGGCGGGTTTCACGCAGACCACCGTCCATCACCCGGTAGAAGCAGAAAAAAAGATAGGCGGCGAACAGCAGGGCAAACAAGGTGACACCCGCGTCGAGCAGCACCTGCTGCCTGAGCTCGTTCTGCACGTCGTTGACGTAGATGCCCGAACCGATCACCCAGCCCCAGGGCTCGAAGCCCATCACATACGAGATCTTGTCCACGGGACGGCTCTCGCCCGGCTTGGGCCACTGGTAGGCGACAAAACCCTTGCCATCGGCGCGCACCTTGGCGACGAAAGCCTGGAACAGCCGCAGGCCATTCGGATCCTTGAGGTCCGACACGTCCTGACCGTTGAGCTCGGGCTTGATCGGGTGCATCACGACACGCGGTTGCATGTCGTTGATCCAGAAATACTCCTCGCGTTCGTAACGCAGCCGGCTGACCGAATCACGTGCCAGTTCCTGGGCCTGTTCCCGGCTGAGCTTTCCAGCCTGCTCCTGGGCTTGCGCCCAGACCAGCAGCCCGTGCGCGATCTCGACGTGCTGGCGTGTCGCGGTCTCGCGGTCGCGCATGGTCTTGAGGTACTGGTTGCTGATCTGGAAACCCAGCATGGCCAGCAGCGGCAGCACGAAGGCCAGCGAAATCACCAGGGCCTTGGACATGAAGCGCATCTGGCGGAACAGCCGAACGCCCGGGGCCCAGAAGCCGTGGTAGGTGAAGAATCCTTCGTGACCGGCGCGCACCTTCGTCGGCATGGGGCGCGTGGCCAGCATCGCACTGTTGCTCATCCAGGCAACTCCTCTAGATTGATTTGTTTGTTGTGGGAATCGCAGCGCGCGACAACACAGAAAAAATTATCGGCGCACCCGGTGGCCCATGGAGAGGTCCACGCGGTGCGCGCTCAAATATTCTCAGGAGTCGACAACTAGTGCCGCCGCTTGGCGACGAGCCCAGGGCCGGTCGATGCGTGGATGCGACATGCATACCCCGGCGGGCATGCGATGGCTTGTGAAAAGTAAGCATGCATGGTATGCATGCTTATGAATGACCGCGACAGCAGAGCGTGGAGGTCAGTCGCGCACGACGAAGACCGACAGGTGCGCATGCGAAAGAACGCGCTGCGCCACGCTGCCCAGCACGATCTTCTCCACCCCACGGCGGCCGTGCGAGCCCATGACGATGAGGTCGGCGCCCAGCGTCTTGGCGGTGTCGAGGATGCCGCGCCAGGCGGCATGCGCCTCGATCACCTGGGTGGTCACCGGCACACCGGCCTGGGCCAGCGTAGCCTGCGCCGCCTCGGTGGCCTCTTTCGCCTCGGCCGTGGCCGCGCTCAGGTACTCGGCCTGGCCGTAGGCGAAATCGCTGCCCAGGCCGGTGAAGGGATAGGGATCGATCACGTAGATGGCCGTGACCTGGCTGCCGAAAGCCTGGGCCAGGCCGGCGGCCTTCTGAACCGCTTTCTGTGCGGTCTCGGACCCGTCGACGGGCACCAAGATGTGCTTGAACATGGCTCGTCTCCTTGCTGGGTGTCAGGGGGCAACGTCTTCGCCCTGGAAGGCGCCGGCGCGCAGCGTGATGACCAGCGTATCACGGTAGGCCGGCTGCGCCACCGGCTGGATGGGCGTGGTCTCGTGGATCACACGTGCATCGTCCAGCAGCAGCAGGGACCAGGGTTCACTCAGCGTGAAGCGCTGGCCATTCGGACCGGCCGCCTCGAACACACGGGTCTCCCCGCCCTTGACACCGCGCCGCTGCACCAGAAACACGGCCACCAGGTCCACGCCATCGCGGTGTGCGCCTTCGGGCGTGGGCCGGCCGATGCCGTCGGTGGTGTCGATGCGGAAGGGGTGCGCCTCGATGTACCAGGGCTGTCGCCCCTTGAGCGCCGAGGCCACCTGCCCCAGCCAGCGCAGCAGCTGCGCCCAGGCGGGGTTCGCCACCATGGCCGGCGCCATCGGCTCGAACAGGCGCTGCATGCCGCCGTGCAGGGCGTTGTACTCCAGCGGCTGCCAGTGCGCGCGGTGCGGCACCTGGGTGAGCTGCTCACCATCGAGCACGAAACAGGAGTGGCGCCGGCGCCGGTAACGGCCGCCGTCCTTCAGGAAGGCGTCGGGCGGCAGCTCGTCCCAGTAGGGGCGCAGGGCCAGGAGGTCTTCCAGGCGGCAGCCGCTGAGGGCGCAGACCGCGGCAGCGTCGAGCACGGCATGGCCCTGCTGCTGCAGGGTGCTATCCAGGGCCGCCGGTGCCACGACCGGGGGCAAAAACAAGGGGCTGGTCATGACAGGCATTGTGCCTGCCGTGACCAGCCCCTTGCGGGAGCCGGGGGCCGGGGGCCGGGGGCCGGGATCAGCAGCCGCTGATATCCGGTGTCGAGACCGTCGGCGCGCCGTTGGCGACCGGCGCCCAGGTATAGGTGAACTGGCAGTTGGCGGGGGTCGTCGCGCCAGGGGACTGGACCGTCATCACGTCACCTGCGAACGTGACTGTGTAGTCGGCCCCCAGTTGCGCAGCAGCCTGGATGCCGCCAGCCGCAGCCGTGGGGTAGGCAAAAGCTGTCAGCACGTTCTGGCCGTCCATGACGATGCCAACGGTAGCACCGGCAGCCACGTTGCAGCCGCCGGCCATCAGGAAGGTGGTGGAGCCCGTGCCGGTCTGGGTGATGCACAAGGCTTTGGCCAGGGCGGCGGCCGACCGGACGCTACCAGCGGCAGCCTGCAGTTTGGCTGCACGGGCATCCGACTGCAGGGCGATGTAACGCGGCAGCGCGATGGCGGCCAGGATGGCGATGATGGTGATCACGATGACCAGTTCGATCAGCGTGAAACCGCGGTTGAGCTTTTTCATGGGAACTCCAGGTTCATGAAGAATGATGAAGAGATTGTGCGCCCATCAGGCCGGTCAGTACAAATTTGATAGCAAAAAAGCGGCCTCTGGCGTGACTTATTTGACACCTTCCCCGTCTCGCACCAGCGACGGCAGGGCGGTGCCGCAGTGCAGGCAGTAATGCGCCTCGGGCGCATGGCCTTCTTTCAGGCACTCGGGGCAGGTGCGCGAGACCGGCTGGCTGCCCAGGCGGCGCGCCGTCATTTCGGCGGTGACGATGCCGGTGGGCACGGCCAGCGTGCCCCAGCCCAGCAGCATCATGAAGGAGGCGATGAAACGGCCCAGATCGGTCTTGGGCGTGATGTCGCCGAAACCCACGGTGGTCATGGTGGTGATGGCCCAGTAGACGGCGGTGGGGATGCTGGTGAAGCCGTTGGCCTGCCCCTCGACCACGTACATCAGCGTACCCATCACCACCACGATCATCATGACCGCCGAGATGAAGACCAGCACCTTGCGCCGGCTCGCGCGCAGCGCGGCACCCAGGGCCTGGAACTCGGCCAGGTAGGCGGTGAGCTTGAAGATGCGGAACACCCGCAGCAGCCGCAGCACACGCACGTCGATCAGCGCGTGCACCTCGGGCACCAGCAGGGCCAGCCAGGTGGGCAGCAGGGCCAGCAGGTCGATGACACCGTAGAAGCTCAGGGCGTAACGCAGGGGCTGGCGCACGCAGGCCAGACGCGCCAGGTACTCCACGGTGAACAGCGCGGTGAACAGCCACTCGGTGCGGTAGAGAATGTCGCGCTGGCCGGCGGGCAGGCCCGGCAGGCTGTCGAGCACCACGGCCAGCACGCTGGCCAGGATGAGGACGATGAGCCAGATGTCGAACAGCCGGCCGGCGCGGGTATCGGATTCGAAGATGACGGTGTAGAGCGTCAGACGCCAGCCGGTCTGCGGGCGGCCTGGCTCCTGCGTCGGGTCGGAATGGGAGGCGGAGGTACTCATGGTGCGGGCGCTGCTGCTGTGGGAACTGGGGTATTCTCCTCGCCTCCCGGCCACGGCCTTTCAGGAGCCCCGATCTCATGCGCACCACCCCGCCAACCCTGCTCACCCCGCTGCAGGCCGAGTTCGACGCGCTGCGCCGCGGCGCCACCAGCCCCGGCGCGTTCAGCCTGCACGCACGGGCGCAGGCCGAGCTGCTGGTCGCGCTGCCACCGCGCTACACCGAGGTGCTGCTGGGCCTGCTGGACCGGCTGGAGTCGAGTGCGCTGTTTGCCGAGGAAAGCTGCTCCTTCAGTCAGCAGGATCTTCTCGACAGCCTGCAACTCTGGCTGGACAAGGCGGCCCTGCAGTTGCCGGCCTGAGCCGGCTCCGGGTAAACCCTCAACCCTCGGGCCTGCATGCGCACCCGCCCACGGCATGCACCCGGGCAGGAAATCCCGTATAAAAGCCCATGGACCGGCATCACCCGGTCATGCAGGCCACACACGTAAGGAGGCACACGATGGCGAAACTCAACATCAACGGCAAGGACCTTGAATTCGATGCCGCGCCCGACACCCCCTTGCTGTGGGTGCTGCGCGAGCAACTGGACCTGACCGGCACCAAATACGGCTGCGGCGTGGCCCAGTGCGGCGCCTGCACCGTGCACATCGACGGGGCCGCCGTGCGCAGCTGCGTGATGCCGCTGCGCGCCGTCAAGGCGGCGCAGAAGGTCGTGACCATCGAGGGCCTGTCGCGCAACGGCACGCACCCGGTGCAGCGCGCCTGGCAGGCGCTGGATGTGCCGCAGTGCGGCTTCTGCCAGAGCGGCATGATCATGGCGGTATCCGCCCTGCTCAAGACCAAACCCAATCCGAGCGATGCCGACATCGACGCGGCGGTCACCAACATCTGCCGTTGCGGCACCTACAACCGCGTGCGCGCGGCCATCCACGTGGCAGCCCGCGGGAGCGGCGCCCGCAAGGCCGAGCTGAACACCCAGCCCACCGAAGGGAGCGCAACATGAGCAGCCCCGTCCTGAACCCCGAACTCTCGCGCCGCGGTTTCCTGGCCAGCACGGGTGCTGCTGCCGGCGGCCTGGTGGTGAGCTTCCACCTGCCGCTGGCGCAGGCCGCCAATGCCCCGCCCGAGATCAACGCCTGGGTGGTGGTCAAACCCGACGACACGGTGGTCATCCGCATAGCCCGCTCCGAGATGGGCCAGGGCACGCTGACCGGCCTGGCCCAGCTGGTGGCCGAGGAACTGGAATGCAGCTGGGCACGGGTCACCACCGAGTACCCGACGCCGGGCCAGAACCTGGCACGCAAGCGCATCTGGGGCAATTTCGCCACCGGCGGCAGCCGTGGCATCCGCGAGTCGCATGACTACGTGCGCAAGGGCGGTGCCATCGCACGCGTGATGCTGGTGCAGGCCGCAGCCAATGCCTGGGGCGTGCCGGCGGCCGAATGCAGCGCGAGCGCGGGCGTGATCACGCACACGCCCACGGGACGGCGCACCATCTACGGCCGGGTCGCCGCTGCTGCCGGGCAGCTCACCGCACCCGATCCGGCCAGCATCGTGCTCAAGGACCCTTCGACCTGGCAGATCGCCGGCCAGCGCCTCATGCGCCTGGACACCTATCGCAAGACGACCGGCGCGCAGGACTACGGCATCGACCTGAAACTGCCGGGCATGCTCAACGCCGCCATCAAGGACTGCCCGGTCTTCGGCGGCAAGGTCAAGAGCTTCAATGGCGCAGCCATCATGCGACGCCTGGGCGTGAAAAAAGTGGTGCAGGTCGGCCCCAGCGCCGTGGCCGTGGTGGCCACCACCTGGTGGGGCGCCAAGACCGCGCTGGACGCGCTGGTCATCGAATGGGACTACGGCCCCAACGCCGCGGTCTCGCAGGCCGACATCCGGGCCATGGTGCAGGGCGGACTGGACCCGGCTGTGCCCGCCACCTCGGTGGGCAACAGCAACGGCGACGCTGCGGCCGCCATCAGCGCTGCCGCGCGCAAGATCGAGGCGGTCTACCACTACCCCTACCAGAACCACGCCTGCATGGAGCCCATGAACGCGACGGCGCGCTGGACGCCTGAGCGCTGCGAGGTCTGGGTGCCCACGCAGAATGGCGAGGCGGCGCTGGCCGCCGCCGCCGAGGCCTCGGGCCTGCCGGCCACGCAATGCGAGGTCTACAAGCAGCTACTGGGCGGCGGTTTCGGGCGGCGCGGCCGCAGCGACTTCGTCACGCAAGCCGTGCTGCTCGCCAAAAGCATGCCGGGCACGCCGATCAAGCTGATCTGGTCGCGCGAAGAAGACATGCAGCACTGCTTCTACCACCCGATCACGAGCGCCAGGCTCACCGCAGGGCTGGATGCGGACGGCAACATCAGCGGCCTGCACATGCGCATTTCGGGCCAGTCCATCCTGGCCACGGTGGCGCCGCAGGCCATGCGCGACGGCAAGGACATGGTGGTCTACCAGGGCCTCAGCCCCTCGGGCCCCGAGGCCTCCATCGGCTACAGCTTCCCCCACCTGCTGATCGACCACGCCATGCGCAACCCGCATGTGCCGGCCGGCTTCTGGCGCGGTGTGAACCTGAACCAGAACACGATCTACCTCGAGTGTTTCCTCGACGAGATCGCGCATGCGACCGGGCAGGACCCGCTGGCCCTGCGCCGCAAGCTCATGGCCAATCACCCCAAGCACCTGGCCGTGCTCAATGCCGTGGCCGCGCGCGTGGGCTGGGACACCCCGGCGCCGGCCGGCATTTACCGCGGCCTGGCGCAGACCATGGGCTTTGGCAGTTATGTGGCGGCCTGCGCCGAAGTCTCGGTCAGCGCCGAGGGCAAGCTCAAGATCCACCGCATCGTGGCGGCCACCGACTGTGGCCATGCGGTGAACCCGCAGCAGATCGAGGCGCAGGTGGAAGGCTCCTTCGTCTATGGCCTGTCGGCCGCGCTGTTTGGTGAGATCACCGTCAAGGACGGTGCCGTGGAGCAGAAGAACTTCGACAGCTACCCCGTGCTGCGCCTGGCCGAGATGCCGCCGGTGGAGACCATCGTCATGCCTTCGGGCGGCTTCTGGGGCGGTGTGGGCGAACCCACCATCGCGGTGGCCGCGCCGGCCGTGCTCAATGCCATCTTTGCCGCCACCGGCAAGCGCATCCGCGAACTGCCGATCAAGAGCCAGGACCTGCGGCGCGCCTGAGCCCCGGCCATGAGACTGCTGTTCGCCGCCGCCCTGCTGGCCCTGCCCCTGGCGGGCGGGGCCGTCACCGTGGTGGGCGATGGCATCCCCTCAGCACTCGAAGGCGCGCTGGGCGATGCGACGCGCGGGCGTGCCATCGTCGCCAGCCGCCAGACCGGCCTGTGCCTCTTGTGCCACGGCGGGCCGATCCCCGAGGAACGGTTCCAGGGCAATCTGGCACCCGATCTCGCGGGCGCCGGCCAGCGCTGGACGCCGGCCCAATTGCGCCTGCGCCTGGTGGACCCGCGCCGCCTCAACCCCGACAGCATCATGCCGGCCTATTACCGCAGCGTCGGCCTGACGCGTGTGGGCCGGGCCTGGGAAGGCAAGACCCTGCTCAGCGCCCAGCAGCTCGAAGACGTGGTGGCCTACCTCTCCACGCTGAAAGAATGAGATGGACACAACCACCACACGCCGCCAGTTGCTGCACACCGGCGCCGGCCTGGGCGGCTGGCTGCTGCTGCGCCCGGCCCAGGCCGCCGACCAGCTCGACGAGGCCATCCGCGCCTGGACCGGCGGCGCGCCGGTGCAGAACGGGCGCGTGAAGCTGGACATCGCGCCCTTGGTGGACAACGGCAACACCGTGCCGCTGGCCGTGCAGGTGGACAGCCCCATGACGGCGGCCGACCATGTGGTGGCCATCGCCGTCTTCAACCAGCGCAACCCGCAGGCCGATGTGCTGCGTTTCACGCTGGGCCCGCGCGCCGGCCGTGCCAGCGTGGCCACCCGCATCCGCCTGGCCACCACACAGAAGCTCGGCGCCGTGGCGCGTCTGAGTGACGGCAGCTACTGGCAACACACGGTGGAAGTCATCGTCACGCTGGCGGCCTGCCTGGAGGAGCTGGAATGAGTGCCCGCACCCTCATCAAGGTGCCCAGGACCGCCCGCCGCGGCGAGGTCATCGAGATCAGCACCATCATCGGCCACCCGATGGAGTCGGGTTTTCGTCCCGGCGCCGACGGGCAGCGCCTGCCGCGCAACATCATCGAGCGCTTCAGCTGCCACTACAACGGCGAGCTGGTGTTCAGCGCCGAACTCTCGGCGGCCATCGCCGCCAACCCGCTGATCGCCTTCCACACCGTGGCCACGGCCAGCGGCACGCTGCGTTTCAGCTGGGAAGGCGAGCAGGGCTTCCGTCACAGCGAGAGCGTGGCGATCAGCGTCACATGAGGTGGCGCTGCCATTTCCTTGCGCTCCTGCTGCTGGCACCCTCACTGCACGCGCAGATCCCCGAGGCACAACGCCGCTCCGACTTCGAGTTCATGGGGCCGGATGTGCAGGCCATGCAGCGCGATGATGCGCGCAACCCGGCCATGCTCTGGGTCCAGCAGGGCGCGCAGCTGTGGCAGCAGAAGGCCGGTAGCAGCGCCAGGTCCTGCGCCAGCTGCCATGGTGACGTGAGCAGCCTGCGTGGCGTGGCGGCGCGTTACCCGGCCTTCGACACGCCCACGCGGGGGCCCATCAACCTGGCACAGCGCATCAACCGCTGCCGGCAGTCGCAACAGCAGGCCACGCCCTGGAAGCTGGAGAGCGAGGAACTGCTGGCCCTGGAAAGCCTGGTGGCGCTGCAGTCGCGCGGCCAGCCCATGGCCCCGCCCGCGGATGTGCGCCTGCAGCCGCACCTGGAGCGCGGCCGCCAGCTGTACGCGCAACGCCTGGGACAGCTCGACCTCTCCTGTGCGTTGTGCCATGACCAGCGCTGGGGCCAGCGCCTGGGCGGCACGACCATCCCGCAGGGCCATCCCACCAGCTATCCGCAGTACCGGCTCGAATGGCAGGGACTGGGTTCGCTGCAGCGGCGGCTGCGCAACTGCCTGAGCGGCGTGCGCGCCCAGCCCTGGCCGCTGGGCGCCACCGAACTGGTGGAACTGGAACTTTTCCTCAGTGATCGCGCCCGCGGCCTGCCGCTGGAGGCCCCGGGCGTCAGACCCTGATCCATGCGCCACCCGAATCGCGGTATATATAGGCCATGCGTTTGCCACGGTTCCAGCAGTCCAGCCTCAAGACCCGGGTAGTGCTGGCCGTCGCCCTGCTTTTTGTCGTCTTCGCCAGCCTGCTCACCTGGTTGACGTTGCGCCACTTCGACCAGAGCTTTCGCCAGAACTTCTACCAGCAGCAGTTCGTGCTGGCCAGCACCCTGGCCAACACCATCGACGACAAGCTGCGCCAGAGCCAGGACATGTTGACGCAGGTGGCTGGGCAACTACCGCCACAGGCATTGCAGAACCCGCAGCGGGCGCAGGAGTTCCTGGACCAGAAAACCGCCCTGAAGACGCTCTTCACCAACGGGCTTCTGCTGATCGACGCGCAGGGGCGCGTCGTGGCCGAATCGCCCTACATTCCCGGTCGACGCGGACGCGATGTATCCGGCCTGGAAGTCTTCAAGGTGGTGACCGAAACCCGCCAGCCTTATATTTCCAAACCCTTCGCCTCGGTCCGGGCCATGGGACGACCTGTCATCACCATGGCCCTGCCGCTGTTCAATGCCCAGGGCGCCATGGTCGGCCGGCTGCATGGCAGCATCGAGCTGCTGGGGCGCAACTTCCTCTCCGATCTCAATGACTTCAAGCTCGGCCAGACCGGCTATGTTTCGCTGTTCACCAGGGACCGGATCTTCATCTCCAACCGCAATCCCACGCGCATCCTCCAGCCCATCGTCCTGCCGGGACTCAACCCGCTGGTGGACCGTGCGGTCGGGGGTTTCGAAGGCAGCGATACCGTCGTCAATTCGCGTGGCGTCGAGCTGATCACCAGTTTCAAGCACCTGCGCACCGTACCCTGGATCCTCAGCCTGAACCTGCCGCTCGACGAGGCCGCTGAACCGCTGCAGCAGGCACGCAACTTCCTGCTGCTGGCCATCGCTGCAGGCACCACCCTGGTCGTCATTCTGATCTGGCTGCTCATGCGCAAGGCACTGGCCCCCCTGGAGGTGCTGACCCAGCACGTACGCGATCTGCCCCGCAAGCAGGGCACCGACCGACGCCTGGCCTTGAGCCGCGATGACGAGATCGGCACCCTGGTGCAGTCCTTCAACACCATGGTCGAGGACCTGGACCAGCAGCGCCAGATCCTGCAGGAAAGCGAAGCACGCTTTCGCAGCCTGGCCCAGATGTCGACCGACTGGTTCTGGGAACAGGACGAGTTGTATCGTTTCACCCAGGTCTCGCAGGGTTTCAGGAACTCGGACATGGCGGCGCAGCTGGGCAAGACACGCTGGGAGCAGGCCATCGTTGCACCCGGCCCGCAGGAGTGGGAACTGCACCGCCAGTTGCTCGACCGTCGCGAACCCTTCAGCAACTTCATCTACCAGCTACGGGACAGCCATGGCCGGGTACGCACCCTGACCATCAGCGGCACGCCCATCTTCGACGAACAGGGTGTGTTCCGCGGCTACCGCGGTGTGGGCTCCGACATCAGCGATCGCCGGGCCGCCGAACAGCGCATCGAATACCTGGCCTACCACGATGCGCTGACCGGCCTGCCCAACCGCCTGCTGGTGCAGGACCGCTTCGAGCAGGCCATGGCGCAGGCAGAACGCAGCAACACCAAGGTGGCGCTGGTCTACCTGGACCTGGACAACTTCAAGACCATCAACGACACCCTGGGCCACGCGGCCGGCGACGAGTTCCTGAAGGAGGTGGCGCGGCGCCTGCGCGCCTGTGTGCGCGACAGCGACACCATCAGCCGCCAGGGTGGCGACGAATTCCTGCTGGTGCTGCGCGATCTGCCCGACACCGAGATCGTCTCGACCGTCGTCATCAAGATCATGGAAAGGCTGCAGGAGCCCCTGCGCCTGGACACGCAGGAGCTGTCCTCCTCCGCCTCCATCGGTGTGGCCATCGGCCCGGACGACGGGCTCGATTTCGAGACCCTGCGCAAGAAGGCCGACCTCGCCATGTACCGCTCCAAGGAGTCCGGCCGCAACGCCTGGCACTTCTTCGACCCCACCATGGACGCCGAAGCCGGCGAGCACCTGCTCATGCGCAACGGTCTGCGCCGCGCACTGGAGCGCCAGGAGTTCGTGCTTTATTACCAGCCCCAGTACGAGCTGGCCAACGGTACCCTGATCGGGGTGGAGGCGCTGATCCGCTGGCAACACCCGGAACTGGGCCTGGTGGCGCCCGGGCGTTTCATCGGGGTGGCCGAGGAAAGCGGCCTGATCGTGCCGATGGGCGACTGGGTGCTGCGCCAGGCCTGCCAGCAGGCCGTGTCGTGGCAACGCGCTGGCCTGCCGACACTGAGCATGTCGGTCAACCTCTCGGCCATCCAGTTCAAGCGTGGCAATGTGGAGCAGTCGGTGGAACGGGCCTTGACCGAATCCGGCCTGGCCCCGGCGCTGCTGGAGCTGGAGCTGACCGAGTCCATCCTGATCCAGAACATCGAGAGCGTGCTCACCAGCGTGCGCCGGCTCAAGCAGCTGGGCGTGAAGCTGGCCATCGACGACTTCGGCACCGGCTACTCCAGCCTGTCCTATCTGAAGCGCCTGGACATCGACAAGCTCAAGATCGACCAGAGTTTCGTGCGCGATCTGGCCAACGATCCGGACGATGCGGCCATCGTGCGCGCCATCATCCAGATGGCACGCAGCCTGAACCTCCAGACCATCGCCGAAGGGGTGGAAACCGAAGAGATGCGCAGCCAGCTGCAGGCCTTCGGCTGCGATGCCGCCCAGGGCTACCTGTACTCGCGGCCGGTGCCGGCCCAGGACATCGAGCGCCTGCTCAGGCAGGCGCAGACGAACTAGAAGCTCTCCCAGTCGTCGCCACCAGCCGGTTTGCCGGCCGGGGCCAGCGCCGGCCGTGCGGCCGGTGCAGGTGCCGCAGCCACGCGACGCGGGGCCGCAGGCGCACGGGGGGCCGGCGGGCTGGAGCGCGGCGCTGAGACCGGAGCGCCAGCAGAAGACTGCGCCACCTTGAACACGCTGACCGCCTGCACCAGATCCTGGGCCTGGCTTTTCAGGCTGCTGGCCGCCGCCGCCATCTCTTCCACCAGCGCGGCATTCTGCTGCGTGGCCTGGTCGATCTGCGTGACGGCTTCGCCCACCTGCGACACGCCCTTGTTCTGCTCGCTGCTGGCTGCGCTGATCTCGCCCATGATGTCGGTCACGCGGCGGATGCTGGACACCACCTCGCTCATGGTGCTGCCGGCCCGGTCCACCAGGGCACTGCCCTGTTCCACCCGGCCCACGCTGTCGTTGATCAGGGTCTTGATCTCCTTGGCCGCTTCCGCGCTGCGGCCGGCCAGGCTGCGCACTTCAGAAGCCACCACGGCAAAACCGCGGCCCTGCTCACCGGCCCGTGCGGCTTCCACCGCGGCATTGAGCGCCAGGATGTTGGTCTGGAAGGCGATGCCGTCGATGACGCTGATGATGTCGGCAATCTTCTTGCTCGAATCATTGATGCCCTTCATGGTGTCCACCACCTGGGCCACGACTTCGCCGCCCTGCACCGCCACGGTGGACGCGCTTTGCGCCAGCTGGTTGGCCTGTTTGGCGTTGTCGGCGTTCTGCTTCACGGTGGAAGAGAGCTCTTCCATCGATGCAGCGGTTTCCTGCAGCGCGCTGGCCTGACTCTCGGTACGGGCGCTCAGGTCATGGTTGCCACTGGCAATTTCGGAACAGGCCACGTCCATGCTGCTGGCAGAACTGCGCACGGTGGCCACCGCCGCCGCCATGCGGTCGAGGGTGGTCTTGAGCGTCTGCGCCACCGGGGTGGATACCGGCACGCTGCCGACGCTGTCCAGGGCGATGCCCTCGGGCCGGTCCACGGCCGCCACCAGCTGGCCCAGTTCGACGCCCTGGCGCGCCGTGCGGCCCATGCTCACGGCCAGCACCACCTCCAGCGCCGTCTGGATCACCACGTACACGGCATGGATGACGACGATGCCGAAATTGGGCTGGGTCAGGCAGTACAGACCAAAACCGGCCGCCTGCAGGCGATCGAACAGGACGTGATGCACGGCAAAGGTCACGGCCGACAGCACGATGGGCCGCCAGTCCAGATAGACCAGCAGCAAGGCCAGGGTGACGAACACGCCGAAGTGGAGTTCGGTCATGCCGCGGGCCAGATCGATGTGCAAGGCGACAAAACAGGACTGGATGAAGGCCAGCGCCAGACTGGAGAGCAGGGTGCCCTTGCTGGTCGCGTAGACCCCCAGGGCCAGCAGCACGAGCACGATGGACGCACCCCAGGCCAGGCCCGATTCGATGAAGCTGAACCCGAGGATGACCGCAGCCACGGCGCTCAGGCCGATGGCCGCCAGCATGACCCGGTCGCCCAGCAGGGCCTGCGCCGACAACGAGGCGGCGGGAGTGGAAGATGGATGGCTCATGGAAAACGTGACTCCGTGGTTCTGGTCTGCCCCCTGCGATCCGTTAACACGGTCGCCGGCCTCTCGGCTCTGTTTTATGCCAGCGTACGCCCGTATACCCCTGGGAGTCAATGTCGATGCACCGAAATTGCATACACTTTTGTGAACTCTTGACGCCCATCAATTCATTTGTCGTGGACAGAGGGGTGAAGACCGGGAACTTTTCACACCCGGGGTTTATCATTCACCCAACGCCTGCCTTCGACCCGACCGTGCCCGTGTTGCGCCTCCTCCTGCTCGCCTTCATGATCGCCCTGCTGCCCCTGCGCGGCTGGGTCGGTGATGTCATGGCCATGGAGCGGGTCTCGCAGGCGCTGACCACGACGTCGGCCACTGCGGCTTCAGGCGACTGTCACGAGGCCATGGTCCCCCACGGCCAGGCTGACACCCAGCACGAGAGCCGTCAGCCGGCCGTCGCGCAGGATGCGGCCCACGCCAGCGGTGACTGTGGCAGCTGCACGGCCTGCCAGATCTGCCACTCGGTGGCGCTCGCCGGCCTGTCCATGGCGGCCCCGGCTGCAGCAAGCGCCACGCCTGCACCACAAACGCAGGCACGGCTGCACGCCAGCGTCGAGCGCGCCCCGGGCTTCAAGCCGCCCATTTCCTGACCCTCACACCCTAGGTGCGTCCGCAGCGGGCCACATACCGCTGGCTGCGTGCGCGTGACCTGTTTTCAGGCTGTGCAGGAGTCTTTTATGAAGTATTTTTCAGCGCTGCTGGCGCTGTCCGTGCCCCTCCTCGGAGGTGCGCAGACCGTGCAGCAGCCATCCCCCGCGGTGGCCAGACCGGCGACCGCTACGCCCCCCGTGCCCTATCAGCCCATGGCCCCCACGGGTGCCAGCGCACGGGTCCTTGAACTCGAGGACTGGAAAGCAGCCAATGCCACCGTGGGCCAGTACCGGCGCGGCCACATGGACATCGTCAAGTGGGAGAAGGCGCAGCCGCCCGCCGTGACGACATCACAGGAGCCACCGCGATGACAGCCCATCCCATGCGACACCGTGCCCTGGCACTGGGTGTCCTGCTGCTGACGGGCTGTGCCACTCTGGAGCCCGACAAGAACCTGGCCGACGTGCAGCAGCTCACCGAGGGCCGCACCGCCGGCGTGGCCGTAGAGTTGCGCCGGCCCGCCCCGGACCAGGACGAGGCCACCGTAGCCCAATGGCTGGCCACACCGCTGAGCGCCGAGAACGCGGTACGCATCGCCCTGCTGGGCAGCCCGGGGGTACAGCAGGCGCTGCTGACCCTGGACCTCAGTGATGCCCTGCGTGTGCAGGCCGGCCGCCTGCCCAATCCGCATTTTTCACTGGGCGCATTCAGGGAAGGCGAACAGCGCGAGATCGAACGTGCGTTGAGCTTCGACCTCGTGGGCCTGCTTTTCCTGCCCTGGAAAAGCCAGTGGCAGAGCCGCCAGCACGAGCTGGCCAAGCTGCAGGCGGCGCAGGACATCGCGCGCCTGGCCACCGAGGTGCGCAAGGCCTGGATCAGCGCCGTGGCGGCCGAGCAGAGCGTGCGTTACCTGCGCGACGTGCAGGAGGCCGCAGAGGCCGGCGCCGAACTCGCGCGTCGCATGACCCGCGTGGGCAACTTCAGCAAACTGCAGCAGGCGCGCGAACAGCTGCTGGTGGCCGATGCCGCCGCGCAGCTGGCACGCGCACAGCAGCGCGCCTGGAGCGAACGCGAGAAACTCACGCGCCTGCTGGGGCTGGCCGGCACGCAGACGCAATTCACGCTGGCCGAACGTCTGCCCGATCTGCCGCCCCAGCCGATCGCACAGGACGACCTGGAAGCCCGTGCCCTGCGTGAACGCCTGGATGTGCGCTCGGCCGTCGCGGAAACGGCTTATGTCGCCGACTCCCTGGGTCTGGTGAAAACGGTGGGGTATCTCGACGGTCTGACGCTGAGCTACAAACGCGCCAGCACCGTGGATGGGACCGGCGCGCAGGAAGTCAAGCGCGGCTGGGAGGTGGAACTGGCGCTGCCCATCTTCGACTGGGGCAGCGCGCGCAACGCCCGCGCCGAGACCCTCTACCTGCAATCGGCCGTGCGCGTGCGCAACGTGGCCGTACAGGCCCGCAGCGAAGCACGCGAGGCCTACCTCGGCTGGCGCACCGCGTATGACCTGGCGCGCCACTATCGCGAGGAGGTGGTGCCGCTGCGCCGCTTCATCGGCGATGAGATGCTGCTGCGCTACAACGGCATGCTCTCCAGCGTCTGGGACCTGCTGGGCGAGATCCGCGCGCAGAGCCTGGCGGTGAACCAGGCGCTGGAGGCGCAGCGCGACTTCTGGCTGGCCGACGCCGACCTCCAACTCACCCTGACCACCACCTCTCCCGGCGCGCTCACGCAACTGCGTGGCGCCAGCACCAGCGCCGCTCCGGCCGCACAAGGACACTGAACATGAACCGACGCAATTTCTTCGCCGGCGCCGGCCTCACCGCGGTGGCCGCGGCCTCCGTCAGCAAGGTGGCGCTGGCCGCCCTGCCCGAGCCGGTGCTGATGGACAGCGCTGTCACCGCACCACCGCTTCACCCCGAGAACGGCCGACCCTACAACCCGGTGGTCACGCTCAACGGCTGGACCCTGCCCTGGCGCATGAACAGCGGAGTCAAGGAATTCCATCTGGTGGCCGAGCCCGTGGTGCGCGAGATCGCACCCGGCATGAAGGCGCACCTGTGGGGCTACAACGGCCAGAGCCCGGGACCGACCATCGAAGTGGTGGAAGGCGACCGCGTGCGCATCTTCGTCACCAACAAGCTGCCCGAGCACACCACCATCCACTGGCACGGCCAGCGCCTGCCCAATGGCATGGACGGCGTGGGCGGATTGAACCAGCCACAGATCCCGGTGGGCAAGACCTTTGCCTACGAATTCGTGGCCCGGCGGCCCGGCACCTTCATGTACCACCCGCATGCCGACGAGATGACGCAGATGGCCATGGGCATGATGGGTTTCTGGGTCACGCACCCGAAGGCGAAGAACCCGCTGATCGGCGAAGTGCAGCGCGACTTCTGCTTCCTGCTCAACGCCTTCGACATCGAACCCGGCAGTGCGACGCCGAAGATCAACACCATGCTGGACTTCAACCTCTGGACCTGGAACAGCCGTGCCTTCCCCGGCATCGACAGCCTGAACGTGCGGCTGGGCGACAAGGTGCGCATCCGCGTGGGCAACCTGACCATGACCAACCACCCCATCCACCTGCACGGCCACGAGTTCGTGGTCAGCGGCAGCGACGGCGGGCCCTGGCCCATGGGCGTGCGCGTGCCCGAGGTGACCACCGATGTGGCCGTGGGCCAGATGCGGCAGATAGAGTTCCTGGCCGACGAGGAAGGCGACTGGGCCTTCCACTGCCACAAGAGCCACCACACCATGAACCCCATGGGCCACAGCGTGCCCACCATGATCGGCGTCGACCACCGCGGCCTGGTGCAGAAGATCCAGAAGCTGGTGCCCGACTACATGGTGATGGGCGAACGCGGCATGGCCGACATGGGCGAGATGGAGATGCCCCTGCCCGACAACACCCTGCCCATGATGACCGGCACCGGCCCCTACGGCCCGATCGAGATGGGCGGCATGTTCACCACGCTCAAGGTGCGCAAGGGCCAGAAGGCGGGCGACTACAGCGATCCGGGCTGGTACCAGCAAGCCCCCGGCACCCAGGCCTATGAATGGAACGGCGCTACCCCGGCCACCCCGCGTGCCGCAGCGCCCGACAGCGGCGCGCCGGCCGTGGAGGTCAAGGCCATCAAACCCAAAGCACATGACGCACATCACTGAGGACACCATGAAGACACTTGCATTCATCATCAGCGCGGCCCTGCTGGCCGCCGGCTCCGCCCAGGCCCATGGTCCGAAGTCCCATACCAGCGCCGTGGTCATGGAACAGAAGGACTGGGGCATCGCCGGTACGGCCAGGAGCGTCCAGCGCACCATCACGCTGACCATGACGGACAACATGCGCTTCACCCCCGATCGCATCGAGGTCAAGCAGGGCGAGACCGTGCGCCTGCGCGTGCGCAACACGGGCAAGCTGCTGCACGAGCTGGTCATCGGCACGCCCAGGGAGCTCGCCGCCCATGCCGAACAGATGCTCAAGCACCCGAACATGGAGCACGATGAGCCCTACATGACCCACGTCGACCCCGGCAAGACCGGCGAGATCATCTGGACCTTCAACCGCGCCGGAGAATTCGAATTCGCCTGCCTGATTGCCGGCCACTTCCAGGCCGGCATGAAGGGCACCATCACCGTCCGCGCCAAATAGAGGAGAGAACCATGAACCGACGCAAACTTTTGCAGACCTACATTGCCCTGGCCGCTGGCACGCTGGCCGGCCTGGCCGCAGCCACACCGACCCGCCCCCTGATCGAAGTCTGGAAGACCCCTACCTGCGGCTGCTGCAAGGACTGGATCAAGCACCTGCAGGCCCAGGGCTTCGAGGTCAAGGCACACGATGTCAGCAACGCCGTCAAGAACGACTACCGCCGCCGCATCGGCCTGGAAGACAAATTTGGTTCCTGCCACACCGCGCTGGTGAACGGCTACGTGATCGAAGGCCATGTGCCGGCGCGCGAGATCCATCGCCTGCTCAAAGACAAACCCCGCGCCCTGGGCCTGGCCGTGCCCGGCATGCCCGTGGGCTCACCCGGCATGGACGGCCCGGAATACGATGGCCTGAAAGATCCCTACGACGTGCTGCTGGTGCAGCGCGGCGGCACGGCCACCGTCTTCCAGACCTATCGATGACAGCTCTTCCACCCCGGACGCAAAACACCATGAAGACAAACACCACCCTCCTCTGCTTCCTGCTGGCCCTGGCCGGCCCGGCGCTGGCCCAGGGCCACGGTGGCCATGAGCCCGGCGTGCTGGTCGCCCAGGCCAAGGCGCCCACGCCGACCCGCGCCGAGGTGCGCAAGGTCGACAAGTCGGCGAAGAAGATCACGCTACGGCACGAGCGCATCGAGAACCTGGACATGGACGGCATGACCATGGTGTTCCAGGTGCAGGATGCCGCGCTGCTGGACCAGGTCAAGGCTGGTGACCAGGTGCGCTTCACGGCCGAGCAGATCCGGGGCGCCTACACAGTGCTCACGATCGAGCCCGTCCGGCCCTAGAACAGGCAAGCCTGGCCCGCGGCCAGGCCGGGCCGGAACTGCGAGAGGTCCAGCACGATGCGTTCGCGGTTCAGGCCGTGGCGCATACAGGCCTTGTGGAAACGCTGACGGATCAGCTCGGCCCACAGGCCGCTGCCCTTCATGCGTGTGGCGTAGTCGCTGTCGTAGTCCTGGCCGCCGCGCATGTCGCGGATGCGCGCCATCACACGCGCGGCCCGCTGCGGGTAGTGCAGCTGCAACCACTGCTGGAACACCTCGTTCAACTCCCAGGGCAGGCGCAGCACGGTGTAGAACGCATTCGTTGCACCCGCCTCGGCCGCCGCTGCCAGCACCTGCTCCATGTCGTCGTTGATGAAGGGGATCTGCGGCGCCACGCTCACGCCGACCGGCACGCCCGCTTCGGCCAGGGCGCGGATGGTGCGCAGGCGGCGCTGCGGCGAGGCGGCGCGCGGCTCCAGCCGGCGCGCAAGCTCGCCGTCCAGCGTGGTGATGGTGACGTAGACCGCGGCCAGACGGTCTTGCGCCATGGGGGCGATCAGGTCCAGGTCGCGCTCCACGCCACTGGATTTGGTGACCAGCGAGAAGGGATGGCGCGCGTCACGCAGCACCTCGATCAAGGAACGCGTGATACCCAGCTCGCGCTCCACCGGCTGGTAGCAGTCGGTGACCGAGCCGATGACGATCATGCTGGGCTGGTAGGACCGTGCCGAGAGTTCGCGCCGCAGCAATGCCGCAAGCCCGCGCTTGGCGATGATCACCCGCTCGAAATCCAGCCCCGGTGACAGGCCCAGGTAGCTGTGCGTGGGCCGGGCATAGCAGTAACTGCAGCCGTGCTCGCAACCGCGGTAGGGGTTGATGGACTGGTCGAAGGCGATGTCCGGCGAATCGTTGCTGACCAGTGCGCTGCGCGCGTCCTCCCAGCGAAGCTCGGTACGCGGCTTCGACGCCGCCTCCGACAAGGCCTCGTCCCAGGTTGACCAGCCGTCGTCGAAGGCCGCGCGCAGATCCTGCTCGAAACGGTGGGCATTACGCGTGGCGGCGCCCCGGCCCTTGAGGGCCTGCAGGGGGATCTTGAATTCGCTCATGGCACCGGCCTGTTCTGATGCCGCAGCATCACATTGATAACTGTATATTTGTACAGTTTACTGACATTCACCACTTCTGTCAGCCCTTCCAGCATCGCCACCACCCGTCGGGGCGGACGACCTTCCATCGACCCACTGCAGCACGCTTGCAACAAGCAGGCCCCGCGCGCATCCTCCGGGCCAGGCCAGTCGCTATAGTGGAGCGCATGACCGCTACCACCCTGCACCAGGAACTCCGTGACCATCCGGCCCGCTGGCTGGCCGGGGGGCTGTGCGCGCTGGCCCTGCTGGTCCTCGCGGGCTGCAGCAGCACCCCCAAATCCGGCGGCAGCGTGGCCAGCGGCCACAGCGAATCGGGCCAGGCCTCTTATTACGGTAATGAGTTCCACGGCCGCAAGACGGCCAACGGCGAGCGTTTCGACCAGGCCAAGCTGACGGCGGCACACCGCACCCTGCCTTTCGGCACGCGGCTCAAGGTCACCAACACGCAGACCGGCAAAAGCGTGCAGGTGCGCGTGAACGACCGTGGGCCTTTTGTGAAGGGGCGCGTGATCGACCTCTCCAGTTCGGCCTTCAAGTCCATCGCCAGCCTGAATGCCGGCGTGGTGCCGGTGCGCATCCAGGTCATCGATTAGGCCCACGCGCCTGTGCTGCGCATAATCGGCGCATGAATCCCACGCACCTGCCCTACCCGGGCGCCATCACCGACGTGGCCGGCATCGAGGTCGGACACCACAGCGACACGCGCCGGCCCACCGGCTGCAGCGTGGTGCTGGCACGCCATGGCGCCGTGGGCGGCGTGGACGTGCGCGGTGCCGCGCCCGGCACACGCGAAACCGATCTGCTGCACCCCGGCAACCTGGTGCCCCATGTGCACGCCGTGCTGCTGGCGGGCGGCAGCGCCTGGGGCCTGGACGCAGCCGGCGGCGTGATGCGCTGGCTGGAAGAAAACGACATCGGCCTGGACACCGGCCACGGCCTGGTGCCCATCGTGCCGGCGGCCGTGGTCTTCGACCTGGGCGTGGGCGACGGCCGTATCCGCCCTGATGCGCAGTCCGGCTACCACGCCTGCGGGGCTGCAAGCCGCAGCGCGCCAGCCCAGGGCAATGTGGGTGCGGGCAGCGGTGCGCTGGTGGGCAAGCTGCTGGGCATGGCTCGCGCGATGAAGGGCGGCGTGGGCACGGCCTCGGTCAGCGCCGGCGGTGTCACCGTGGGTGCGCTGGTGGTCTGCAATGCCGTGGGCGACGTGCTGGAACCGGCGACAGGCCGCGTGATCGCCGGTGCCCGCACACGCGACGGCAAGACGCTGCAGAACACACGCGATGCCCTGCTGGCCGGCCACATGCCGCAGCACCTGCTGGCCGGCAACAACACCACCATCGGCGTGATCGCCACCGACGCGGTATTGACCAAGGCCCAGGCCCAGCGCCTGGCCCAGGTGGCTCACGACGGGCTGGCCCGCAGCATCAACCCCGTGCACACGATGCTCGACGGCGACACGCTGTTCGCGCTGGGCACCGGGACCAGCGGCAAGGAGGCAGACATGCTGCTGCTGGCCACGCTGGCAGCCGAGGCCACCGCACGCGCCGTGGTCAATGCAGTGCAGGCGGCGCAGGGCCTGACGGTTGGCGAGCAGCACTGGCCCAGCGCGGCCGAACTTGCATCGAGCTGAAGCATACATACGCATGCCGGCTGTCCTGCGCCACACCCTGCTCTCGCTGCGCGACCTCTGGGCCTCGGCCGCGCCCTTTGTGCTGCTGGCCCTGCTGCTGCTGACGCTGGCCTACTGGTGGCTGGACCCGATGCCGCCAAAGCGCATCACGCTGGCCACCGGGCCGGCCCAAAGTGCCTATGACGAACTGGGCAAGCGTTATGCCCAGTCCCTGGCGGGCTACGGCATCCAGGTGACGCTGCGGCCCAGCCAGGGCGCAGCGGACAACCTGGCCCTGCTGCGTGCGGGCGAAGTGGACATCGGCTTCGTGCAGGGCGGCACGGCCACGCCGACGGAAGACGACGAGCTCGAATCGCTGGGCAGCCTCTTTGTGGAGCCGGTCTGGCTGTTCTACCGCGCCGACGCCGCGCGCAAGGTGAAGCGCCAGGGCACGCTAGCCGCGCTGGGTGAACTCAAGGGCCTGCGCCTGAACGTGGGCGCCGAGGGCAGCGGCGTGCCGCGCCTGATGGAACGGCTGTTCGAGGCCAACCGCATCGCCCCCAATAGCATGCAGCTCTCGCGCCTGGACCAGACCCCGGCAGTGATGGCGCTGCTGGCTGGCGAGATCGACGCGCTGGTGCTGGCCTCCGCGCCGGAATCGCTGATGGTGCAGATGCTGCTGCAGACGCCGGACGTGCGCCTGATGGATTTCAGCCAGAGTGAGGCCTATGCACGCCGCTTCGCCTTTCTCACACCGGTCACGCTGCCGCGCGGTGTGGTGGACCTGGCGCGGGACATCCCGGCGCAGGATGTACGACTGATCGCCACCACCACCACGCTGCTGGCCACACCCGACGTGCACCCGGCGCTGTTGCAGCTCTTCTCGCAGGCCGCGCTCAAGCTGCACGGACCGGCCGGCTGGTTCAACCGTGCACGTGAATTCCCGAACGCCGGGCAGACCGAGTTCCCGCTGGCCCAGGAAGCCGAGCGCGCGCTCAAGAACGGCGTGCCGCTGCTGCAGCGCTACCTGTCCTTCACGCTGGCCAATCTGCTGGAACGCATGTGGCTGGCGCTGGGCATCATCATCGCCATCCTGCTGCCGCTGAGCCGCATCGTGCCGCCACTCTACGAGTTCCGCATCCGCTCGCGTGTGTTCCGCTGGTACGGACAGCTGCGCCAGATCGAGGAACGCATGCAGTCCGGCAACGGCACACGCGAGGAACTGCTGCAGGCGCTGAACCAGCTGGAAGTGCGCGCAACCCGGGTGAAGGTACCGCTGTCGTATACCGACGAGCTCTACGCCCTGCGCAACTACATCGAGATGGTGCGCAGCCGCCTGCAACGCGGCTGAGGCGGGACCTCAGGCCGGTGGTGGGTCGGCCTGAATGTCCATGTAGACGCTGTTGCGCATGGCCAGCTCGGCCACAGCATCAAAGGCGCGCTCGACCACCGGCCCCTGTGCCACCAGGCGCAACTGCGCCTGCGCCACCAGGCGGTCGAACATGCGCCGTGTCATCGAGTGGTTGGAGCCGCTGGCACTGGAGAACAGGCACAGCGTGGCCGACTCGTTGACCCAGGCCAGTTGCAGGCGCGTCCAGTGCCCGCCCACCAGCAACTCGATCCAGCCGCCCTGCTGCAAATGGTCGAGCGAGAGCAGTGGCGACGCTGCCGCGCTCTCCAGCGGTGCCTGCCCGGTATCGATCTCCCGCTCCACCAGCCCCATGGGCTCGGTCGCCGGGAATTCGCCGGGGAAGTCTGCCGGCACCGTGGACGCAAAGTCGGGTGTTTCACTGCCCCCCAGGTCGTCCATGAAGCCGGAATCCCGTGCTTCCTCGGGCGCCAGCCAGGTCCGGGCCACCGGCTGCTGGGGTACCAGTTTCTGGCTGCGTGCAGCGGACACACCATCGAGCCCGCCCTGGTGCAGGGCGAACAACTGGTCGAGGAAATGCTGCAACTGCTCGGACGGGTAATGGATGCGCTCCAGGCCCCGACGCAGTCCCTGCACCAGCTGCGGGATGAGTTTGGCAAGTTGTGCGGGTTGCTGTCGGGTCTGGTCGGGGCGCACGCTCCAGAACAGGTCTTCGAGCAGGGCCACGTGGTCGGGCTCGCCGGGCTGGTCGACCTTGCCCTCGATCTGGGCCTGCGCCATGACCTGGGCCCAGGGGCCGCAGGCGAAATCCACCACCAGGTCGGGCACCAGCACGGTACCGGGCTGCTTGCGGATGTGCTGCGCAATCTGGTTGGCCAGCTGGTTGCGCTTTTCGGCCTGCTGCAGGGCCTGCACGGCGGCCTGCTGCTGCACCTGGCGGCGTTGCTCGGCCTGCGACCAGATATGGCGCAGGCGCACCAGCACGCGCTCGAAGGTCTCGGACGCACCGGCGGCCGGGTCCAGGCGCACCAGCGTCTCGCGCATGTCGGCCAGGAATTCGTCGAAACCTTCAGCCGCGACGCTTTCGTAAGCGAAGCTGTGTTGCGCCAGCTCCTCCAGCAGCAGGCGCGCCGGGTGCTGCTTGTCGCTGAAGAAGTGCAGGTCGTTGCGGGCCAGTTGCAGCAGGGCCGGCTTGAGCCCGGCGATGAGCTCACGCACCGGCGGCAGGATGCGCTCGTCGCCGGTGATGCCGGCCAGGATGAGCTGGACCACTTCCTGCACCAGCTGGTCGGCGTCCGGCGTGGCGCCCGAGACGAGCCCATGCAGTTGCTGCACGGTCAACTGGCCGGCAACCGCCTGTTGTGCAAGACCACCCTGCAGACCCTGCGGCTGCCCCAGCGACGGCCCCGGTGCCGGCCGGCCCGCCATGGTCTCCCGGGCCGGCGACACCTGGTTCGGCACAGGCCTGGCGCCCGCCGCGCCGGAGGACGCCGTGCGCTGGATGACATAACCCACCGGCTGGACTTTCTGCACCTTCAGATAGGCCAGCAATTCCTGGTAGACCGGACGCAGGCTCTTGCCCAGCAGGGGCACCATGACCTGGCGGCACTGGGTCTGCACCGCGCTGTCGCCCTGCATCTCGCTGATCAGGCCCTGCAGGGCTTCAACGTAGACCTCGGGCCGGAAGGGATTGCGCTCCGGACGCACCTGGTCGAAGCCCAGGATGGCGCTGACCAGGGTGTTGAGTTCGGTCAGTTCGTTCTCGGCATCCATCAGCGCCTGCTGCAGGCCGCGCACGGCGCTGATGCGCGTCTGCACTTCCTGCTCGTCCATCAGTTCGAGTTGCTCAAACTTGATGCTGGACGGTCCGGCGTCCAGGGTGGTCGTCACCGGGCCGTCCCCCAGTTCGCGCTCGAAGGAGCGCTGCAGGGCCTCGGGGAAGCGCGCACGCATTTCCGGCGCAGACTGCGCCAGGGCGGAGACCACCCGGGCGCGCGCATCACGTGCCAGCAGGTCACGTGTCTGGTCGATCTGACGCTGCAAGGTCTCTCGCGTCTGACGCAGCAGGCTGTCCATGACGTCCAGCCCGCGGCGCGAAGCCTCCCAGATCAGGCCATCGAGCTGGGTACTGCGGGCAACCGCTGGTGGACGTGGGCTCATGGTCTGTTCCTGCTGGAGGGACGATGGAGGCGGCTAGCTTATTTGAGCGCCTTGAAGCGCACCCGGTGCGGCTTGGCGCCCTCTTCACCCAGGCGCTTCTTCTTGTCGGCCTCGTACTCCTGGTAGTTGCCGTCGAAGAAGGTCCACTGGCTGTCGCCTTCGGCGGCCAGGATGTGGGTACAGATGCGGTCCAGGAACCAGCGGTCGTGGCTGATGACCATGACAGAGCCGGCGAACTCCAGCAGCGCGTCTTCCAGCGCACGCAGGGTTTCCACGTCCAGATCGTTGGAGGGCTCGTCCAGCAGCAGGGTGTTACCGCCGGCGATCAGGGTCTTGGCCAGGTGCAGGCGTCCGCGCTCGCCGCCCGACAGCGTGCCCACGCGTTTCTGCTGGTCGCCGCCGTTGAAGTTGAAACGGCCGCAGTAGGCGCGGCTGGCCATCTGGAACTTGCCCACGGTCAGGATGTCCAGTCCGCCGGACACGTCTTCCCAGACGGTCTTCTCGTTGGACAGGTCGTCACGCGTCTGGTCGACGAAGGCCATCTTCACGGTCTGGCCGATCTTGACCTCGCCGCTGTCCGGCTTTTCCTTACCGGCGATCAGCTTGAACAGAGTCGACTTGCCGGCGCCGTTGGGGCCGATGATGCCGACGATGGCGCCCGCGGGCACCTTGAAGCTCAGGTTGTCGATCAGCAGGCGGTCGCCAAAGGACTTGCTGACGTTCTTGAACTCGATGACTTCATTGCCCAGGCGATCCGCCACGGGGATGAAGATTTCCTGCGTCTCGTTGCGCTTCTGGTATTCGAAATCGCTCAGTTCCTCGAAGCGGGCCAGGCGGGCCTTGCTCTTGGCCTGGCGTGCCTTGGGGTTCTGGCGTGCCCACTCCAGCTCCTTCTTCAGGGCCTTGGCGCGGGACTCTTCGCCCTTCTGCTCCTGCTCCAGGCGGGCCTGCTTCTGCTGCAGCCACTCGCTGTAGTTGCCCTTGTAGGGAATGCCCGAGCCCCGGTCCATTTCCAGGATCCATTCGGCTGCGTTGTCCAGGAAGTAGCGGTCGTGGGTGATGGCCACCACGGTGCCGGAATAACGCTGCAGGAACTGCTCCAGCCAGTCCACCGATTCGGCGTCCAGGTGGTTGGTCGGCTCGTCCAGCAACAGCATGTCGGGTTTGGACAGCAGCAGGCGGCACAGGGCCACCCGGCGCTTCTCGCCGCCGGAGAGCTTGCCGATCACGGCGTCCCAGGGCGGCAGGCGCAGCGCGTCGGCGGCGATCTCCAGCTGGTGCTCGCCGCCGTCGCCGGCGGTGGCGATGATGGCTTCGAGCTTGGCCTGCTCGGCGGCCAGGGCATCGAAGTCGGCGTTCTCGTCCGCGTAGGCCGCGTACACCTCTTCCAGCCGGGCCTGGGCGGCCTTGGATTCACCCATGCCGCCTTCGACGGCCTGGCGCACGGTTTCATTGGGGTCGAGCTGCGGCTCCTGCGGCAGGTAGCCGATCTTCAGGCCGGCCATGGGGATGGCCTCGCCCTCGAACTCCTTGTCCACGCCGGCCATGATCTTGAGCAGGGTGGACTTGCCCGAGCCGTTGAGGCCCAGCACGCCGATCTTGGCGCCGGGGAAGAAGGACAGGGAGATGTCCTTGAGGATGTAACGCTTCGGCGGAATGATCTTGCCGAGGCGGTTCATGGAAAAGACGTATTGGGCCATGAGCGGTGAATTCTGCGGGGGTAAAACCCGCATTATCCCCGCCCGACAGGCCCCGGGCCGCTCCGTTCAGGATTTGGGCGGGTTGCGGGCGTTCAGCAGGGCCGCCTGGGCCACGGCGTCCAGCGCGTTGTCCACCATGTGGCGCTCGGACACGATGCGCATGATGCCGCGCGTGCGCAGCTGCTCCATGGTGCGGCGCGACATGGAGTGCGCCAGCCCCTTGCCCGAGATGAACATGAAGAGCGTGCGGTGCGGGCTGGCCCAGGTCAGCTGGGCGCGAACCCACTCGCCCTTGAGCTGCAGCTCGACCCAGCAGCCGATGGCCAGATCGGCCGCGTTCCAGGCGCTGGACACGGACGCGCCACCGGGCGCCGTGGCCGGCATGACATCCCCCTCGGGCAGGTAACCGGCCTCGTCGGCCTCGTGGCCGGCCATCCAGATCTGGTCGGCGTCGGCCGCCTCGATGACGCCGAAGCCGGTGCTCTCCTCGCCCGAATCCTGCGAAAACTCCTCGGGCAGTTCGTCGGGCATGCCCTCGAGCTCGGTCACCTCCAGGCCGTCCATGGGGTCTCCCAGGTCGGCTGGCGCCTGGGTCGGCCTGGTCGCCTTGGTCGGCGCGGGCGCCTTGATCTTGGGCGCCTCGAAGGCCTTCTCGTGCAGGGCGATCAGCTGGTCCAGGAAACGCGGGATGCGCTCCGGCGGGTATTCGATGAGCAGCAAGCCATGGCGCAGCTTGACCAGCAGATTGGGCACCAGCTGCACCAGGCGGTCCCGGTTGCGCCGCGCCAGCTTGACCTGCACGCTCCAGATCAGGTCATCCACCAGGTCCAGGTAACCCTGGGCGTCGGTCGTGCCGTCGGCGTTGCGCAGCTGCGATTCGGCCACCACCTGGGCCCAGGGGCCGCACAGGAAGGCCACCACGAAATCCGGGACCTTCTTCTCGCGCAGGCGCTCCTGGAAATCCGCCACCAGCCGCTGCGCCAGCATGTTGCGCTGCTCGGCATGCATCAGCGCGCGTGCGGCGTCTTCCTGCTTCGCGCGCAGTTCCAGGTCCACACGCGACCACTGGGCGTCCAGCATGGTCAGCGCCCGGGCAAAGGACTCGGGCTGACCGTCGCTGCCCAGCAGCTCGAGCACCGACGATGACACCATCTTGAGAAAGCGCTGGAAACGCTCGTCGTTCTCGGTCTTGTAACCCAGGCTCTGGTGCGTGATGCGGTCCAGGAACTGGCGCGCCGGGTGCTTGCGCTCACTGAAGAAACGCGGATCGGCCTGGGCCAGGCGCAACAGCAGAGGCTCCAGCTCCTTGACCTGGGCCCGCACCGGTGGCAACAGGCGCTGGTCCTTGCCCAGGTTCTCCAGCATGAGACGCACCACCTCCTCGCCCAATTGCTGGCCCAGCTCACGATTCATGTTCTTGCCGGCCCCCTTGGCCGTGGCCTTGGCCTCCGTGAGGGCGCGTTCGCTCAGGCGCTTGATCATGGGTTCAACCATGCGCAGGTCTTCCAGCGCCACCATGGAGGCCGGCACCGTGTGCAGGAAATCCGTTCTCCGGTTGGCCCCACCGCTGAGATCGATCTCTGCCGTCAACAGGCGGCGCAGCTTGTCCAGCGTGAGCATGGTGCGGGTGACCGGGTGCTCGACCGGCGTGCCGCCCGGCGCCGGCGCGGCGGAGGTCAGCAGCGGCACCACCGGCTCGATCCCCTGCGAACGCAGCCAGTCGCCCAGCTCCTTGTAGAGCGTACGCAGGCTGTGGCCCATGATGCCGGCGGCCGGGGTGATCAGTGCGGTGCGCGCCTGCTCGCTGGGCACGTGTTGCAGCAGGGTTTCGCGCAGGGCACGGGCAAAGGTCTCGGGGCGCAGGGGGTTGAGGTGGGCCTGCACCGACATCCAGCCCATCAGGCTGCTGATCAGCGCATTGAGCGGCGGCATCACCTCGTCCACCGCCATCTGGATCTCCTGCTGCGCCATGGCGAACTCGATGTTGGCGTCGAGCTGGCCCTCGTCGAGCAACTGGATGTCCTCGAAGCGCACCAGCGCCTCCGGGTCGCTGGCATGGCTGCCGCTGCGGTAGATCGCCAGGCGCAACTGCACGCCGAAAGTGGCGCGCACGGCCTCAGCCTGGCGGCGCAAGTCCTCGACGATGGGCTGGCTCAGACCGCGCTGGTTGACCTTGGAGACCTTGCCGCTCACCTGCTGCATGGCGATGTCCAGGCCCTTGATCACATCATCGATCAGCGAGCCGGACTGCTCCAGCACCGCCTCGATGCAGTCGTGCAGGGAAGGCTTCTCGGCGGTCGGATCATCCGACACACCCAGGCGCCGCATGCGAAACTTTTTCATGGATTCTTTGTTCATTGCCCGGGCTCGGGCCCGGTACTTGTTACATTTTCCACCGAGTACATGACAGCGCCCACGCCCTGACAACATTTTGTTACGGGTATGACAAAAATGGCGAGAAGGAACAATTTCCGTCAAATAAGGCCGCTTGGCAAGCGCCATCAGCCGAAGCATGCGACAATGATGTCCGTTGCCGTTCAGTTGCGCGCAACATCAGCACACTGCTGGGGGCTTAGTCACCGCGTTCCGCGGATCGATGGTCCCACCCTTGAACCCTATCTGCCTTTGACTGGCCAGGTGCCCCAGGTACCTGTACTGGCCGATATCCCAGCGCCCGGATGGGCGCCATCTACATGAACTTTGAAGATCTGAAACTGGCTCCGGCCATCCTGAAGGCCGTGCGCGAGCAGGGCTACGAGACCCCCACGGCCATCCAGGCCCAGGCGATTCCGCTGGTGCTCGAGGGCCACGACCTGCTGGGCGGCGCCCAGACCGGTACCGGCAAGACCGCCGCCTTCACCCTGCCCCTGCTGCACCGCCTCACCATGAGCCGCAGCGCCCAGAACAAATGGGGCGGCACCGGCATCCGTGCCCTGGTGCTCACCCCCACGCGCGAGCTGGCCGCCCAGGTCGAGGAATCGGTGCAGACCTACGGCAAGTACCTGCAGCTGAGCTCCACCGTGGTCTTCGGCGGTGTCGGCATGAACCCGCAGATCAGCCGCCTGAAAAAGGGCGTGGACATCCTGGTCGCCACCCCGGGCCGCCTGCTAGACCTGCAGCAGCAGGGTTTCCTGGACCTGTCCACGGTGCAGACCCTGGTGCTGGACGAAGCCGACCGCATGCTGGACATGGGCTTCATCCACGACGTCAAGAAGGTGCTGGCCCTGGTGCCCAAGGAAAAGCAGAGCCTGCTGTTCTCCGCCACCTTCAGCGACGAGATCCGTGAGCTGGCCAACGGCCTGCTCAAGAACCCTCAGAGCGTGCAGGTCACGCCGCGCAACACCACGGTGCAGCGCATCACCCAGGTCATCCACCCGGTGGGCCGTGGCAAGAAGAAGGCCCTGCTGGCGCACATCATCAAGGAACACGACTGGAGCCAGGTGCTGGTCTTCGTGCGCACCAAGTTCGGCGCCAACAACGTGGCCGAGTACCTGGAGAAGAACGGCATCACCGCCATGGCCCTGCACGGCAACAAGAGCCAGGGTGCCCGCACCCAGGCGTTGGCCGGCTTCAAGAGCGGCGACGTCCGCGCCCTGGTGGCCACCGACATCGCCGCGCGCGGCATCGACATCGACGATCTGCCGCACGTGGTGAACTACGAGATCCCCAACGTCAGCGAAGACTATGTGCACCGCATCGGCCGCACCGGCCGCGCCGGCGCCGACGGCGCCGCTGTCAACCTGGTGTGCCTGGACGAGGAAGGCTTCATGGCCGACATCGAGCGCTTCACCAAGCAGAAGATCGAGGTGCAGGTGGTCGAAGGCTTCGGTCCCGAGCCGGGCGAGCGTGCCGAGCCCATCGCCATGGGTCGCCAGACCATCTGGGGCGGCGCCGGCAAGCCGCCGAGCCGCGAAGTCATGGCCGCAGCCGCCAAGGCTGCGCGCTCCGAGATGATGCAGCGCATGCGCGACAACAAGGCCGGCCAGGGCGAACGCAGCAAGGGCGGCGGCCAGGGTCAGGGCCAGCGCAGCGGCGGCGGACAGAACCAGCCGCGTGGCGGCCAGTCCAAACCCCAGGGTCAGCGTGCCCAGGGCCAGGGACAAGGTCAGGGCCAGGGTCGCAACAACGAGCAGCGCCGCAGCAACAACGGCCCGCGTGCTCAGGGTCAGGGCGGTGGCAACGGCGGTCAGCCCGATCCGCTACGCACCGGTACCGATGCCCTGAGCCAGGGCGGTCGCCGTCGCGGGGGCGCAGGCGGTGGACGCGGCCGTTCCGGCGGTGGCCAGGGTAGCGGTGGCGGTGGCGGCGGAGTCGATCCGCTGCGTACCAACTACGGCCGCATCAGCCACTGAACGCGGCTCGACCCGGTACCCAAACGGCCCTGCGGGGCCGTTTTTTCTGGCCGACCGCAAGCCGGCGCTAGCATAGGCACATGAACCATGACACCACAGCCATCCGATACGGCCTGCAAGGCCGCGTCTGCATCGTCACCGGCGGCGCCCAGGGCATAGGCGAGGCCTGCGTGCGCCGCTTCGCGCGCGAGGGTGCACCGGTGGTCATCGCCGACATCGCCGATGACCGCGGCCAGGCCCTGGCCGAGGAACTCGGTGCGCTTTACGTGCACTGCGACGTCGGCGACAAGGGCCAGGTCGAGGCCCTGGTGACACGCTGTCTGTCAGCGCACGGGCGCATCGACGTGCTGGTCAACAACGCCGGCATCTTCAAGGCCGCCGATTTCCTGGACATCAGCGAAGCCGACTTCGACGCCGTGCTGCGCATCAACCTCAAGGGCGCCTTCCTGGTCGGCCAGGCCGTGGCGCGTGCCATGGCCCAGGCCGGGCGCGGTGCCATCGTCAACATGAGCTCGGTCAACGGTGTGCTGGCCATCCCCAACATTGCCAGCTACAACGTCAGCAAGGGCGGCATCAACCAGCTCACGCGTGTGATGGCGCTGGCACTGGCCGACAAGGGCATCCGGGTCAACGCCGTGGCACCGGGCACCATTGCCACCGAACTGGCGGCGCAGGCCGTGCTGACCAGCGCCGAGGCCAAGACCCGGATCCTCAGCCGCACACCCATGAAACGCCTGGGCGAACCCGGCGAAATTGCCGATGTGGTGGCCTGGCTGGCCAGCGATGCGGCCAGCTACGTCACGGGTGAAATCGTCACCGCCGACGGTGGTCGCATGGCGCTGAACTACACCGTACCGGTCTGAGCGGCGGAAAAACGTTCAGCCTCGCACGAACAGCGTGATCAGCGGGTCGGGGCCGACCTGGCGGCTCCAGTGGCCGTGCACGGCCGGATCGAAGGTGGCGCCCTCGGGCAGCAGATCGGCCGAATGGAAGTGCTGGCCGGGACCGAACACGCGCGACACCCCCCCTTGCAGGCCGATCTCCATCTGCCCCTGCAGGATGAAACACCACTGGGGTGCCCCGGTGCAGTGGAAGCTGCTGCGAAAACCCACCGGGCTCATGCGCAGCTGGTAGCCGCCGCTGGCAAAGACCTCGGACAGCATGGACTGCGGCGTGCCTTCGTTCAGCGGAATCTGCTCCTCGCGAAAGCGTGCACGGCCATCGGTGTCGGTGTAGAGAACGATCTGGGTGAAGCTGGACATAAGGGTTTCCATTGGCGGTGACAGTCGTCAATTATTCCCCAGCCGCACGGTACAAGCGTGAAAACGGTATGCTTGAAGTCCTTTTCGACAGACCCCCTGACCACCATGAGATTCCTGCACACCATGCTGCGCGTCGGCGACATGCAGCGCTCCATCGACTTCTACACCCGCGTCATGGGCATGCAGCTGCTGCGCACCACCGACCGGCCCGAACAGAAGTATTCACTTGCCTTCGTGGGCTACGCCAGCAACCCGGAGCAGGCCGAACTCGAACTGACCTACAACTACGGCGTCGACCAATACGAGATGGGTGGGGCCTACGGCCACGTCGCCCTGGGCGTGGAGGACATCTACGCCAGCTGCGAACAGATCCGCGCCAAGGGCGGCAACATCACGCGCGAACCCGGCCCGGTCAAGGGCGGGGGCACGCTGATCGCCTTCATCACCGACCCCGACGGCTACAAGATCGAGCTGATCCAGCGCGACGCCTGAGACCGGCGACGCAGCCGTGCCCCGGGCGCGGGATGTGACTTTTCCGTCATAAGTCGCAGAACATGCCGTGCGGGGCTCGCCCGCCGGCAGCAAGTCGCGCTAGGATGGGGCGTGCGGACCCACCCTGTCCGCCAGGACGAGGGTCATTCCAACCGCGAGGTCCCGCACCTTGAGAGCGTTCGTGAAGCTGCTAGGCAGGCTGCATCCCCCATCGGCAGAACCCGAGGTGCTGCTCGACTGGCGTGCCCGCATCCTCTCGACCGTCCTGATGTTCGTGGCCCTGCTCGGGGCCCTGACGGCCGTCCCCAGCGTCTGGCTGGCCCTGCGCCACGAGTTGTGGGCCATCGCCTGGATCGACCTCGCCGCCCTGGCCTGGGTGCTGGTCCTGTGGCGGCACAAGCGCCTGTCCTACCGCTTGCGCGCCTGGAACCTGCTGGCCCTGATCTATCTGCTCGGTGTCTGGTTCCTGATGCACATCGGGCCGGTCAGCCAGATCTACCTGATGGCCTTTCCCGTCATGGCTGCGCTGCTGCTGGGTCTGCGCCCGGCCCTGCTGGCGCTGGTGGTGAATGCCCTGACCCTGATGAGCCTGGGTTACCTGGCGAATGCCGACCTGCACGTGCCCGGCTTCGAGTCACGCCCCTTCATCGAATGGGTCGTCATCACGATCAACTTCATCTTCATCAATACCGTCATCACGATCTCCTGCGCCGTGCTGCTCAGCCAGCTGGAACGTTCGCTCGAACGCCAGCTGGTGATCTCGCGCTCTCTGGCGCAAGGCCAGGAGGACCTCAAGCGCGTCAACGAGGAATTGCAGCACACCGCCTCCGCACTCAACCGTCTGGCCTATTTCGACGAACTCACCGGCCTGCCCAACCGGCGCATGCTGATGGACCGCCTGGGCCAGGCCCTGGCTGCCGCCCGCCGCAGCCCGATGAGCGGCACCCTGCTCTACCTGGACCTGGACCGCTTCAAGAACATCAACGATGCGCGTGGCCACGCCGCCGGCGATGCCCTGCTGCTGGCCGTGGCGCAGCGCCTGGGCGGCCTGATGCGCGAAGAAGATACCGTGGCGCGCCTGGGTGGCGACGAATTCGTGATCCTCTCGCCCCGCTCGGCGCAGGAACACGATGGCGATGCGCGGGCTGCCCGGGTCGTGGCGGGCAAGGTGCGCGAAGCCTTCGAGCAGCCCTTCATCCTGGACGGCCAACCCTACAGCGCCAGCGCCAGCATCGGCGTGGTCGTGCTGGGGCCTGCCGCACAGAGCGCCGAGGAACTGCTACGCAACGCCGACACCGCCATGTACCGCGCCAAGGCAGCGGGGCGCAGCCGCATCGCCTTTTTCGAGGCAGCCATGCAGAGGGAGGTCGAAGAGCAGCTGGCATTGGAAAGCGAGTTGGCGCAGGCCATTGCCCAGGACCAGCTGGCCCTGCACCTGCAGTCCCAGGTGGACGCGGCCGGCACGGTGGTCGGGGTGGAGGTTCTGCTGCGCTGGACGCACCCGCTGCACGGCGCGGTGCCGCCAGCGCGTTTCATCCCCATCGCCGAAGAGAGCAGCCTGATCCTGCGCCTGGGCCGGTGGGTGCTGGAGCAGGCCTGCCACATCCAGCGGCAGTTGCTGGCCGCAGGCCATGCCATCCCGGTCTCGCTCAATGTCAGCCCGCGCCAGTTCCATCAGGCCGATTTTGTCGAACAGGTGCTGGCCGTGCTCGAGCACAGCGGCGCCCGCGCAGACCTGCTGGTCTTCGAGGTCACCGAGGGCCTGCTGCTGGAAAATCTGGAACGCACCATCCCGCGCATGGACGCGCTGGCCCTGCTCGGCATCCGCTTCTCGATCGACGACTTCGGCACGGGTTATTCCAGCCTGGCCTACCTCAAGCGCCTGCCGCTGCACGAACTCAAGATCGACCGCAGCTTCATCGAGGACACGCCGCACGATCCGGGCGATACCGCCATCGTCGAGATGGTCCTCTCCATGGCCCGGCATCTGGGCCTCAAGGTGGTGGCCGAGGGCGTGGAGACGCGCGCGCAAGCCGACTTCCTGTCGGCCCACGGCTGCGACGCCTTGCAGGGTTTTCTCTACGCGCGCCCGCAGCCGCTGGACGACTGGCTGCGGGTCACCCACCACAGTTCCAGCCTCTTCGCCCCCCTGTGAACCCGACCTTCCAGCTCCCCCCGCCTCTGCGTGATCCGGCCCCCATGCTGGCCGCGACGCTGAGGCAATGGGGTGGCCACGGAGATCTCTGGATCTTCGGCTACGCCTCCCTGATCTGGCGGCCCGACTTCGATTTCGAGGAACGGCGGCCGGCCCATGTGCGCGGCTGGCACCGTGCGCTCAAGATGTGGAGCCGGGTGAACCGCGGCACGCCGGAGCGGCCCGGCCTGGTCTTCGGCCTGCTCACGGGCGGGAGTTGTCATGGTGTGGTGTTCCGGGTGCACCGGCAGCAGGCCCCGGCCGTGCTGGGCACGCTGTGGGAGCGCGAGATGCCCACCGGCGTCTACGACCCGCGCTGGCTGCGCTGCGAAACACCGCACGGCCCCGTTTCGGCCCTGGCTTTCACGCTGTCACGCCGCAGCCCCAACTTCACCGGGGCGCTGAGCCCGGAACAGTATCGCCAGATTTTCGCGCAAGCCATCGGTCGCTATGGCAGTACGCACGACTACGCCCACCAGACCTATGTGAGCCTCAAGGCCCACGGCATCCATGACCGGGCCCTCGAACAGCTGCTGGGGCACGCCCCTGCCCGCCCGGGCAGCTAGCCGCGCACCGAGCGGACTCAGGCCGCGATGCAGCCCGGTGCGTGGTCCACGCGCCGGCTGGCCGCGTTCTTGACCTGCACGATCTCGGCCATGACGGAGACCGCGATCTCGGCCGGCGTGCGTGCACCGATGTCCAGTCCCACTGGCCCGTGCAGGCGGGCCAGCTCCTCGGCGCTGAGATCGAAGTGCTCTGCCAGGCGCTGCTTGCGCGCGTCCTGGTTGCGGCGCGAGCCAAGTGCGCCGACATAAAAGGCGGCGGACTTCAGCGCTTCGAGCAGCGCCATGTCGTCGAGCTTGGGATCGTGCGTGAGCGCCACGATGGCGGTGTGCGCATCGGGCAGCATCTCGCGCACCACATCATCGGGCATGCCCGGCACGCGCAACACGCCGGCGATACCCAGCGTGGCTGCGTACTCTTCGCGCGGGTCGCAGACCAGCACCTCGAAGTCGAGCAGGCCGGCCATCTGCGCTACGGCCTGCGAGAGCTGGCCGGCACCGATCAGCAGCAGGCGCCACTTCGGGCCGAAAACCGTGGTCAGACGCTGGTCGTCGAAGCTCATGGACTGGCCGCGCACCGCATCGGCCAGCGTCACCTGGCCCGTGGCCAGGTCCAGCGTGCGCGCCACCAGCCGGTGTTCGGCCGTGCGCGCCAGCAGCTGCTCCACCCAGCCCGCATCCTGCAAGGGCTCCTGCACCAGGCGCAGCGTGCCACCACAGGGCAGGCCGAAACGCGCCGCCTCTTCCTTGTTGACGCCGTAGACGATGAGCGCGGGTTTGGCCGCCGCCGGCTCCCGCACACCGGCCGCCAGGGCCGCCTTGGCGCGCGCGATCAGGTCGTCCTCGACACAACCGCCCGAGACCGAGCCGCTGACCACGCCGTCCTCGCGCACAGCGAGCAGCGCCCCGGGCGGGCGCGGCGCGCTGCCCCAGGTCTGCACCACCGTGACGAGGGAGACGGCGCGGCCGGCGCGCTTCCAGGCCAGCGCATCGGCCAGCACACGCAGATCGAGACTTTCCATCGTGTCGCTCCTCCTCGGTTTCTCCGCCCTCAGGCCGCGCGGATTGCTTCCGATGTCAGCGGCAGCTTGCGCACGCGCTTGCCGGTGGCGGCCGCCACGGCATTCGCGATGGCCGGCACCACCAGGGCGGTGGCCGGCTCGCCGATGCCGCCGGGTTTTTCCTTGCTCGGGACCAGCACGATATCAATTTTCGGCGACTCGTGCATGCGCACCACCGGGTAGTTGTTGTAGTTCGTCTGCTGCACCCGGCCCTTGTCCAGGGTGATCTCCTGCATCAGCGCGGCCGACATGCCGAACACGATACTGGACTGGATCTGCGCCTCCACCGTGTCCGGGTTGACCATGCGGCCCAGGTCGGCGGCCACGGTGACGCGATGCACCTTGACTTCCCCGTTCTTGACCGAGACCTCGGCCACCTGGGCCATATAGGTGTCGTAGCCCTCCATCAGCGCGATGCCCCGCGCACGCCCCTTGGGCAGCGGCTTGCCCCAGCCGGACTTCTCGGCCGCCAGCTTGAGCACGCGGGCAAAACGCGGCTTGTCTTTCAGCAGCGCCATGCGGTACTGGTAGGGGTCCTTGCCAGCGGAGGCGGCCAGCTCGTCCATGAAGCTCTCGTTGGCGAAGGCGTTCATGTTGTGGCTCACGGCGCGCCAGTAACCCACACGCATGCCGCTGTCGTGGATGACCAGGTCGTGCTGGGTATTGGCGATGGTGTAGGGCGCCACCGCCGCCTCGGCCATGAAGGGGTCCAGCGTGTCCTTGGGCAGGCCGAAGGCGCGCTGCGTGATGGACTGCGAGGTGACCTTGTGCTGGAAGGCCACCGGCATGCCCTTGGCGTCCAGGCCGGCCTGCACCTGGTTCAGGCCCAGGGGACGGTAGTAGTCGTGTGTCATGTCGTCCTCGCGTGTCCACAGCAGCTTGACGGGCTTGCCCACGGCCTTGGAGATCTGCGCGGCCTGGATCACGAAGTCCAGCTCCAGGCGGCGGCCGAAACCGCCGCCGAGAAAAGTCGTCTTGAGCGTGACGTCTTCCGGTTTCAGCCCCAGTGCGCCGGCCACGGCGCCGTGCGCCCCCTGCTGGAACTGGGTCGGGCCGATCAGCAGGATCTTGCCGTTCTCGAAGCTGGCCGTGAAGTTCATGGGTTCCAGCGGCGCATGGGCCTGCATGGGCGTGATGTACTCGGCCTTGAGCACCCTGGCCGCACCCTTCATGGCCTCGGCCACATTGCCCATGGGTTTGCCGATGGGCAGCACCTTGCCGCTGTCGGCTGCGGCGCGTGTGCTGGCCAACACGCCATGGTGATCCAGCGCGGCCCCGGTCCCCTCGTCCCACAACACGCTCAGGGCCTGGCGCGCCTTGACCGCATGCCAGTAGCTGTCGGCCACCACGGCCACGCCGTCGCTGATCTGCACCACGTCGATCACACCCGGCATGCCCTTGGCTTTGGAGGCATCGAAGCTCCTGACCTTGCCGCCGATCACCGGGCACTGCTCCAGGCTGGCGTAGACCAAACCCGGCAGCTTGACGTCGATGCCGAACTCGGCCGTGCCGTTGACCTTGGACGGCGTGTCCAGGCGCTTGATGCGCTTGCCCACGATCTTGAAGTCCTTCGGGTCCTTGAGCGCCACCTTCTCGGGCACCGGCAGCTTGGCGGCCGTCGCGGCCAGCGAGCCATAACTCGCCTTCTTGCCCTTAGGGCCCAGCACCATGCCGCGCTCGGCCCTGAGCTTGCTGCGGTCCACCTTCCATTCGTCGGCCGCAGCGGAGATCAGCATCTCGCGCACCTGGGCCCCGCCCACGCGCAGCTTCTCCCAGCCATCACGCACCGAGGTCGAGCCGCCGGTGATCTGCGCGCCCAGCAGGGCGTTGACGTAGACGGCCGCCGGCGGCGCGATGCTGACCTTGATCTGATTGATGTCGACATTGAGCTCCTCGGCGATCAGCATGGGCATGGAGGTGTAGACCCCCTGGCCCATTTCGGAACGCGCCGAGATCAGCGTGATGGTGTTGTCGTCGGCGATGTGCACCCAGGCATTGGGCGTGTAGACGGTGCCGGCCGCCTGGGCCTCGACCTTGGCGCCCGGCAGGGCAAAACCCATCAGCAGGCCGCCAGCGGCCAGCGAGGAGGTCTTCAGGAAATCACGACGGGAAGTCTGGTTCGTTGTCATGGTGTGTCTCCTCAGACAGTCTTGCGCATGGTGGCAGCCGCATCCTTGATGGCAGCCTTGATGCGGGGGTAGGTGCCGCAGCGGCAGATGTTGCCGCTCATGGCGGCGTCGATGTCCGCGTCGCTCGGGTTCTTGTTCTTGGACAGCAGGGCAGCCGCACTCATGAGCTGGCCCGACTGGCAATAGCCGCACTGCGGCACATCGTGCTTGATCCAGGCCTTCTGCAGCGGATGGCTGTTGTTCTTCGAGAGGCTTTCCACCGTGGCCACCTTCTTGCCGGCGACGGACGCGACGGGGGTCTGGCAGGAGCGCACCGGCTGGCCGTTGACGTGCACGGTGCAGGCACCGCACAGGGCCGCGCCGCAGCCGAACTTGGTGCCGCTCAGGCCCAGTTCATCGCGGATCACCCACAGCAGGGGGGTATCGGGCTCGGACCGGGCGGTGACCGCCTTGCCGTTGACGTTCATCGTGGTACTCATCTTCAGGCTCCTCTATATAAGCCGGACATGAAGCGTGCCGGCCGTGTTGGAATGACAGCGTTTCAGCGTAGTCACATGCATCTGCGCCACCATGCGGGTTAGCCCTAGGCCGGCGCGGGATAGTTGCAATTTGCGACAGCGCTGGCCGCTGGCGAGCCTCGATGCCGGGCCTGCCTATACTCTTGTACCTATGTCCTCGATTGCCAATCTCCGCAAAAGCTACGAGCGCGCCGAACTCAGCGAAGACGCCTCGCACGCCGACCCGCTGCAACAGTTCGACCAGTGGCTGCACGAAGCGATCAAGACCGAAATTCCCGAGCCCAACGCCATGACGGTGGCCACCGTGGCCAGCGACCTGCGGCCCTCCACGCGCGTGGTGCTGATCAAGGGCTACGACGCGCGCGGCATCGTCTGGTACAGCAACTATGACAGCCGCAAGGGCCGCGAGCTGGCCGGCAACCCCTTTGCCGCGCTGCAGTTCCACTGGGTGGAGCTGGAGCGCGTGGTGCGCATCGAAGGCCGGGTGGAACAGGTGAGTGCCGAGGAGAGTGACGAATATTTCCAGAGCCGCCCGCTCGATTCACGCATCGGCGCCTGGGCCAGCCCGCAAAGCCAGGTCATCAGCGGCCGCGGCGTGCTGGTGGCCAATGCCGCGAAGTACGCAGCGCAGTTCCTGCTCAAGCCGCCGCGCCCGCCGCACTGGGGTGGCTACCGCCTGGTGCCCGAGCGCTGGGAGTTCTGGCAGGGCCGGCCCAGCCGCCTGCACGACCGGCTGCGTTACACGCAGAGCGGCACGGGCTGGACACGCGAGCGCCTGGCACCCTGAAGCCCAGGCCTCTTAAAGCTTGCCGGCGAGGAACATCACCAGCGGCAAGGTCAGCAGGGCCGCCGCGTTGGAGACGATGACACTGGCCGTCACCAGTTCCTCGGCCACCTCGTAACGCTGCGAGAACAGGAAGACGTTGGCCCCCATGGGTAGGGCCGCCGTCACCACCATCACCACCAGTGGCAGGCCCGAGAGGCCCATGAGCAGACCCAGCCCCGCCACCAGGGCTGGCATCAGCAGGTTCTTCACAAGCGCCAGGCCCAGCGCGCCGCGCAGATGCGGGCCCACCGTGGTACCGGCCAGCGTCACGCCCACCAGCAGCAGGGCCAGCGGACCGAAGGCATTGCCCAGCCACTGCAGGGGACGGTCCACCACCTCGGGGATGGCCCAGCCGGTCTGCGCAAACAGCAGGCCGGCAATGATGGGCAGGGGCACGGGATGGATGACGGCATTGCGCACCGCACTGAGCACGGTGCGCCACATGGCACGCGGCTGAGCCACAGCAGCCTCGCGCGCCACCGCCAGTTCCAGGATTACGGTGCCCGCTGTCAGCAGCACCACGGCATGCAGGGACAGGAGCGCCAGCAGGATGACCAGCCCATCGTCGCCGTAGGCCAGGCCGATGAAGGCAATGCCGATCATCACGGTGTTGCTGAAGGTCGAGGCCAGGGCCAGCACGGCGGCACGCCGGTTGAGCCCCTGCCACAGCAGGTTGACACCGAAGAGGATGAACACGGCCACAAAGTAGGTGGCCAGCGGCAGCAGCTCGAGCTGTTTCACGTCCACCTTGCCCATGGTACGGAACATCAGGGCCGGCGTGAGGACCAGAAAGACGAGGTTGGACAGGTCCTTGACCGAGTCAGCGCGCATCCAGCGCAGGCGACCGGCCACATAACCCAGGGCCACCAGCAGCACGACGGGAACCAGGGCGGAGAAAACAGGATGATTCACTCCACAATCGTAACCCCTCCGAACTGCCGGTCCGGCTGGATCAGAAGCTCAGCTGCACCCCGGCCTTGAGGCTGCGCCCCGGCAAGGGCACCCTCCCCGGCACCGTCTGCGTCAGGATGGACGAGGAGGAGTAGGCCAGGGTGTTGCCGATGTTGTCCAGGCGCGCATACCAAAGCACCGGTGCACCGCCAATCCGGTCACGCCAGTGCAGCGCCGCGTTCCACAGCGTGTAACCCCCGGTGGCGAGCTGGCCGGCAGGCACCCGGTCCTGCCCCGCATGGCTGTCCACCCCCAGGCGGGCCCCCCAGGCCGCGCGGCTCCATGACAGTGATGCGCCCAGGCGATGCGGGGCGATGCGCGGCAGGGGCTGGCCGGTGCTGCTGTTCTCGGCGCGCACAGTGTCGGCGCGCAGGCCCAGGTCCAGCTTGTGCTGTTCGTCCAGCAGGCGCAGATTGCCGCTGGCTTCCGCGCCGGTGAAACGCGCCTGCACCTGGGTGTAGGTGTACTCGGGCGGGGAGGCGCCCAGGTCCGTGCCCTCCAGCGAGATGTAGTTGCTGAAGTGGTGCTGGAAGAGCTGCGCCTTGGCACGGTGCGCACCGCGTTTCCAGGCGGCGCCGATGTCCACGTTGGCCGAACGCTCCTTGCCCAGGTTCGGGTTGCCGATCTCCTCGGCATTCGTCGCCACGTGCTCGCCGTTGGCGTAGAGCTCGTAGTGTCTGGGCGCGCGTTCGTTGAGCGAGAGGTTGGACGTGAGTTGCCACTCGGGCGCCACGTTCCACAAGGCGCCCAGGGCGTAGCTGGCGGGGTTGAAGCTGCGCGAGCCCGGCGTGAAGGCCGCGTTGCCGGTTATGCCGAAGGACTCGACGTTCACCGACTCCAGCCGCGCGCCGGCACTGAGCTTGCCCCAGCCCGTGGCCAGTTCCTCGTGCACAAAGGCCGCGCTGCTGCGCGTGCGGCTGTAGGGGGCGTAGGCCTCGGCGCCGTCGGCGGAGAACCTGCTGTCCTCGAACTGCAGGCCGATCACGCCGTCGAGCGCGCCCAGGCGGGCGTGGCGGGCCTGCAGGCGCAGGTCCTTGCCCCCGGTCCTGAACAGGGTGCCCGGCGTGCCGGCCTCGTATTCGGTGTGCCGGTAATCGTTGCGGCTGAACTGGGCCTTGAGGCTTTGCAGGGGGCCGCCCAGATCACGCAGCTCGCCCTCCAGCGCCAGGCGATTCGAGCGCATGCGGATGGTGACCTCGTCCTCGGCGACGGAGCCGTAGTCGCTGTCGTAGGTGGAGAGGGAGGCGCCGAGGTAACCGCGGTCGAAGAACAGCGTGCCGCCCAGGGCCCCGCCATAGCTGCGGCTGGCCGAGTTGCAGATGCGCCGCGCGGTGGTGGTGACGCCACCCTGCGTGCAATCGATGTCCTTGGGCACAGCCACGTCTTCGGTCTTGCGCGACATGGCGTCCACGTGCAGGCTGTAACGGTGGGTGCCGGCATCCAGCACCACAGCCCCGCCCTGCTCCTTGTTGCCGGTGGCGTAGCCCATGTCAAGCTTGCCGGCGACGCCGCCTTTCTCATCAAACATCGGCTCGCGGTGGATGCGGCCGTCGATCACATTGACCACACCGCCCACGGCGCTGCCGCCGTACTGCAGCACGCCGGGGCCGCGCAGCACTTCCACACGCTCGATCAGCAGCGGGTCCAGGGCCACGGCGTGGTCATAACTGAGACTGGACAGGTCCTGGCTGGCCCCGCCGTTGTTGAGGATGCGGATGCGGTCGCCGTCCATGCCGCGGATCACGGGCCGGCTGGCATTGGGGCCGAAGTAGGTGCTGCTCACACCGGGCAGGCCCTGCAGGGTCTCGCCCAGGGTGGGCTGGCTGCGCAAGAGCAGTTCGGTGCCTGAGAGCTGGTCGGTGGGCGCGATCAGCTCGGTGGTGCCCAGCGGGTTGCCGGTGACCACCACCGGCGCCAGCGTGGCGTTGTCCTGGGCCCAGGCACTGCAGGCCAGCAGGGTCAGCGTCGCCAGCGTGCCGTGGCGGAAAAATTCAGGGGTCTTGTGTTCGTGTTGCATGCTCGTCTCGTTGAATCCAGCAGAAAACACCGCAGGGCCTGGCGGCCAATGCGGCGGATCGGATGAGGAGGTTCAGCGGGACGTCGGGGGTGCGCGCGCGGCAAAGGCGACGCAGGGGCGCGGCTGCAGGGCCTGCAGCACGACCCAGGCCGGCACCAGCGGCAGGGCCAGGGCCGGTGCTGCCAGCGACTGCAGCAGCGGACCGCCCTGACCGAGCTGGTCGTACAGGCGGCACTCGCTCTCATCACTGGCGGGCGCCAGCAGGTGGGCCAGGAGATCCTGTGCGGGCTGGGCCTGCGTGGCCGCGACCGGGGCGTGCCCGGCATGGGCATGCAGCACACCGTGCGCCAGGCCCAGCAACTGCGCCCACAACAGCGCCAGCACGAGCAACACCGTGCCCGGCAGATGCCGCGACGGTGTCTTCAGGTGGGCGTGGGGGTGCAAGGCCATGGATGCAGGATTATTTCACGGGCACGGCGTCGGTGATGCGGTAGTACAGGCCGTACTGGTCGTCATGCAGCACGGCCAGGCGGCCCTGCACCACCAGGGGCTCCATGCCGTACTTGATGGGCGTTTTCGTTTTCACCTCGATCATGCTCTCGGGCCCGCCGGGCAGGCAGAAGGAGCAGGACAGGGGCACCGAACTGAGCAGGAAATGGGTCTGCTTTTCGCCCGGCTCCAGCGGCATCATGAAACCCTGCACCCGTTGCGGCTTGCCATCCAGCGCCAGGATCGCCGGCGGGAACACCGGCAGCACGCGGTTTTTCTCGATGCGGGTCTTCACATTGGTCAGGAAGGACCAGGGCAGCACGTCGGCGCGCTCCTTCAGTGGCGGAATGGGGCTTTGCGCGCTGTGCACGCCGGCGCCGCTGCCGCTCGGTATGCCGCCGGCGATCGGCGGATCCAGCTGGGCCTGGGCCAGCGTTGTGACCAACAAGCTCAGTGCCAACAGTAGATAACGCATGATTTATCTCGAATTCAGGAGTTGTGCCGCGTCCACGCGGTAGGCGCCCAGCGCGGGCAACAAGGCCGCCAGCGCCGCCACGGTCAGAGCCAGGGCCGGTACCCAGAGTTCCGCCCCCAGCCAGAGCCAGCTCGTCATGGGCAGGGATTGCTCAGCCGCCAGGAGATAGCCTAGCAGGCCTGTCAAGAGGTGCCCCCCCAGCAGGCCCAGCCCGGTGGCCAGGCCGGCCAGCCAGAGCGCCTCGCACAGCAGCAGGGCAGCCAGGCGCCGCGGTGGTGCACCCAGCATGCGCAGCAGGGCCAAGTCCTCGCGGCGTTCGCGCACGGCGCTCCACAGCGCGATGAAAACGCTCAAGGCCGCGGTCAGCAGCAGCACGGCGGCAAAGCCCCGCAGCACATCGGCCCCCACGCCCACCAAACGCAGCAGGCGGGTGATCTCCAGCGCCGGTGCGGCCGCCTGCATATTGGTCGTGGTGTTGACATGGCGCGGGAAGGTGGCCGCCGCCAGCGGGCTGCGGTAACGCAGCAGGGCCAGGGTGATCTCGCGCGTTTCCTCCTCATGCGCCGCGTCATGGTCCTTGCCATGGGCCACCTCGTGCACCTCCCACACCGATTCGGTCGCGGTGAGCAGCAGGCGGTCCAGCACGCAGCCGCAGGGGGCCAGCACGCCCACCACCTGGTAAGGATGGGCTGCGTGACCGCCGGCCTCGCTGCTGTCGGCCAGGCCGTGCGCACCAGCGAACGCCTGCCCCGCTTGCAGGCCCGTCACATGTGCCGCCTGGTGGCCCAGCACCACCTCCATGGCCTGTTGCCAGAGCCGGCCCTGCGCGACTTGCGCACCGTAGTGCGCGGGGTAATCGTGCGTGGTACCGACGATGCGAAAACCGCGGTAGCTGTCGCCCAGGCTCAGCGGAATCAGTTGGGCCACACGCGCGTCGCGCGCCAGGGCCTGCACCTCGCGCAGCGGGATGTTGCCCGGCGGCACGTCCAGATGGAAGACACCGGAGAGGATGAGCTGCAGCGGGCTGCCCTTGGCGCCGACCACGACGTCGATGCCGGCCAGGTCGCGCTCGAAAGCACGGTCGAGCTGCGCGCGCGTGAGCAGCACCAGGGTGATGGCCGCCAGCCCCAGGCTGAGCAGCAGCAGGTTGAGCACGGTGGCCAGCGGCCGTGCCCACAGGTAGCGCCAGGCCAGGGCCAGGGTCTTCATGCCGGCACCTCGCGGAACGCATCGAGGTCCAGCACCTGAGCCTGGGACAAGGCCGCCACCACGCGCGCGTCATGCGTGGCGATCACCAGCGTGGCACCGCAACGCTGCGCCGTGCCCTGCAGCAGGGCCAGCGCTTCCTGCGCGGCCACATCGTCCAGGCTGGCCGTCGGTTCGTCGGCCAGGATCACCCGGGGTTGCAGCAGCACGGCACGCGCCAGCGCCACGCGCTGCGCCTGCCCACCGGAGAGCTGCTGCGGCCGCCGCGTCGCAAGTTCACCCACGCCCAAGGCCTGCAAGGCGGCGCTGATGGCGGCCGCATCCGAAGGCAGGCCGGCTGCGAAATACACCAGTTCCAGGTTGCCGGCCACCGTGAGGGCCGCACTGAGGTGCAGCTTTTGAGGCAGAAAACCGACGTGGCGCGCGCGCCAGGCGTCGCGCTGCACCGGCGGGAGCGCGCCCAGGGACTGGCCGGCCACCTCGATCGTGCCGGCACTGGGCGCCATCAGGCCGGCCGCCAGCGCCAGCCAACTGGACTTGCCGCTGCCCGAGCGACCGCGCAGCAGCAGCACACCGCCCTGCGGCACGGCGATATCGGGGAACGCCAGGCGTGCGCCGCCCGGGTACTGGCAGGCGAGGTCCCGGCCAAGAATCATGGCTTGAGCAGTTCGCTGAACTGCTTGCGGAACTTGGCCACCTTGGGGCCCACCACATGGGCGCAATAACCCTGGTTCGGGTGCTGCGCGTAGTAGTCCTGGTGGTAGGCCTCGGCCGGCCAGTAGTTGGCCAGGGGCAGCACCTCGGTGACGATGGGCCCGTTGAAGATCGCCCCCTGCTCAAGCTCGGCGATCATCAGGCGGGCCTCCTGCTCCTGTTCGGGTGTCGTGTAGTACACGGCACTGCGGTACTGGGTCCCCACATCGTTCCCCTGGCGATTCAGCGAGGTCGGGTCATGGGTGGCAAAGAAGATGCCGAGCAGCTGGCGCACGCTCACCTGCGAGGGGTCATACACCAGGCGCACCACCTCGTTGTGGCCGGTGTTGCCGCTGCAGACCTGCTCGTAGCTGGGTTGCACCACCTGGCCGTTGCTGTAACCGCTTTCGACGTCGATCACGCCGCGCACCCGGTCGAACACCGCTTCGGTGCACCAGAAACAGCCGCCGCCTAGGACGAGAATGGGATGATCGTGCGACATGGGGCTTCCTGGGAACGGGGGAACTGCATCTTAATCAGAGCCGGACCGCCACGGCTTTACTCCGGCTTTACCCGTTTCCGGGGCTTGCCTCACATGGCAAGGGCAGGATGCAGCTTGACGGACCCGGGGCTGCGGGATTACATTAATAACCCATCAGTCATTAGCAATATGATCAGCAAACTCCTCACCGACACCTGCGCCAAGGTGCAGGCCAAACGCGAACGCCGCAAGGAAGCCCGCCCGGGCGAGTTGCTGGCGGCCGCGCTGGAACTCTTCGTCGAGAAGGGCTATGCCGCGACGCGCTCCGAGGAAGTGGCGCGGCGCGCCGGTGTTTCCAAGGGCACGCTGTTCCTCTACTTCAGCAGCAAGGAAGAACTGTTCAAGGCCGTGGTGCGCGAGAACATCGCCGGGCGCTTCGCCGAGTGGAACGCCGAGTTCGAAGCCTTCGCCGGCAGCACCGCGGAGATGCTGCGTTACGCCATGCTGATGTGGTGGCAGCGCGTGGGCAATACGCCGGCGGCTGGCATCACCAAGCTCATGATGAGCGAGGCCAGCAACTTCCCCGAGCTGGCCGCCTTCTACCAGCAGGAAGTCATCGAGCCCGGCCACGAGCTGGTGCGGCGCATCCTCAAGCGCGGCGTGGACCGCGGCGAGTTCCGCCCCGTCGACATGGAGCACGCGATCTACATGGTGCTCGCGCCCATGATCTTCCTGATGTCCTGGAAACACTCCTTCGGCGCCTGCGCCTGTCCTTCCACGGTCCTGGACCCCGAAAAATACCTCGAACTGCAGGTGCAGACCCTGCTGTACGGCCTGTGTGCGCCGGCAGCCGGCAGCACCCCCAAGCCCCAAGGAAAGTAGAAAAAGATGAAACGCCAGATCAAATGGGTCCTGGTGGGCCTGGTCGTCACCCTGCTGGCCATCGCCGTGCTGCGGGCCCTGGGTGCACGCAAGGCCCAGCAGGCTGCGCTGACCGAACAGACCGCGCGGGCCACACAGACCGTGATCGAGCTGGCCGCCAGCGACCTGCTGCCGCTGCAGATGCAGGAACTGACGCGTGGCCTGCCGGTCTCGGGCACGCTCAAGGCAGCCAACACGGCCTACGTCAAGGCCCGCGTTCCCGGTGAGCTGCAGGGCCTGAGCGTGCGCGAAGGCGATGCCGTGCAGGCCGGCCAGGTCATCGCCCGCATTGACCCGGCCGAGTACGAGGCCCGCTTGCGCCAGGCCCAGCTGCAGGCCGATGCGGCCAAGGCGCAGATCGATATCGCGCAACGCCAGTACGACAACAACAAGGCCCTGGTCGACCGGGGTTTCATCTCGACCACCGCGCTGGACACCTCGCTGTCCAACCTCAACGCCGCCCGTGCCAACCACGCGGCGGCCCTGGCCGCCGCCGACGTGGCGCGCAAGAGCATGGCAGACACCACGCTCAAGGCGCCCATGAGCGGTTTCGTCTCGCAGCGCCTGGCGCAGCCGGGCGAGCGCGTGGCGCTGGACGCGCGCATCGTCGAGATCGTCGACCTCTCGCGCATGGAAATCGAGGCCGCGCTCAGCGCGGCCGACACCGCGGGTGTGCGTGTGGGCCAGCAGGCCCTGCTGCAGGTCGAGGGCCATGCCCAGCCGGTGCCGGCGCGGGTGGCGCGCATCAACCCCAGCACCCAGGCCGGCAGCCGCAGCGTGCTGGTCTACCTGCAACTCAAGTCCGTGCCCGGCCTGCGCCAGGGCCTGTTCGTGCAGGGCACGCTGGGCACCGAGAAGCTCAAGACCCTGGCCGTGCCGCTGCAGGCCGTGCGCAGCGACAAGCCCCAGCCCTACATCCAGGTGGTCGAGAACCAGCAGGTGCGCCATGTCAGCGTCACGCTGGGCGCGCGCGGCCAGGCCGGCGGGCAGGACATGGTGGCCATCAGCGGATTGCCCGCAGGCAGCCTGGTGCTGGCCAGCACCGTGGGCCCGCTGCAGGAGGGCACGGCCGTGCGCACCACTCCTGCCGCCCCGGCAGTGCAAGGACGCTGAGCCATGTGGTTCACCCGCGTCAGTCTCCAGAACCCGGTTTTCGCCACCATGGTCATGCTGGCCTTCGTGGTGCTGGGCCTGTTTTCCTACCAGCGCCTGCAGGTCGACCAGTTCCCCAATGTGGACTTCCCCGTGGTGGTGGTCAGCACGACTTACCCGGGCGCCTCGCCCGAGATCGTCGAGAGCGAGGTCACCAAGAAGATCGAGGAAGGCGTCAATTCGATTGCCGGCATCAATGCCCTGACCTCGCGCAGCTACGAAAACCAGTCGGTGGTCATCATCGAATTCCAGCTGCACATCGACGGCCGCAAGGCAGCCGAGGACGTGCGCGAGAAGGTCGCCGCCATCCGCCCCAACCTGCGTGACGAAGTCGAGGAACCGCGGGTGCTGCGCTTCGACCCGGCCAGCCGCGCCATCTGGTCGCTGGCCGTCTTGCCCGACGCCGGTGCGGCCAAGGCGCCCAGCGCGGTGGAGCTGACCAGCTGGGCCGACCAGGTGCTCAAGAAGCGGCTGGAGAACGTGCGCGGCGTCGGCGCCGTGAACCTGGTGGGCGCCACCAAACGCGAGATCAACATCTACCTGCGCCCCGAGGCGCTTGAAGCCTACGGCATCACACCCGAGCAGGTGGTGGCCGCGGTGAAAAGCGAGAACCAGGACCTGCCCGTGGGCGCCGTGCGCTCCAGCAGCCAGGAACTGGCCGTGCAGATCGATGCGCGCATGCAGCGCCCCGAGGACTTCGGCCGCATCATCGTGGCGCGCAAGGGCAGCACGCCCATCCGCCTGGCCCAGCTGGCCACGGTGCAGGACGGCCCGCAGGAGATCGAGACCCTGGCGCTGCACAACGGCCAGCGCACGCTGCTGATGTCGGTGCAGAAGGCGCAGGACGAAAACACCATCGCCGTCATCGACGGGCTGATGCGCACCGTGACCGAGCTCAAGAACCAGCTGCCGCCGGGCGTGCGGCTGGAGCCCATCCAGGACGGCTCACGGCCGATCCGCGTGGCGGTGGACAACGTGCGCCGCACCCTGATCGAGGGTGCCCTGCTGACCGTGCTGATTGTCTTCCTGTTCCTCAATTCCTGGCGCTCCACCGTCATCACCGGCCTGACGCTGCCGATCTCGCTGATCGGCACCTTTCTTTTCATGTACTGGTTCGGCTTCACGATCAACATGATCACGCTGATGGCGCTCTCGCTCTGCGTGGGCCTGCTGATCGACGATGCCATCGTGGTGCGCGAGAACATCGTGCGCCACGTGCAGATGGGGAAAAAGTCCTACGACGCCTCGCTGGACGGCACCCAGGAGATCGGCCTGGCCGTGCTGGCCACCACCTTCTCCATCGTGGCGGTGTTCATGCCCATCGGTTTCATGGGCGGCATCATCGGCAAGTTCTTCCACGAGTTCGGCATCACCATCGTGGCGGCGGTGCTGATCTCCATGTTCGTGAGCTTCACGCTCGACCCCATGCTCTCCAGCATCTGGCACGACCCCAGCATCCACGCGCACGGCCAGAAGACCGAACCGGTCACCTTCTACGACAAGACCATCGGCCGCGTCACCGGCTGGTTCGACCACGCCACCGACAGCCTGGCCGAGGCCTACCAGGGCATCCTGCGCTGGTCGCTGGTGCACAAGCTCACCACGCTGGCCATCGCCTTCGCGATCTTCGTGCTGAGCATCTTCATGGTGCCGCTGCTCGGGACCGAATTCGTGCCCAAGGCCGATTTCTCCGAGACCAGTGTCACCTTCTACACCCCGGTGGGCTCGTCCATCGAAGCCACCGAGACCAAGGCGCGCCAGGTGCAGGACATCCTGCGTGAGTTTCCCGAGGTGCGCTATTCGCTGGCCACGATCAACACCGGCAATGCACTGGGCAAGAACTACGCCAACATCTACGTGCGCCTGATCGACCGCAAGGAGCGCAGCCGCAACGTGGACCAGATCTCGGCGCTGCTGCGCGAGCGCCTGCAACGGGTGCCGGGCATCACCGTCACGCACGCCGGCCTGCTCGATGCCGTGGGCGGCCAGAAGCAGATCGAGTTCTCGCTGCAGGGCAACGACCTGCAGGAGCTCGAGCGGCTCAGCGTGCAGGTCATGGACAAGGTGCGCAACATTCCCGGCCTGGTCGACCTCGATTCCAGCGTCAAGCCGGGCAAGCCGACTATCGCCGTGCAGGTCCGGCGCGAGGCCGCGTCCGACCTGGGCCTGAACGTGAACCAGATCGCGTCCTCGCTGCGCACCCTGGTGGCCGGCCAGACCGTGGGCAACTGGCGCGCCAGCGACGACCAGACCTACGACGTCAACGTGCGCCTGGCGCCCGAGGCCCGCAACAGCATGGGCGACCTGGAACGCCTGCCCTTTGCGCTGGGCAGCAATGCCGACGGCAGCTCGCGTGTGATCCGCCTGAACCAGGTGGCCGCGCTGGTCGAGGACACCGGCTCCAACCAGATCAACCGGCGCGACCTGATGCGCGAGGTGGCCATCAACGCCAACGTCTACAACCGCTCGGCCGGCGAGATCTCGACCGACATCCGCAAGGCACTGGACAGCATCACCTTCCCGCCGGGTTATCGCTACCAGTTCGGCGGCTCGACCAAGAACATGCAGGAGTCCTTCGGCTACGCCATCTCCGCCCTGGCCATGGCCATCATCTTCATCTACATGATCCTGGCCAGCCAGTTCAAGAGCTTCTTCCAGCCCCTGGCGCTGATGACCTCGCTGCCACTCACGCTGATCGGCGTGGTGCTGGCCTTGCTGATGTTCGGCTCCACCCTCTCGATGTTCTCCATCATCGGTGTGGTCATGCTCATGGGCCTGGTGACCAAGAACGCCATCCTGCTGGTGGACTTCGCCATCCGCGCCCGCGAGGAAGGCATGGAGCGGGCCGAGGCCCTGCTGATGGCCGCCAAGGTGCGGCTGCGCCCCATCCTCATGACCACCCTGGCCATGATCTTCGGCATGGTGCCGCTGGCCTTCGCCCTGACCGAGGGCTCGGAGCAGCGCGCCCCCATGGGCCAGGCCGTGATCGGCGGGGTCATCACCTCCTCCCTGCTCACGCTGGTGGTGGTGCCTGTGGTCTACTGTTATATGGACGATTTCAGCCAGTGGCTGGGGCGGCGCTGGCGCGGCGAAAAGTGAGAGACCGCTAAAATTTTCCAGGAATCCCTATAATACCCCGTGGAGTATGTGACATGAACTTCGAACAAGCCCGCTTCAACATGATCGAGCAGCAGATCCGCCCCTGGAACGTGCTCGACGCCGCCGTGCTGGACCTGCTCTCCGTCGTGCGCCGTGAAGACTTCGTGCCTCCGGCCCACAAGTCCCTGGCTTTCGCCGACATGGAACTGCCCCTGGGCTCCGGCGGCGAAGCCGGCCAGTGCATGCTGGCCCCCAAGGTCGAAGCCCGCATGCTGCAGGACCTGGCCGTGCAGAAACACGAGAAGGTGCTGGAGATCGGCACCGGTTCCGGCTACATGGCCGCCCTGCTGGCCCAGCGCGCCCAGCGCGTGGTCTCGCTGGAAATCGAGCCCGCGCTCGTCAGCCTGGCGCGCGCCAATCTGCAGAAGGCCGGCGTCTCCAACGTGGAAGTGCGCCAGGCCGACGGCGCCAAAGGCGTGCCGGTCGACGGCCCTTTCGACGTCATCGTGCTCAGCGGCTCGGTCGCCGATGTGCCGCACAAGCTGCTGGAGCAGCTCAAGACCGGTGGCCGCCTGATGGCCATCGTCGGCGACGCGCCGGTGATGCGCGCCACCCTGATCCAGCGCACCAGCGCCGTGGAATACCTGACCACCCAGGGCTGGGACACGCTGGCGCCGCGCCTGCTGCACTTCCCTGAGCATTCCCGCTTCAACTTCTGAGGCGCCCGCGGGCGAACCCACCATGATCGAACACATCCACCCCGGAGATCTCAAAGACTGGGTCGCGAAGGCCCAGGCCCATGGCCGTCCGCTCGTGCTGGATGTGCGTGAACCGTCCGAACTGCAGCAGGCCAGCCTCAAGCCGGATGCGGCCTACGATCTGGTGCACATCCCCATGGGGGTGATACCGCCGCGCCTGAATGAGCTCGACCCCGCGCGCCCGGTCGCCTGCCTGTGCCACCACGGTGGCCGCAGCATGCGCGTGGCCCAGTTCCTGGAATACCAGGGCTTCAAGCATGTGGCCAACATCAGCGGCGGCATCAACGCCTGGTCCCTGCAGGTCGACACGAGCGTGCCGCGTTACTGATCTTCTGCCTACACCCCGGAGTACCCGTCACCATGAAAACCTACCGCCTCCTGCCCCTGACGCTGGCCATCGGTGCCGCGCTGGCCCTGCCCGTGCGCGCCCAGAGCCTGCTGGAGCTCTATGACGCGGCACGCGGCCATGATGCGGCCTACCAGTCCGCCAAGTCGCAGTACGAGGCCAACCTGGCCAAGGCCGACCAGGCCAAGGCGGCCCTGCTGCCCACGGTGAACCTCACGGCCGGCGCCTCCACCACGCAGCTGCGCACCGAAACCGGCGGCACCACGACCGACCGCAACTTCGACAACCAGAACGTCGGCATCAGCGCCACCCAGCCGCTGTACCGCGCGGCCAACTACGCCAGCTACCAGCAGGGCACGCGCCAGACCGAGCTGGCCGAAGCCCAGCTGCTGGCCGCCGAGCAGGACCTGATCGTGCGCGTGAGCCAGGCCTATTTCGACGTGCTGGCCTCGCAGGACAGCCTGACCTTCGTGCAGGCCCAGAAAACAGCCGTGGCCGAGCAGCTGGCTTCTGCCCGCCGCAACTTCGAAGTCGGCACCGCCACCATCACCGACACGCGCGAAGCCCAGGCGCGCTTCGACCTGGTGACGGCCCAGGAGATCGCCGCCGACAATGACCTGCGCGTCAAGAAGCTGGCACTGAACCAGCTGGTCGGCAAGGCCGACACGGCACCCCATCCGCTGGTGCCGGCCTCCGGCCTGCCGGCGCTGCTGCCCGAGGACATCAACACCTGGGTGCAGCAGGGCCAGGACCAGCACCCGGCCATCCGCCAGGCGCGCATCGCCATGGAAGTGGCCACGCTGGAAACCGACAAGGCCAAGGCCGGCCACAAGCCCACGCTGGACCTGACCGCCAGCCATGTCGCCAACCGCAACGTCGGCGGCTCCGCCACGTCAATCTCGGATTCACGCACCCAGAACACCACCGTGGGCGTGCAATTCGTGCTGCCGCTGTTTGCAGGTTTCGCCACGCAGAACCGCCTCAAGGAAACCCTGGCCCTGGAAGACAAGGCCCGCTCCGATCTGGATGCCGCCCAGCGCAACGTGGCGCAGGGCACGCGCAGCGCCTACTTCGGCGTGGTCTCGGGCCTGGGCCAGGTGAAGGCGCTGGAAGCGGCCGAAACCTCCAGCCAGAGTGCGCTGGACGCCAACAAGCTGGGTTACCAGGTGGGCGTGCGTATCAACATCGATGTGCTGAACTCGCAAAGCCAGCTCTACCAGACCAAACGCGACCTGGCCAAGGCGCGTTACGACGTGCTGGTGGGCGGCCTCAAGCTGCGTCAGGCCAATGGCACGCTCAAGAGCGATGACCTGCAGGGGGTGAACGCCTTGCTGGCACCGGCTGCCACGGCGCCGGCCACCGCCGCTCCTGCCGCTCAGCCCAGGTAAGCCGCCAACGCTGCGCGTGCGCCGGGCCGCAGTGTGCGCGTGCAGAGGGCCCACTCCCGTGCCTGGCACGGCGCACCGGTTTCGGATTCGTGACGAAATATCTATCGGGCCGGCAGCAGCTTGGGCAACTCCAGCGTCATGGAAATGGGGCCTTCCAGGCTGGGCGCCAGCGACGCGCTCCTGGGTGCGACGGAATGCAGCACCAGATCGTCGGTGACCTGGGTGCCCACCGCATACGGTCTGGCTGGTTTGCCATCGACGGAAATCAGCGCGTGGCCCCTGCTCGAAGGTGCTGCCACCACACCCATCAGCTTGAACCGGCTGCTTGCGCTGACCACCGGCATGCCCTGCACGGCTTTGGCGACCACCTGATCGCCGGCCAGGAAACGAGCCACGGCCTGCGGGTCGGTCTGGCTTGAAGCGGAAGCCCCGCCCAGTGCCATCGGACTCGTGGGTGGGGTACCGAGCCACTTCAGCGCCCAGTGCGTCGCACTGGCGGTGGCCACCGCAGCCAACAGGAATGTCGCCAGTCGTAGCCGCCAGAGGCTGATGGAATGGGTCTGCATATAAGCGCTTATACGCCGAATTGCGCGGGATGAACGATCAGCGATGCCTCACGCATGCTTTTCGCCCAAGACGAAAAACCACCGAACCCTGATCGATCGGTGGTCGGGGACTGATCCCACCAGCGCGGTGACTCACCGTCCGCCACGACCTCCACCACCGGCGGGACCACCACCCTGACCCGGGCCCTGGCCCATGCCCCCCCCACCACGGCGGGCAGCCGGTTCAGCCGGCAACGTCACCCCGCGTTCCCGGGCACGTTCCTGCATCTGCTGGTGATGCTGCTGACGGAAGGCCTCGCGTTCCTGTTCCGTCTTCATGTTGCGCATCCGCTGCTGGTACTCATTGCGCTCGGCCTGCGTCATCAACTGGCTGCCATAGATCTGGTCGCGCGTGCGATCCTGCGTCCGGTCCTGGGTTTTGTCCTGCGCCACCACAGTCGTGGCCATCCCGGCGACCGACAGTGCGAGCGCAGCAACCATTGCCCATCCCGGCAAGCTAGATTTGCGTTTCATCATGCTTTCCTCCTGTGTCGCTGGTGGCCGCGGGGGTGCCCATCCTGCGGGCGCTGCAGGCCGCTGCCGAAACGCTGTCCAACCGCGCCATGCGGACCGACGCGCTGGATGCGCTGGTCCTGGTCAGGGAAGGTGCACCCCTGGCAACCGCCTTGTCACAGAAAAAGCGTTTCCCGGGTCTGTTGAGCATGTTTGCCCGCCAGGGCGAGCAGACCGGTGAGCTGCCGGCCATGCTGCAGCGTGCCGCAAGGCAGTTGAGCACCGAGGTCCAACGCCGCTCGATGCAGATGGCGACCATACTGGAGCCCTTGCTGATCGTGGCCATGGGGCTGGTGGTGATGCTGATCGTGCTGGCCGTCCTGCTGCCCATCATCCAGCTGAATCAGCTGGTCGCGTGATGCGTCGCGTCGCGTGATGGGAATCACCCTGTCGTCTATCCCGGCCTGGAACAGCGGCGGCCCCGCTGCCGCAGCTCAGCCCAGGTAGGCGGCCAGCGCCTCGCGCGTGCGCGCGGCGGCACCGCGGTGCGCCTTGGCAAAACGGCTGGCCTCGCGCGCCATGGCCTGCTGGCGCCCGGGCTCGCGCACCAGTGCCAGTGCGCCGGCCACGGCCGATGCCATGTCGGCACAGCGCGTGGCCGCACCGGCTTCCTGCGCCAGGCTGGCCGCCTCGTCGAAATTGAAGGTGTGCGGGCCCATGAAGACCGGGCAGGCACAGGCCGCCGCCTCGATCAGGTTCTGCCCGCCCAGGGGTGCGAAGCTGCCGCCCAGCAGGGCCGCGTCGCTCAGGCCGTAATACAGCGCCATCTCGCCCAGGCTGTCGCCCAGCCAGATGTCGGCCGACATCTCGACCAGGGTCGGCGCACTGCCCCACAGGCTGCGCCGCGCCACGCTGTAGCCCTGGCGCGCGATCAGATCGGCCACCTCGTCGAAACGCTGCGGGTGGCGCGGCACGATCAGCCACTGGATCTCTCGCGCGGCGGGGCCGGCCTGCCGCAGGCACTGCAGCAGTTCCAGCTCCTCGCCCTCACGCGAACTGGCGAACATGATGACCGGGCGACCCAGCGCCGTGCGCCAGGCCTGGCCACGCGCCACCTGAGCGGCATCGGGCGTGGCATCGAACTTCAGATTGCCGAACACGCCCCGCACCGGCGCGCCGACGGCGGCCAGGCGCGTCGCGTCGTCCTGCGTCTGCGCCCACACCGCGGCCAGGCTGCGATAGGCCGGCCGGGACAGCCAGGCCACGCGCAATGCCTGGCGCAGCGATTTTTCGCTCAGGCGTGCATTGGCCAGCACCAGGGGTACACGGGCCGCAGCACAGGCCGCCGCCAGATTGGGCCAGACCTCGGTCTCCAGCAGGATGCCCAGCCGCGGCTTGAAATGGTCCAGGAAACGCGACACGGCCTCGGACGTGTCCCAGGGCAACCAGACCTGCAGGTCCCCCTCGCGCAGCAGGCCGGCGCCCTCGGCACGACCGGTGGCCGTGCCGTGCGTGAGCAGGAGTCGGTAAGCCGGCCACTGTTCGCGCAGCGCGCCCAGCAGCACGGCGGCGGCACGGGTCTCGCCCAGCGAGACCGCATGCACCCAGAGCGTGCGGCCATCGTCCGGCCAGGCCGGTTGGGTGTACCGCCCGAAACGCTCCTCCACCGCCACCAGATAACCCGGCTCCTGGCGGCCGCGGCGCAGCAGCTTGCGCCGCAGCAGGGGCTGCACCAGCCAGACCAGCAGGGAATAGAGATAACGCGCCATCAGGCGGCCCCGCCCGCTGGCTGCACCTGACGCCAGGCGGACCAGACGGCCTCCACCGTGGGCGCGGGCGGCGCATAAACGCAACGCTGGCGCGCGCGGTCGACGGGACCGGTGCGCCAGGCGGTGTCGAAGTTGTACAGCTGCACGTGCGGCAGGTCCAGCGCCACGGCGATGTGGCTCAGCCCGCTGTCCACGCCGATCACACCGGCACAGCTGGCCAGGGCATCGGTCAGGGCGTCGAGCGCCAGGCGCGGCCAGACCACGGCATGGGGCATCTGGCGCGCCAAGGCCTCGCTGCGCTGCTGCTCCTCATTCGTGCCATGCGGCAGGGCCACGTCGTAACCGGCGGCGTCCAGCCGCTGCGCCAGTGCCAGCCAGTGCGTGGCCGGCCACTGCTTGTCGACGCGCGAGGTGCCGTGCACCAGGGCCACGCAGGGACGCGCCGAGAGCATGCCGATCGCTATCTTTTCAGGAGCAATCTCACCCTCCCCCAGATGCGGCTGCAGGCCGAAGATTTCCTGCTGCGGCACGCTGTAACCGAGCGCCCGCGCGCACAGTTCACGCGAGCGTTGCACGGCGTGCACGTGGGGCTCGATGCGGATGGCTCGGTGCGCCACCCAGCGCGTTGGCGCCTCGTAGCCCGAACCCTCGGTGCGGTTGGCCAGGGCATAACGCTGGCCGCCCGGCGCCAGGCGCGCCAGCCAGGCCACCAGGGCCGACTTGGTCAAGCCCTGCAGGTCGATCACGGCGTCGTAGGCCTCGCGCTGCAGCTCGCTCCTGAACGCGGCCCATTCGGCGCGTGTGGTCGCCGCGAAGGGCGCCTTGCGCCAGCGCCGCAGCTCGCAGGGGATGACACGACGCACACCGGCACAGCGCTGCACCAGGGGTGCGAAACCACGCTCCACCACCCAGTCGATCTGGGCCTGCGGCAGCGCGCGCCGGATGTCCTGCACGGCCGGCATGGTGTGCACCACGTCCCCCAGCGAGGAGAGCTTGACGATCAGGATGTTCAAGAGCTGGATCCGTCCCGCTTTAATGCGCGGCTTCGGCAAAAGACGCGTCGGGCTTGACGCTGCGCAGCAGGGCCAGCATCTCGCCTTCGATGCGCTGCAGCGCCTCAGGCGTGTGGCCTTCGAAACGCAGCACCAGCACGGGGGTGGTGTTGGATGCGCGGATCAGGCCGAAGCCGTCCGGCCAGTCCACGCGCACGCCGTCGATGGTGTTGATCTTCGCGGGTGCGGCAAACGATGCCTTGGCCACCAGCTGAGCCACCAGTTGGTGCGGCTCGCCCTCGGCACATTTCACATTGAGCTCGGGGGTGGAGTGGCTGGTGGGCAGTGCGTTGAGCACGGCGCCGGCGTCGGCCGAGCGGCTCAGGATCTCCAGCAGGCGGCAGGCGGCATAGGTGCCGTCGTCGAAACCGAACCAGCGCTCCTTGAAGAAGATGTGGCCGCTCATCTCGCCGCCCAGCGGAGAATCGATCTCCTTCATCCTGGCCTTGATCAGCGAATGGCCGGTCTTGAACATCAGGGGCTGGCCACCCGCGGCTTCAATCGCCGGCGCCAGGCGTTGCGAGCACTTGACGTCATAGACGATGGTGCCGCCGGGCACACGCGACAGCACGTCCTGGGCAAACAGCATCATCTGACGGTCCGGGTAGATGTTGCTGCCGTCCTTGGTGACAATGCCCAGGCGGTCGCCGTCGCCGTCGAAGGCCAGGCCCAGTTCGGCATCGCCGCTCTGGAGCGCGGCGATCACGTCACGCAGGTTCTCGGGCTTGCTCGGGTCCGGATGGTGGTTCGGGAAGGTGCCGTCGACTTCGCTGTGCAGCTCGGTCACCTCGCAGCCCAGGGCACGCAGGATGGCCGGCGCCGTAGCACCCGCCACGCCATTGCCGGAGTCGACCACGATCTTCATGGGGCGCGTCAGCTTGATGTCGCCCACGATGCGATCGCGGTAGGGCGCGTAGACGTTGAGGTTGCGCACGGAGCCGCCGGCCTGCAGGGTCCAGGACTCGGCTTCCATGGTCCGGCGCAGGCCCTGGATTTCCTCGCCGTAGATGGCGCGGCCGGCCAGCACCATCTTGAAGCCGTTGTAGTCGGCCGGGTTGTGGCTGCCCGTGACCTGGATGCCGCTGCTGCACACGGTACTGGCCGCGAAATAAAGCATGGGCGTGGTGACCATGCCCACGTCGATGACCTCGATGCCCGCCTCCATCAGGCCGCGGATCAGCGCGGCACTCAGGGCCGGTCCGCTGAGCCGGCCGTCGCGCCCCACGGCCACCCGCGTTTCGCCAGCCTGGCTCGCAGCGCTGCCGAAAGCGCGCCCCAGGGCCAGGCCCAGGTTTTCATCGAGGGTGGACGGCACGATGCCGCGGATGTCATAGGCCTTGAAGATCGAGGCAGAAACTTGCATGGTGGATCAGGAGCTACGGGACGGGCGCCCCACTCGGAAGGGGGCAGGGCACAGGTGGGCCATTGTAGGCGTCCAGGGGGACGGACGCGATAATGGCGGCTCCTTGCCCCCAGGGGCCTGCCCATGAATTCCGCCCGCAAGACCAAACTCAAGCTCAAGCAGCACAAGCCGCGCAACCCCCTGGTGGCGCCGGCCCTGCAGCGCAAGGCGGGCTCGCACCGCAAGTCGCACAAGAGCGAGCGCCAGGCTCAGCAAAGGGCGCTGAAACGCGAACTGAACGGTTGAGACATATTCACAGCGTTGGCGGCCGCTGCCACCACCAGGCCAGCCAGCCCAGGGCGGCGAAAAAGATGACCAGCTGGCCCGCCGCCATCCAGAGAAAACGCCGGGCCAGCTTCTCGGGCTCGTGGTTGCTGATGAGGTAAAGGCTGGAGGGCGCGCCCTCGACCAGATGCAGCTCGGGCTGGCGCCGCAACTCGCGATGTTTCATCTCCACCTCGCCGCGCGCCAGGCGGCGGGCCAGTTCCCACTCGCGTTCATCGACCTCGCCGTCGTGGTTGAGGTCAAAGCGCTTGAGCAGGCCGGGCCGGTCCTGCTTCCAGCCGGCCAGCAGTTCACGCACATCGGCCCCGGCGTCCAGCCCCTGGTGCGGATGGCGGGTCAGGAAATTGCCAAGCACGTAGATGGAGTCTTGCTGCCGCAAGGTCCATTCCACGTAACGGTAGTCGCCGTTGTTCCAGCGCTTGCAATGCCGTGTCATGATTTCAGCCCCATCCGGGTCGACCAGGCACAGGCCACTGCCATCATCAAGAACAAAACTCGCCTGGCTCTGCGCCTGCTCGACCAGTTCCCATTTATCGTCGCTGGTCTTGTGCTCGACCTGGTAGCGGTACCAGAGACAGGCCGCGCCGCTCAGCGGTGAATGCAGGGGGTTCACATCCAGGGGCCGACCAATACCTTGCAGTTCCACATAACCCTGGGCCGCACTGGCGATGCGCGATGTCGGCATCCCTGTGATCGCATGGCGCCGGCGCAGCGCCACTACCCAGCCCAGCAGGGCCAGCAGCACCATGCCGGCCAGCGCGCCCAGCCAGACCTCGCGCCGTGCGATCTTGAAGCCCACAACCAGCAACATGAACTGCACAAAGGCGATGCCGGCGTGCAGCGAACCCAGTCCGCGGCCGAAAGAAAGATGCCAGGTCATGGCAGACCGCGAACCGCAGCGCTCAGCTCTTGAAGAGCTGGCGCACGTCCACGTCGGCCTTCTCGTGGTCGGCGAACTCGAGCAGCGGGTGGTGCGGGAAGCGGAACAGACGCGCGACCAGGGCATCCGGGAAGGAGTCGACCCGCACATTGTTCAGGTTGACCGACTCGTTGTAGAGCTCGCGCCGGTCGGAGATCAGATTTTCCAGCGAGCTGATGCGCTGCTGCAGCTGCATGAAGTGCTCGTTGGCCTTGAGCTCGGGGTAGGCCTCGGCCACGGCGAAGATCTGGCCCAGGCCGGTGCGCAGGGCACCTTCGGCCCGGCTCAGCGCTGGCACGTCGTGCGCCTCGCGTGCGCTCTGCACGCGGCTGCGCGCCTCGATCACCGACTGCAGGGTGGCCTGCTCGAACTGCTTGTACTGCTTGCAGACCTCGACCAGCTTGGGCAGCTCGTCATGGCGCTGCTTGAGCGACACGTCGATATTGGCCCAGGCCTTGGCCACGTTGTGCTTGAGCTGCACCAGGCCGTTGTAGAGCATGACGACGTACACGCCGACCACCACCACCACACCCCAGAAGATCGCGGAACCGATAGACATGAACTGCCCTCCACTTATGTTGGCAGGTCATAATAAGAGCAGCCACGCCACGCCCGGGCTGCACCCATGAAAAAAGGGACAGGCCCGACGGCGCTGTCCCTTTTTGGCGACGCGCTTGCGCTTAAGCGGCCACGGCCTCGGCCACCGGCGTGCGGATCAGGTGGTCGAAGGCGCTGAGCGCAGCCTTGGCGCCCTCGCCGGCGGCGATCACGATCTGCTTGTAGGGCACGGTCGTGCAGTCACCGGCGGCAAACACGCCCGCCACATTGGTGTGGCCCTTGGCATCGACCACGATCTCGCCGTAGCGGCTGAGCTCCAGCGTGCCCTTGAGCCATTCGGTGTTGGGCACCAGGCCGATCTGCACGAACACGCCCTCGAGTTCCACGTGTTTCGCTTCGCCGCTGACGCGGTCCTTGTAACCCAGGCCGTTGACCCGTGCGCCGTCACCGGTGATCTCGGTGGTCTGCGCATTGAGGTGGATGCTCACATTGGGCAGGCTCTTGAGCTTGCTGACCAGCACGGCGTCGGCCTTGAGCGCGTCGGCGAACTCGATCAGGGTCACGTGCTGCACGATGCCGGCGAGATCAATCGCGGCTTCCACACCCGAATTGCCGCCGCCGATCACCGCCACGCGCTTGCCCTTGAAGAGCGGGCCGTCGCAGTGCGGGCAATAGGCCACGCCGCGGTTCTTGTACTCCTGCTCGCCGGGCACGTTGACATTGCGCCAGCGCGCGCCGGTCGAGAGGATGACACTGCGCGCCTTGAGGCTGCCGCCATTGGCCATCTGCAGCTCGACCAGGCCGCCGGGCTCGCTGGCCGGGATCAGCTTGTCGGCGCGCTGCAGGTTCATGATGTCCACTTCGTAGTGGCGCACCTGGGCTTCCAGCGCTGCTGCGAACTTCGGGCCATCGGTCTCCAGCACCGAGATGTAGTTCTCGATGGCCATGGTGTCGTTGACCTGGCCGCCGAAACGCTCGGCCGCCACACCCACGCGGATGCCCTTGCGCGCCGCGTACACGGCCGCCGCGGCGCCGGCCGGGCCGCCGCCGACGATCAGCACGTCATAAGGGTCCTTGGCGGACAGCTTGGCCGCCTCGCGCTCTTCGGACTTGACGTCGAGCTTGGCGACGATCTCTTCCACCGTCATGCGTCCCGAGGCGAAGACCTGGCCGTTGAGGAAGGTCATGGGTACGGCCATGATCTGGCGCTCATCCACTTCGGCCTGGAACAGGGCGCCGTCGATGATGGTGGTCTGCACGCGCGGGTTCAGGATGGCCATCAGGCTGGCCGCCTGCACCACGTCCGGGCAGTTGTGGCAGCTCAGGGACATGTAGACCTCGAACTTGAAGTCGCCTTCCAGGCCCTTGATCTGTTCGATGACGTCGGCCTCGACCTTCGGGGGATGGCCGCCGGTCCACAGCAGGGCCAGCACCAGCGAGGTGAACTCGTGGCCCAGGGGAATGCCGGCAAAACGCACACCACGGCTCTCGCCTTCGCGGGCGATCAGGAAAGAAGGCTTGCGCGCATCGCTGCCGCTCTCGTCGAAGCTCACCTGGTCCGACAGGCTGGCGATGTCCTGCAGCAGCGCGCGCAGTTCGGCCGAGCTGGCGCCATCGTCCAGCGAGGCAATCAGGCGGATCGGACGCTGCAGCTTGCCCAGGTAGGCCTGCAGCTGTTGCTTCATGGTGTCGTCGAGCATGGGGTTCTCCAGGTTGGGGTTGGGCAGGCAATGCCGCTGTGGGATGGGCCGGGGTCCTCGTGGGACCGCGGCCCATCAGGCTGCGGTACTGTCAGCTGAACGATCAGATCTTGCCGACCAGGTCCAGGGACGGGGTCAGGGTCTTGGCGCCTTCGTTCCACTTGGCGGGGCAGACCTGGCCGGGGTTCTTGGCCACGTACTGGGCGGCCTTGAGCTTGCGCAGGGTTTCCTTGACGTCGCGGGCGATGGCGTTGTCATGCACTTCGGCGGTCTTGATCTGGCCTTCGGGGTTGATGATGAAGGTGCCGCGCAGGGCCAGGCCTTCTTCTTCGATGTGCACGCCGAAAGCGCGGGTCAGCTGGTGCGTCGGGTCGCCGACCAGGGGGAACTTGGCCTTGCCCACAGCGGGGGAGGTCTCGTGCCACACCTTGTGGGCGAAGTGGGTGTCGGTGGTGACGATGTAGACCTCGGCGCCGGCCTTCTGGAACTCGGCGTAGTTGTCAGCGGCGTCTTCCACTTCGGTCGGGCAGTTGAAGGTGAAGGCAGCCGGCATGAAGATCAGCACGGACCACTCGCCCTTGAGCGTCTCATTGCTGACCTGCACGAAGCGGCCGTTGTGGAAGGCTTCGGCCTTGAAGGGCTGGACTTGGGTGTTGATCAGGGACATGAATTAACTCCTGTTGATTGATAAAGGGGATTGATGAAATCGACCGGTTTTTGAGAACCGATGGTCAGATTGTAGTCATCGTCTATCAACATCAATTGTTGATTTATCAATACTAACGATAGGAAAGTTTTATTGCACCGCACAAAACGGGGCAAACCGGCCCGAGGCACCGGCCCCATGGGCCGGCTCCCTGCGTCAGGCGCCCAGACTCTTGAGCGCCAGTCCCAGCAAGGCACACACGCCGATGACGTGCATGACATTGCGCTGGTAGCGCAGCAGGGCAATGGCCGCCGCCAGGGCGATCGCGGCCGACGCCGCGTCGAAGCGCCCGCCCAGGCCGTCCGGCCAGAGCACGTGGTAGCCGAAGAACAGCGCCAGGTTCAGCACCACCCCCACCACGGCAGCCGTGATGGCGGTCAGCGGCGCGGTGAACTTGAGGTCACCGTGGGTGGACTCCACCAGCGGCCCACCGGCCAGGATGAAGAGGAAGGACGGCAGGAAGGTGAACCAGGTCACCAGCGCCGCCGCCAGCGCACCGGCCAGGAAGAGCGCATCCGGCCCCAGCAGGGCCTGGCCGTAGCCGCCGACGAAACCGACAAAGGCCACCACCATGATCAGCGGCCCGGGCGTGGTCTCGCCCAGGGCCAGGCCGTCGATCATCTGCTCGGGTGTGAGCCAGCCGTAATGCTCCACCCCGCCCTGGTAGACATAGGGCAGCACGGCGTAGGCGCCACCGAAGGTCAGCAGCGCCGCCTTGGTGAAGAACCAGCCCATCTGCGTGTAGCTGTGATGCCAGCCCCAGAGTGCCATCAGCACCCCCATGGGCACGGCCCACAGCAGGCCGGCCACCGCCAGCACGCGCAGCGTGTGCGGCCAGTGCAAGCGCGCGTGCGCCGGCGTGGGCGTGTCGTCATCGATCAGGGCCGGTCCATAGGACTTCTGCTGGCTGCCGTGTCCGCCGCCGGTGCGAAAGCGTTCCGGCATGAAACGCCCACCCACGTAGCCGATCAGGGCTGCCGCTGCCACGATGGCCGGGAAAGGCACATGCAGTGCGAAGATCGCCACGAAGGCGGCCGCCGCAATCGCCCACAGGACTCCGTTCTTCAGCGCGCGCGAGCCGATGCGCCAGGCCGCCTGCAGCACGATGGCAGTCACGGCTGGCTTGATGCCGTAGAACAGGCCGGCCACCAGGGGCGTTTCACCCCAGGCGAGGTAGATCCAGGACAGCGCGATCAGGATGAACAGCGAGGGCAGAACGAAGAGCACACCGGCCACGATACCGCCCCAGGTGCGGTGCATCAGCCAGCCCAGGTAGGTGGCCAGTTGCTGCGCCTCGGGGCCGGGCAGCACCATGCAGTAGTTCAGCGCGTGCAGGAAACGCCGCTCGGAAATCCAGCGCCGCCGCTCCACCAGCTCCTCGTGCATGATGGCGATCTGCCCTGCGGGCCCGCCGAAGCTGATGAACCCCAGCCTGAGCCAGAAACGGAAGGCCTGCCAGAAACTCACGGGCGACGGGGCGCTATCCTCGGTGCTTGTCTTGCTCATCGCGCCGATCATAGCCACCGCCTTGCCTGCCCCATGTTCGTTCTCGCCAAACTGCTCGCCTTCCTCACCCAGCCCCTGGCCTGGGTCGTCGCCCTGCTCGCCCTGGGTCTGCTTCTGCTGCAACGCTGGCGCCGCACGGGCATCGCCCTGCTCTGGAGCGCCCTGGCCGTGCTGCTGCTGCAAGGCTGGGAGCCGCTGCCGGATGCGCTGCTGCGCCGGCTGGAAGCGCAACACCCGGCGCCGGCGCAGATCGAGCTGCAGCGCTATGCGGGCGTCATCGTGCTCGGAGGCGCAACGGAATCATCCTACGTCTGGCAAGGCCACACACAACCCGCACTCAATGGCGCCGCCGAGCGGCTCACAGCCGCCCTGCCGCTGCTGCAACGCGCACCGCAGCTCAAGCTGCTCTACACCGGAGGCGAGGGCGAACTGCTGACGCGCGCCCTGACCGAGGCAGAACGCGCGCGCCGTTTCTACGCCAGCGTGGGCGTGGACCCGCAGCGCCTGATCCTGGAGTCGGCCTCGCGCACCACCCATGAGAACGCCGTGCTCAGCGCCGCCCTGCCCGGGGTGGACAAGACCCGGCCCTGGCTGCTGCTGACCTCGGCCTGGCACATGCCGCGTTCCATGGCCACCTTCGAGAAGGCCGGCTGGAACGTCACCCCCTGGCCCGCCGATTACCGCACCGGCCTGGAAACGCCCTGGCATCAATACTCTCTGGCCCAGGGGGCGGCCAAATGGCACACCGCGCTGCACGAGTACCTGGGCCTGCTGGTCTACCGGCTCACCGGGCGTGCCTGATACAAATCTGCTACATCTGGTCCCTACAATCGCGCCGGTGCAAACACATCCTTGGAGCGATGAGATGAACAATAACGCCGCCTGGTGGATCCGCTACCTGCTGGTCATCGTGGTCACCCTGGTCCTGGGTGCTGCCCTTGGGGAACTGACCTTCTTCCAGAAGACGAGCATCGACTTGCTCAAGCTCACGGCCGCCAACCTGGTACGTTTTCTCGGTTACGGCAGCGCCCTGGGCCTGCTGTGGCTGCTCGGCCAGCGTGCCGCGCAGGAACTGAAAAACCGCGGCAGCTGGCAGGTGCAGGCCAGCCACTTCGTGCTGCCGCTGGCCACCGTCGTGATCGTGCCGGCAGCACATCCGGTGCTGCTGCTGGTACTGGGCGGCCTGCTCGGCACCGAGCTGCGCAAGATCTACGACTGGCTCTTCATCCTGGGCACGCTGGCAGCGGCGATCTGGCTTGTGCTGTCCCTGTACCAGCACCTGGAGCCGCTGCTCGAAAGCCTGCGCAACCCCAAGTCGTCCGGTTGAGCCGGGGCATGGGTGCCGGGCTTGCGCCGACTGCACGGCCCGGCCCCGGACAGCGGCATATACTTTGCCCCATGCAGCCGTCCCCAGCCTCAAGTTCCAGGCACCCTGGCCTGGCAAGCGCTGAAGTGTCCCCGCAGGCTGGGCCAACGGCGCGCTTGCTGCCGCCGGCCTGAGCCCGCCCATGTCCTGCTCCCCCGAAGAACTCCTGAAACGCAGCACGGCCCTGGCCTCCAGCTGGCAGGCCTTCCTGGCCGCACCCGGCACCGACCCGCTGCTGGAGTTTGCCGTTTCCCTCTCCAGCTTCACCGAGTTCCTGCATGGCAAGGGACTCTCGGGGCTGAACCAGATCTCGCGCAGCCTGGAACAGCAGACGCTCGCCCTGCTCGACAGCGGCCCCGACACCACCATCGCGCCGGCCACCCTGACCGACCTGGACCAGCGCGTGCAGGAGCTCGGCACACGGGTGGCGGACTTCATCGACGGCCAGCGCCACCCGGTGCTGGAGCGCCGCACGCAGACCGTCGCGACACCGCTGCTGGATGTCGCCCCCCGCCATCGCATCTGGCTGTTCGGCAGCAGTGGCGCCGCGTGGCAGGAACTGGCACTGCAGCTGGGTTACTTCAACATCGACGCGGAATTCCACCAGGTCCGCAACCTGCCCGGCCTGGGCGACGAACCGGCCATCGTCCTGCTCAACGCCCACGGCCTGAGCAGCCGGCAGACCGTCGAGCAGCTGCAGCAGCTGCGCGGGCGTTTTGCCGCCAGTACCCTGCTGGTGCACGAACTCGCGGGTGACTTCGACAGCCTGCGCCTGGCCTTGTCGGCCGGCAGCGATTTCTGCTTTCCGGCCGGCACCGCCCAGCCCCTCATACTTGCCAAGCTGATCGAACTGTGCAGCGGCCGGCAGGAAGCGCCCTATCGGGCGCTGGTCGTGGAAGACTCCATCACGGCCAGCAAGTCCATCCAGCGCACCCTGGCCATGTGCGACATCGAGAGCCACGCCATCAGCAAGCCCCATGAGGTGCTGGACTGCCTGGCGCAGTTCCAGCCCGACCTGATCCTGATGGACATGTTCATGCCCGGCTGCACCGGGGTCGAGGCGGCCCGGGTGATCCGCCAGCACCCGGAGTTCCTCTCCATCCCCATCGTCTACCTCTCGGGCGACAGCAACGTGCCGCTGCAGGTCGAGGCGCTGCGCCTGGGCGGCGACCACTTCCTCACCAAGCCCTACAACCCGGTGCTGCTCAACGCCATCGTGCAGAGCAAGATCGAGCGTTATCGCCAGCTGCGCCGCGCCATGCTGCACGACAGCCTGACCGGGCTGCTCAACCACAACACCTCCAAGGAGCGGCTGGCCGCTGCCATCCGCCAGGCCCAGGCCGAGCAGCAGCCCCTGGCCGTGGCCATGGTGGACATCGACCACTTCAAGAAGATCAACGACAGCTACGGCCACCCCATGGGCGACCAGGTCATCCGCAGCCTGGCCTGGTTCCTCAGCCAGCGCCTGCGCAAGACCGACATCATCGGCCGCTACGGCGGTGAGGAATTCCTGGTGGTGCTGCCGGCGGCGGACGCCGCCAGCGCGGTGGACGTGCTGGACCGCATCCGCCACGACTTCGGCCAGATCAAGCATCCCTTCAATGAGACCTGGTGCTCGGCCACCCTCTCCGTGGGCGTGACCCAGCTGAACGAGACCGACAGCGCGCAGACGCTGATCAAGCAGGCCGACGAAGCGCTCTACGCCGCCAAACACGCGGGGCGCAACCGCATCGTCAGCTACTGAGCCATCCTCACAGGCCCAGCGCCGGTGGCAGGGTGCGGGCCAGCACCTTGTCGATGCGCCGGCCGTCCAGGTCCACCACCTCGAACTCCCAGCCGGCGCACTGGATGCGCTCCCCGACCTTGGGCAGGTGACCGCTAACCGACAGCAGCAGACCGGCCACGGTGTTGTAGCGCCCGCGCTCCTCGTCAGGCAAGTCGCGGATGTCCAGGCGGCTCTTGAGCTCGTCCACCGGGATCATGCCGTCGAGCAGCCAGGAGCCGTCGTCACGCCGGGTGGCCCAGGCGTCGACCTGCGCCACCGGCTGCAACTCCCCGGTGATGGCCTCCAGCAGGTCACCCGGCGTCAGCAGGCCCTGCACCACGCCGTACTCGTCGACCACGAAGACCATGCGGCCCGAGCGCGCGCGGAACTGCTCCAGCAGCTCCATGCCCGACAGCGTCTCGGGCACAAAAAGTGCCGACTGCGCATGCGCCTCGATCGTGCCCTCGCTCGCCGAGCCCAGGGACAGCAGCTTGCCCACGCTGATCACGCCCACCACGTCCTCCAGCGAACCGCGGCACACCGGGTACCAGGAATGCGCACCGGCCTGGCCGGCCTGGCCCACATGCAAGAGGCATTGCGCCACGCTTTGTCCGGCGTCCAGCCAGTCGATGTCAGCGCGCGGCACCATCAGCGAGGTCAGCGGCCGGTCGTCCAGGCGGAACACGTTCTGCACCATCTGGTGCTCCTGCTGCTCGATCACGCCGGCGTCCACCCCCTCCTCCAGGTTGTGGCGGATTTCCTCCTCGGTCATGCTGCGTGTCACGTCGGTGGGGATGCGCAGCAGCCTGAGCACACCCTGGGTGCAGGCCGCCAGCAGCTTGACGAAAGGCTTGGCACCGATGGCCAGCCAGTGCATGGGGCGCGACATCCAGCGCGCCACCGTCTCGGGGTAGAGCTGGCCGATGCGCTTGGGCACCAGTTCGCCGAAGATGATGGTCAGGAAGGTGATGAGGGTCACGACCAGCGCCGTAGCCCAGATCGCCGACGCTTTCGCGGACACACCCAGGCCCTGAAGCAGTTGCGCCAGGTCGTCGCTGAAGGCCGCCTCACCAACGATACCGTTGAGCACACCGATGGAGGTGATGCCCACCTGCACGGTGGAGAGGAACTGGTTGGGCTTGTCCAGCAGCTCCAGCGCCACTTGCGCGCCGCCATCTCCGGCCTCGGCCATGGCCAGCAGGCGCGCCTTGCGGCTGGCGGCCAGCGCCAGCTCCGACATGGCGAACAGGCCGTTGAGGACGATCAGCAGGGCAATCAGCAGGAAATCCATGGATCCCGTAACAAAGTGGAGATCACCGGACTTTACCTGTCCTCCAGATCGGGCCCGCCCGGCACCGTGTCCGACCAGGCCGGTCCTGCGCCCGGGGTCGCCGGCACCGTCGCCTCCCAGGCCGGCTTGGGCAGCGTCGCCGCGCACTGGCGCAGGGCCTCGGCCAGCTCGGCGCCACTGGCGTAACGGTCCCCCGGCGGCTTGGCCAGGGCCTTGGCCAGGATGGCCACCAGGCAGGGCGGCAGGTCAGCCCGCACGCTCAGGATGTCGGTTGGTGCCTCGTTGGCGATGCGGTACATCAGCTGGGCCATGGAGTCGCCGTCGAAAGGCAGGCGTCCGCAAGCCAGCTGGTAGAGCATGACCCCCAGCGAGAAAAGATCGGAGGCACCACTCACCTTGTGCCCGGCCAGCTGCTCGGGTGACATATAGGAGGGTGTGCCCATGACCATGCCGGTGCGGGTCTTGCTGGAATCGGTGATACGCGCGATGCCGAAGTCGGCCACCTTGACCGTGTCGGTCCCGGGGTCGTACATGATGTTGCCGGGTTTGATGTCGCGGTGCACCACGTTCTGCCGGTGCGCGTAATCCAGCGCATCGGCCACACGCGCGACGATGCCCATCACCACCGGCAGCGGCAGCAGGGCCCCGGGCTTGATGTAGGCCACCAGATCACGGCCCTTGAGGTACTCCATGGCGATGTAGGCCAAGTCGTGTTCCTCGCCCGCATCGAACATGGTGACGATGTTGGGGTGGCTGAGTCGCCCGGCCGATTCCGCCTCGCTGAAGAAACGCTGCTTGACCTCCTGCAGCACGTCCGCGTCGAACTCCTGCGCCAGGGCCAGGGTCTTGATGGCCACCAGGCGCCCGATCTTCGGATCCCGGCCCAGGTAGACCACGCCCATGGCGCCCTTGCCCAGCTCCTTCTCCACCTCGTAGCGACCCAGCATGGGCTTGGCCACGCCCGGGCGGTCCAGCACCAGGGTGCTGTCGTTGCCACGCGTGGCGCCGCCCAGGATCACGGTCTCGGCCATGGCCTTGGACTGGGCCAGCCGCGTTTCCAGGTCGCGGAACTTGCGGTTGTAGCCGGCCATGCGCCGGAACACGGCCTCGGCCTTGTTGAACTGGCGCTTGCGCTCGAAGTCCAGCGCCAGGTTGTAGAGCAGCTCCATCAGGCCGTCGTCCATCGGCACCTTGCTGAACTTCTCGAAGGCCATGTCCAGCTGGCCCTGCCCCTGGAAGGCCAGGCCCAGCATGCGGTTGCTCTCGGCCGATTCGGCGTCGGACTTCTGCTTGCCCGCTTCGGCCAGCAGGAAGTGCTTGGAGGTCAGCAGCAGGTGGCCCACCAGCAGCAGCACGACCGGCAGCATCAGCGGCAGCCAGGTGGCGTACATCGTCATCAGGCCGAAGTGCGCAAGCAGCAGGGCGACAAAGATGGCCCCCGTCACTAGGGCGCCAGTGGCAGCGCGCAGACGCGGCAGCAGCAGGATGAGGTAGAGCGCCACGGCCAGGAAGATGCCCAGCTGCGCCAGCGTGCCCCAGGTCGGCGTGAGGAAATAGTCGCCGTTGAGGATGCTGGAGACCGTGTGCGCCAGCGTCACCACCGAAGGCATGCTGGCTGCGATGGGCGTGACCTGCAGTGTGCCCACGCCGGCGGCCGAGGCGCCGATGAGCACGATCTTGTCGCGGTACTTGGTGGCCGGGATCTTGCCGCTGAGCACGTCGTAGAAGGAATCCACGGGAAAGGCAGGCCGGCCGCCGGCGTCCTTGTAGAAGAAGGTCTGCATGCGCAGGGTCGGATCGGTGCTGATGAAACGCTGGCCCAGCTGCACACCGCTACCCAGCTGCACCCGGATATCTTCGGCCTTGAGGTTCAGGCTGCGCGCCGCCAGCATCAGCGACAAGGAGGGGTAGTAGTCGCCGTAGTGGCCCATGAGCAGCGGCTCGCTGCGCACGGCGCCGTCGACGTCACGCGAAACGTTCAGGTGACCCAGGCCCGAAGCCTGGCTGCCCAGCACGGGGATGGGCAGCAGCACGCCCTGCGAGGGATCGGGCTGCGCACCGGCGGGACTGGCCTGCACCTGGGTCAGCCGGTGGCGCAGCACATAGTCAGGCAGGGGTTTGTCCGGTTTGCCCTGGGGCTCGCCGGGCTCGAAGTACATGGCCAGCTGCACACGGCCGCTGCGGCCCAGGCTCTCGCCGAGCTTGCGGTCGTTGTCGAGCTTGCGCGCAGCGTCTTCCAGCAGCGCCTCCAGGCGCGCCAGGTCGGCGCGGTGCGCCGGGTTGCCGGAGCTGCGGATCGACGAAGCATCGAGCCAGCTGCTGACCTGGCCGACATAAGCCAGGCCGGCCTCGACCTGGGGCTCGGTGAACAGCACCGTATGGCCCACCACCTTGGCCTGCCCTTCGGCCAGCAGGTCGATCAGACGCGCGTGGATCTCGCGCGGCCAGGGCCAGCGCCCCAGGTTGGCAATGCTCTGGTCGTCGATGGCGATGATGGTTATCTTGTCGCTGGGCACCCGCGTGCTGGCCATGACACCGAGGTCATAGGCCTTGCGCTCCAGGCTCTGCATCAGGTCACTGCCGGCAGCCAGCAAGAACAGCAGGGAGACCAGCAGGCCGACCAGCCAGTCCTTACGCCAAAACGACGCGTGTTTCATGTCGTCCTCTGTGTTGTCATCCAAATGCAGGCGCACGTCCTCGCACACCCTAGACACGACCCAGTCTAATGCAGCCGCCGGGCCCGGAACAGGGGCAGCACACGGAATGCGAAAATTCCTCCAACTCCTGGAAATACCCCATGGCCCATTACCTGATCGGCGACGTGCAAGGCTGCGACGCCGCCCTGCAGCGCCTGCTGGAGGAGATCGCCTTCTCGCCCAGCCGCGACACGCTCTGGCTGCTGGGTGACCTGGTCAACCGCGGGCCGGATTCGGCCGGCGTGCTGCGCCGCCTCATGGGCTACGGCCAGGCCGCGCGCTGCCTGCTGGGCAACCACGACCTGCACCTGCTGGCCATCGCCCACGGTGTGCGGCCGCCGCACCGCAGCGACACCATCGCCGACGTGCTGCAGGCCCCCGACCGCCCCGCCCTGCTGGACTGGCTGCGTCGCCAGCACCTGGCGCTGCGGGAGACCTTCGAGGGCGAGGAGATCCTGATGGTGCACGCAGGTGTGCTGCCCGACTGGAGTGCTACAAAAACAATAGCTTTAGCACATGAACTGGAAAACGTCTTGCGCGGCCCCGACCTGCCGGATTTCCTGCGTCGCATGTACGGCAACGAGCCGGTCCGCTGGGACGACAGCCTGCAGGGCGACGCGCGGCTGCGCGTGATCGTCAATGCGCTGACACGGCTGCGCTTCTGCAGCGCCGAGGGGGAGATGGAGTTCGCCAGCAAGGAGGGCGCCGGCGCGGCGCCGGCGGGTTACCAACCCTGGTTCGAGGTGCCCGGGCGCCGTACCGCCGATATCACCGTGGCCTTCGGCCACTGGTCCACACTGGGCTGGCTGGATCGGCCCGATGTGCTGGCGCTGGACACGGGCTGTGTCTGGGGCGGTTGTCTCAGTGCGCTGCGCCTGGGACCAGCCCGCGCGCACGAACTGATCCAGGTGAAATGCGAAGCCGCCCAGACACCGGGCGGCCGCGGGAACTGAGTTGCCTCAGCTGGAGGTTTCTTCGGTCTTGTTGAACAGCGCCGCCACCTTGCGCTTGGGCCGGATATTGGCCGACACCACACGGCCGGCCGGCTTGGCCACCGCTTCCCACGGCGCCGGTTCGGCCGCAGCCTCCGTGCTTTGGTAGGGCTGGTTGAAGAAGGGGTCCTGCGGAGGGGCCGACGGGCGACGGCTCTCGCGCGGGGCGGAGCGGCGCTCACCGCGCGGCTCGATACGCTCTTCGGTCTGCTCGTACAGGCGCCGGCCTTCGTTGAAACGGCCCTGGCGACGGATATCGGGTTTGTCCTCGTCGTACTCGACGGGCTCCAGCTCGATCTTGGTCTTGATCAGCTTCTCGATGTCGGCCACCAGGCGGGTGTCCTTGGGCGAGACAAAACTCACCGCCAGGCCCGAGGCGCCGGCACGGCCGGTGCGGCCGATGCGGTGCACGTAGTCCTCGGCGTTGAAGGGCACGTCGAAGTTGAACACCGCCGGCACGTCCTTGATGTCCAGGCCGCGCGCGGCCACATCGGTACACACCAGCAGATCAACCTCGCCCTTCTTGAAGGACTCCAGCGCCTTCAGGCGCTCGTCCTGGCTCTTGTCACCGTGCAGCGCCGTGGTCTTGAGGCCCTCGCGCTCCAGCGAACGCGCCAGGCGGGCACAGCCCAGCTTGCTGTTCACGAAGACGAAGGCCTGCTTCATGCCGCGCTGGCGCAGGATCTGGTGCAGGGCGTGGCGCTTGTCGTCGTCACCCACGCTGTAGAAATGCTGCTCCACGGTGGAGGCCGTGGCGTTGGAACGCGCCACCTCGATGGTCACCGGGTCCTGCAGGTAGCTGCCGGCCAGGCGCTTGATCTCGGGCGAGAAGGTGGCCGAGAACAGCAAGGTGGTGCGCTGTTTGGGCAGGTAGGACAGGATGCGCTGCAGGTCCGGCAGGAAACCGATGTCCAGCATGCGGTCGGCCTCGTCCAGCACCACGTACTCGACTTGGTTGAGCACGGCGTTCTTGGCCTCGATGTGGTCCAGCAGGCGGCCGGGCGTGGCCACCAGCACTTCCACACCCTTTTTGAGCTCCAGGGTCTGGGGTTTCATGTCCATGCCGCCGAAGACCACGGTGCTGCGCAGATTGGTGTACTTGGCGTACATCTTGACCTGCTGGGCCACCTGGTCGGCCAGTTCGCGTGTGGGCAGCAGCACCAGGGCACGCACGGGATGGCGGGCCGGTGAGGTGGAGCTGTTTTCGTGTTTCAGCAGGCGCTGCAGCAGGGGCAGGGAGAAGGCGGCGGTCTTGCCAGTGCCGGTCTGGGCGGCGCCCATCACGTCACGACCTTCCAGCACCACGGGGATGGCCTGGGCCTGGATCGGGGTCATGAACTCATAGCCCATGTCGGCCACGGCACGCCGCAGGGGCTCGGCCAGGGTCAGATCGGCATAACGTTGGGGTACGGCTTCGGGGGAATCAGGAGTCATCGGGTCTCGGGAAAGATTGCCGTCGACGCGACGGCCTGCGCTGGGGCCCGCTCTGAACCGGCCCTCGTGCCCGAAATTTGGGCAGACCCGTATTATCCCTGATATCCCGTCCTGGGGCCCGGGTCCGCGGCTACAGTGCCTGCCTATGCCCGAGACCCTGCTTTGCCCGACCCGGACCGCCGAACGCCTGCCCTACCCGGCCCTGGCGGCCGAAATCGCGGCGCTGCTGCGCGACCCGGCCGTCCAGGTCCCCGCGCGGCTGGTCCAACCCCTGCCCGGAGGCGGCAGTCTCTTCGTGATGCCGGCGCTGGACGGGCGCATTGCCATCACCAAGCTGATCAGCTACACCCCGGCCAACGCCGGCACCGGCCGCCCCGCCATCCAGGGCGACGTGGTGGTGTTCGACATCGCCACCGGCGAACGCCGCCTGGTGCTGGACGGCCCCACGGTCACGGCCCGGCGCACGGCCGCGGTCTCCCTGCTGGCAGCGCAGACCCTGGCACCGAATCCGGACGGGCCGCTGCTCATCATCGGCGCCGGCGTGCAAGGGAAGGCCCATCTGGAAGCTTTTGCCGCCGGACTGGGTGTGCAAGAGGTGCGGATCGCCTCGCGCAGCACCGCCAGCGCCGAAGCCCTGGCCACCCATGCCCGCACGCTGGGGCTGCAGGCCGAAGTGGTCACCAACCCCAACGCCGCCCTGGCTGATTGCCCCCTGGTCGTGACCTGCACCCCGGCCAGCGGTGTGGTGCTGAGGGCCGAGCCGCGACCCGACGCCTTCATCGCCGCCGTTGGCGCCTTCACGCCGCACATGGTGGAACTGGCACCCGAACTGTGCCGCCACCTGGCGGAGCTCGGAACGGTGGTGGTGGACACCCGCGATGCCGACCACGAGGCCGGCGACCTGCTGCAGGCCCGGCTGGACGTGACACGCTTTGGCACGCTGCAGGAGGTGCTGCGGGAAAAGAAAAACCGGCCGCCCGGGCCGGTGTTGTTCAAGAGCTGCGGCTGGGCCGGCTGGGATCTGGCGGCGGCCAGAGTCTCCATTCTCTAGTCGTTCTTCAGAAGCTCCGGATAAAAAAGCTTCGTGATAATTCTGCTTAGCTCATCAATATCGGCGGCATACCGATCATCTTTGTTGTAGTCGGCCGCGACCTTTCGAGCCAGATGCCCTCGGAGCCAGTAATTGTCTTCGTAAAGGTCAGGCTTACTTTGCTTTGTCTCCTCAAGCCAATTGCGATAGCTTGAAACGACGCGCTCAAAGCCCAAGCGCACGCTTTCCATATCATTGATACGTTTTTTAGTCGTCACTTGCATTGGGCCCAAGCTTCTTCCCCAATACGGGAACACCATATGCTCCAATTTCTGAGCCAGCCACGGCCGGTTAAATGACTCATAAAGAAGTATCGTCATCCCTAGCAATTGGGAAAGATCATCAGGGAATGACTCTTTGATAGTCGTTGCGTATTTCTCCTTGAGGTCGAAAAATCGTTTCTTAAGGAATCGTTGCTTTCTGGCCGCTGCTCCAGTTGTCCCGGTATCAACCTTATTCAGTACGGCGTAAACGAATACCCCAACAATGACCCATAGCTCATTCGTTGCGGTTGTTAAATCCGGCAGTAACGTCTCCTTGTGCCTGATAACGGCGTCGTATAAGACCCAGGAGCCAGATATACACACGCCACCTATTACGGCCTCCCGAAACCAGTTAATCAGGAGAAAACGCCCCATCAGAACGTTGAAAGTGGCTCGTCCAATGAAGTAATAGACCGAGACGTGCCAAATATCTTGCACATAGTCGTCAAGTCTGGCGCTGTAGAGTAGCGCAGCCACAATTGTTAAGAATACGAGAGGCCCCAGCAACCTCAACGCAAGATTGAATGCTGGCGCTTCGTCTCTCTGAACAAATATCCCAAGGCTGATGTAGCCAAGCGAATGGGAATGCCGTCCTATCCAATTAATTAAGAAAAATAGACCGAGCGCAAGCAGCAAATGGATTCCGATAATCATTCGTCCTCCCTTAAGTTGCTCTGATCCGACCCATCTTGGGCAACCCGTTCAGCTAGAACGAATCACGTTTTCGGCAGCGTCACGCCACGCTGGCCCTGGTACTTGCCGCCGCGGTCCTTGTAGCTGGTCTCGCAGACATCGTCCTTGTCGCTCTCGAAGAACAGCACCTGGGCGCAGCCCTCGCCGGCGTAGATCTTGGCCGGCAGCGGGGTGGTGTTGGAGAACTCCAGGGTCACATAACCTTCCCACTCGGGCTCGAAGGGGGTGACGTTGACGATGATGCCGCAGCGCGCGTAGGTGCTCTTGCCCAGGCAGATGGTCAGCACGTTGCGCGGGATGCGGAAGTACTCCATGGTGCGTGCCAGCGCGAAGCTGTTGGGCGGAATGACGCAGACGTCGCTCTCGATGTCCACGAAGCTCTTTTCGTCGAAGTTCTTCGGGTCCACCACCGTGCTGTAGATGTTGGTGAAGACCTTGAACTCGGGCGCGCAGCGGATGTCGTAGCCATAGCTGCTGGTGCCGTAGCTCACGATCTTGTTGCCGGCGGCGTCCTGCCGGATCTGGCCCGGCTCGAAGGGTTCGATCATGCCGTGCTGCTCGGCCATGCGGCGGATCCATTTGTCGCTCTTGATGCTCATGGTGGTTTTTCCTGGGAATGCGGGGATTGTAGGCAGGCGGGACAAGGGGGCTCAAGGGACAGAAAACAGCTCAACCAGGGTCTCGCGCAGCCAGCGGTTGGCCGGGTCGGTCTCGAAACGGCGGCTCCAGTGCAGGGACACCGTGAAGTCGCGCAGGGGAAAAGGCGGCTCGATCAGGGTGTAGCCGCCACTGGCCGCAAAACCCTGGGCAATGTTGCGCGGCATCACCACGGCCAGGTCGGTGGCGCCCACGATGGCCGGCAGCACCATGAAGTGCTCGGCCGTCAGGCGGATGCGGTCTTCCAGCTTGAGCAGCTGCAGGATACGCAGCGTGTCCGAATGGGTGCGCCCGGCCACGAACTCCAGCTCATGCAGGGAATCCAGCAGCGTCTTGCCCTTGCGCCGGCGTGCGGCCGCGGCAAAGGGGTGGCCGGCGCGCAGCATGACGATGTAGCGATCCTGCAGCAGCTGCACACGCTGCGTGTCCTTGACGGTGGGCAGGAAACCGAAGGCGAAGTCCACCTGCCCGCTGTCCAGCGCGTCGGCCATGCTGGCGGCGGGCACGGGCAGGGTCTCGATGCGCACGCCGGGCGCGCGCTCGCGCAGCGCCACCATGAGGTCGGGCAGGAAACGGCCCTCGCCGATGTCGCTCATGTGGATACGGAAGGTCTTGTGCGAGCGTTGCGGGTCGAACTGCGCCGCCTCACCCAGGGCCTGCTCCAGCAGGCCCAGGGCACTGCGTACGGCCGGCGCCAGGCGCGCGGCGCGCGGCGTGGGCTGCACGCCGCCGCCCACACGCATGAACAGCGGGTCGTTCAGCAGCAGGCGCAGGCGGGTCAGGCTCTGGCTCACCGCCGGCTGCGTCAGGTCCAGCATCTCGGCGGCCCGGCCGACCTTGCGCGCGCGGTAGACCGCATCGAACACGCGCAGCAGGTTGAGGTCCAGGTCCTTGATATGCATATATCTAATAATCGATAGTGACGTTATTTTATTGATGAATGGGCCCCGAGCAAGGACACTAGCCGGCTGCACCTAAAAACACCGAGGAAGACACGTGGAAGTTTCATTCAGCCAGGAGATCAAGTCCCTGGCGCTGGGCCAGGGCCAGACCTTTCATGGCGAGGGCATCCTGGCCATCACCAAGGGCCTGCTGCAGTCCGGCGTGGCCTATGTGGGTGGTTACCAGGGCGCGCCGGTTTCGCATCTGCTCGACGTCATGGTGCAGGCCAAGCCCTATATGGACCAGCTCGGCGTGCACGTCGAGGCCTGCTCCAACGAAGCCTCGGCCGCCGCCATGCTGGGCGCCTCCATCCACTACCCGCTGCGCGGCGCCGTGACCTGGAAGTCCATCGTCGGCACCAACGTGGCGGCCGATGCCCTGTCCAATCTCTCGTCCCCCGGCGTCACGGGTGGTGTGCTCATCGTCGTGGGCGAGGACTATGGCGAGGGCGCCAGCGTGATCCAGGAGCGCACCCACGCCTACGCGCTCAAGTCCGGCATGGTGCTGCTCGACCCGCGGCCCGACCTGGGCCGTATGGTCGACATGGTGGAGCATGGGTTCGCCCTGTCCGAGGCCTCCAATATGCCGGCAATCCTGGAGCTGCGCATCCGCGCCTGCCACGTGCGCGGCAGCTTCCAGGCCAAGGACAACCGCATCTCCAGGGTGTCCACGCGCGACCTGATGGAAGAACCCGCCAGCTTCAACTACGAGCGACTGGCGCATCCTCCCGTGACCTTCCGCCACGAGAAACTCAAGAGCGAACAACGCGTTCCGGCCGCGCGCCAGTACATCCGCGAGCACAAGCTGAACGAATTGTTCGCCGGCAAACACAGCGACCTGGGCATCGTGGTGCAGGGCGGCCTGTACAACACCCTGATCCGCACCCTGCAGCAGTTCGGCCTGGCCGATGCCTTTGGCCAGACCGACATCCCGCTGCTGGTGCTCAACGTCACCTACCCCCTGGTGCCCGAAGAACTGAGCGAGTTCTGCATCGGCAAACGCGCCGTGCTGATGGTCGAAGAAGGCCAGCCCGAGTACATCGAGCAGGAACTCGCCACGATGCTGCGCCGTGCCGACATCCAGACCCCGCTGCACGGCAAGGACATGCTGGCCCTGGCTGGCGAGTACTCGGCCGAGGTCATGGCCGGCGGCCTGGAGAAATTCCTGCGCCAGTACCGTTCCGAGCTGCTGCCGACCATCGTGCCCGCTTGGCTACAGGGCAACCGCGATCGCCGCGCCGCCATCGCCACCGAGATCACGAAACACAGCGGCCAGCCCCTGCCGGCCCGTCCGCCGGGCATGTGCATAGGCTGCCCGGAGCGCCCGGTGTTCTCGGCACTCAAACTCGCACAGGAGCAGGTGGGCCAGGTGCACATCGCGGGCGACATCGGCTGCCACGCCCTGGCCACCTTCGAGCCCTTCTCCTTCGGCCACTCCATCCTGGGTTACGGCATGAGCCTGGCCAGCCGCGCGGGTGTCTCACCCATGATGAACCGGCGCGTGCTCTCGGTCATGGGCGACGGCGGCTTCTGGCACAACGGCCTGCTGACCGGCGTGCAGAGCGCGCTCTTCAACGGCGACGACGCCGTGCTGCTGATCTTCAAGAACGGTTACACCTCGGCCACCGGCACGCAGGACATCATCTCCACCCCCGGCAACGAAGCCAAGGACGAGGCTATCGACAAGCGCGCCAGCGTGGTCCACACCAACCAGACCATCGAGACCACCCTCAAGGGCCTGGGCGTGCAGTGGCTGCGCACCGTCACCACCTACGAGGTGGAGCATGTACGCCGCACCCTGATCGACGCCTTCACCTCCGACTTCAACGGCCTCAAGGTCATCATCGCCGAGGGTGAATGCCAGCTGGAACGCCAGCGCCGTATCAAGCCCTGGCTGGCCAGTCTGCTGAAGAAGGGCAAGCGGGTGGAGCGGGTGAAATACGGTGTGGACGAGGACGTCTGCAACGGTGACCATGCCTGTATCCGGCTCTCGGGTTGCCCGACCTTGACGTTGAAGGACAACCCGGATCCTTTGAAGGTGGATCCTGTTGCTACCGTGATTGATGGGTGTGTGGGGTGTGGTCTGTGTGGGGCCAATGCGCATGCGGCGACTTTGTGTCCTTCCTTCTACCGGGCTGAGGTGGTGCAGAACCCTTCCTGGTATGAGCGCTTGCTTGCATCGGTTCGCCGTGGCGTTGTTCGCGTGCTGCAACCTGCTTGAACTTGAGGTGGTTTGTGTTTAGTCACTTTTGTAACCCCCCACTCTCCCCCCCGCCCCTCTCTACCCCCGCCGGGGTAGAGAGGGGGGCCTTGATTTGGTTGCTTCGCGCCGGTTACGCTTCTATGGCGCGGCACGTCGCCACCGCTTCTTCTCTCCCCGATTGGCACGCCCACGGTCGTAGAGAACGCGCCGCCATCTGTGCGCCACGGCTGGCGGCTGTGCCGGCCAGTGACGAGACAAAAAACAAAGACGCCCCGCACCTTTCCTGTCTCGCTCACAGCAGGCCGCGCAGCGGCCGCTGTCGTTGGCACGCCAAAGCCCAGCCATTTACTACGACCGCCGGCGTGAAATGCTGGCGCCCAGACCACGGTAGCGACGGTTCGTGCCGTAGAAGCCTCCCCAAAACGCCAACAACCGAATCCAGGCTCCCCTCTCTGCCCCGGCGGGGGCAGAGAGGGGCGGGGGGGAGAGTGGGGGGCAGACCAGCTGTCGCAGACAAAAACGCAAGCCTCAACCCAAAGCGCACCGAGCAAGGCCAAAGAACATGAGCCAACAACAACCAATATCCCTCCTCCTCTGCGCCCTAGGCGGCGAAGGCGGCGGCGTGCTGACCGAGTGGCTGGTCGAGACCGCCCGTCACGCCGGCTACCCCGTGCAAGCCACCTCCATCCCCGGCGTGGCCCAGCGCACCGGCGCCACCACCTACTACCTCGAAGTCTTCCCCGTCCCGGTCAAGGAACTGGATGGCAAACGCCCCGTGCTGGGCCTCTACCCCATGCCGGGCCGGCTCGACGCCCTGGTCTCCAGCGAGCTGCTCGAGACCGTGCGCCAGATCAGCCTGGGCCACGCCAGCAGCGACCGCACCCTGGTGTTGAGCTCCACGGCGCGCGCGCTGACCACCATGGAAAAGATGCAGATGGGCGACGGCCGGCGCGACGCGCAGGGCCTGCTGAACCTCATCACCGCGCACAGCCGCGCCCACCACGTGCTGGACATGGCCGAACTCACGCGCCAGGCCGGCACCATCGTCAGCGCCGTGATGCTGGGCTGCATCGCCGCCAGCGGCCTGCTGCCCATGGGCCGCGCCGAGTACGAAGCCATCCTCAAAGACAGCGGCGGCAGTGCCCAGGCCAGCCTGCGTGGTTTTGCCCTGGGCTTCGACGCCGTGCATGCACAGCGCACGCAGGCTCAATTCATCGAGCAGGTGCTCACACCGAAAGCTGTGGCCCCGGCCGCCGAAGTGCCGGCCCTGCCCGCCCCCGTGGCCGCGCTCTTCCCCGGCGTGCTGCACGAGATCATCGCCCTGGGCCATGCGCGCCTGGTCGAGTACCAGAACGCCGCCTACGCACAGCGCTACATCGAGCGCCTGCAACAGGTGCTGGCGGCCGAGCGCGCGAGCGATCCGCAGGGCACACGCGGCTGGGCCGTCACGCGCGAGATGGCGCGCTGGCTGGCGCTGTGGATGGCCTTCGACGACATCATCCGCGTGGCCGACCTCAAGAGCCGCGCCAGCCGCTGGTCGCGTGTGTTGGGCGAGGTCAAGGCCGGCGAAGCCGACCTGCTCAAGCTCTACGACCACTTCAAACCCGGCGCGCCCGAGTTCGCCGCCCTGCTGCCCACGGACCTGGCGCAGCGCGTGCTGGCCTGGGACCGCAAACGCGTGCTGGCCGGCAAGACGCCCTGGGCCCTGCCGCTGAAGATCGGCACCCATTCGGTAGCCGGCATGCTGGCCCTGCGTGGCCTGGCCATGCTGCGCGCGCTGCGCCCGCTGGGCAGCCGTTATGCCACCGAGCAGGCGCTGATCGAACAATGGCTGGCCGCCGTGGTGGGCAGCACCGCTCGCCACTGGCCCACGGGCCACGAGCTGGCCTTGTGCGGCCGCCTGATCAAGGGCTACGGCTCCACCAACGAGCGCGGCAAGGACAACCTGCTGCACGTGGTGCAACACCTGGCCGTGGCCGACCATTTCGAACATGACGATGCACGTGCCGCCGCGATCGCCGCGGCACGCCAAGCGGCCCTGGCCGATGACGCCGGGAAAACCCTCGATCAGGCTCTGGTAAAACACGGCGTACCGGCGCGCCCCGTCAAGGCGCAACCCATCCGCTGGATGCGCAGGCCCCCAGTGAAGAAGACGAGTTGATACAACGAAGGAGACCCACCATGACAAGCAAAATCCAATCCCGACTGCTGCGACGCAGCCTGCTCGCCGCGCTGGTGGCCGCCGCCGGCGTGCTGCCCGTGGCGCACGCGCAGGGTTACCCCACCAAGCCGGTCAAGGTCATCGTGACCTTCCCGCCCGGCGGTGTGGCCGACGTGCTGGCGCGTCTGGTGGCCGCGCCGCTGCAGGACGCGCTGGGCCAGCCGGTGGTGGTGGAAAACCGCGCCGGCTCGGGCGGCAACATCGGCGGTGACGTCGTGGTCAAGTCGCCGGCCGACGGCTATACGCTGCTGATGAGCTCGGGCGGTCTGGTGTCGGTGAACCCGCACATCTACCCCAAGATGCCCTTCGACCCCGCCAAGGACCTGAGCCCGGTAGCCTCGGTCGCCCGCGTCGCCGTGTTCCTGGTGGTCAAGCCCGCGCTGCCGGTGGCCAACGCCCGCGAGTTCGTCTCCTACATGAAGGCCAACCCGGGCAAGCTGTCCTACGGCTCGCCGGGCAACGGCAGCTCGCCGCACCTAGCCACCGAGATGCTCAAGAGCATGACCGGCACCTTCTCCGTGCACGTCCCCTACCGCGGCGCAGCCCCGGCGCTCAACGACCTGCTGGCCGGCCAGATCGACTTTGCCTTCGATCCGGGCATCGCCCTGCCGCATGTGCGCGCCAACCGGCTCAAGCTGCTGGCCATCGGCAGCCCCAAGCGTTCGCCGCTGTTCCCCGACGTGCCCACCGTGGACGAGGCCACCGGCCTCAAGGGCTTCGACGCCGACAGCTACTTCGGCTTCTACGCCCCGGCCGGCACGCCGCCCGCTGTGGTCGCGCGCCTGAACACCGAGATCAACAAGATCCTGGGCAGCCAGTCCGCCAAGGACCGCATTGCCGCCCTCGGTGGCGAAGCGGCGCCGATGACGCCGCAGCAATTCGCCGCCAAGGCGACGGACGACTCCAAGCGTTTCGGCGCCCTGATCCGCGAACGCGGCATCAAGGGCGACTGAAGCCAGCCCGCATCCAGCCCCTGCGCCTGCGCAGGGGCTTTTTTATTCCCTGCCATGACAGCCACCACCTCCCCCCAGCCGCGCACCGTCGTCTACACCCAGCGCGTCGAGTTCGGCGACTGCGACCCCGCACGCATCGTCTGGTTTCCCAACTTCTTCCGCTGGATCGACGCGGCCTCGCGCCACTTCTTCCTGCAATGCGGCGTGCCGCCCTGGCACGAGACCGAAAAAACCAGCGGCCTGATCGGCACACCCCTGGTGGACACGCACGCGCGTTTCGTCAAGACCGCCAGCTACGGCGACACCCTGCAGATCCACGTGCACGTGGCCGAGTGGCGCGAGAAGAGTTTTGTGCAGCGTTACCAGATCAGGCGCGAGAACCCGGATGCTTCGGTGGACCTGATCATGGAATGCGACGAGGTGCGCATCTTCGCGGCGCACCGCGAGGACGGCAAGGGTATACGCGCCATCCCGATCCCGGCCGATATCAAGGCCCTGTGCAGTTAGTTGAACACCCCCAGGCTGCGCGCACTACGTGTCGCTTAATGCCTTGTGCCTAGGCCAGAGGCTCAGGCTCTTCGTGCCGTCCAAGCCTGCGCAGGCAGGCTTGGAGCCGCGGCCCTCAGCCCCTTGCGGGGGGCAACGCCAGTGGCCCGGCGAAGCCGGTTCCACGGCGTTCCGCGATAGGGGCACTTCTACGGCACCGGCCTATGAAGCCGACACTGAGCTGTCTGGCTCTGTGATCAGACCCCGGCCAGCAGACGCAGACCGCCCGGGTCCAGCAGATTGAGCACACGGCCCGTGCCGCTGATCAGGCTGCGCTCACGCAGATGGCGCAGCACCCGCGACAGCGTCTCCGGTGCAATGCCCAGCTGCGCGGCGATCAGGCGCTTGCGCTGCTCCAGCGGCACGGCCAGCGCCCCCTTCTCGCCGGGTTGGGCATGGCGCAGCAGCCACTCGGCACAGCGTGCCTCGGCATCCTTGGCCAGGCGGCTGACCGCCAGTTCGGTCTGGCGCCGATGCGCCGTGGCCACATCCTGCAGCACGGTGCGGGCCGCAACGGGCATGGCCGCCAGCGACTGGCGAAACCGCGCCAGCGGAATGCGCCGCAACACGACCTCGGTCTCGGCCACGGCATCCACGACACTGGGCAGGCCCAGCACGGCGGCCGTGGCCTCCAGCCAGAACGGCCCCTGGATCTCGCCGAGCTGATGCGCCAGGGCTTCACCCTCCATCACACCCAGCGCCACGCGACCGGACTCCACATACATCACCGCGGTAGGCGTGCTGCCGCGCTTGAGCAGCACGGCACCGGCCGCCGACTTGCGGCGCTCGGCACTGGGGTCCATGAATTCGGGTGGCAGCATGGGAGCCACTGTGCCGCCCCGCCGCCCCGCCGACCTTGAGCCAAGTCAAAGACCAGGCACGAAAGACGCCCGCGACTGCCTACAAAATCAGCAGAGCCCGGAAATCGTTCACATTGGTGTGGGTCGGGCCGGTCACCACCAGGTCCCCCAGGGGCTGGAAAAAGCCGTAGGCGTCGTTGCGGTCCAGGTAACGCTCCACCTTCATGCCCTGCGCCTGGGCCCGGGCCAGGGTGCCGGGCTCGACCCAGGCGCCGGCGTTCTCTTCCATGCCATCGATGCCATCGGTGTCGGCCGCCAGGGCCCAGACGCCAGGCTGGCCCTGCAGGGCCAGCGCCAGCCCCAGGCAGAACTCGCCGGCACGGCCACCCTTGCCGCGCTGTTCGCTGGCGGGCACCGGGCGCACCGTGACCGTGGTCTCGCCACCGCTGAGGATGACGCAGGGTCTGGCAAAGGGCTGGCCACGCTGCGCCACACCCCGAGCCAGCGCCGCATGCACCTTGCCGACTTCGCGCGACTCGCCTTCCATCTCGTCGCTCAGGATGTAGGCGTTCAGGCCGGCGGCGCGCGCCGCCGCCGCCGCGGCTTCCAGCGACTGCAGGGGCGTGGCGATCATGTTGACCTGGTGACCCTGGAAGATCGGACTGCCGGGCTTGGGCGTTTCCAGTGCGCCTTGTTCGAGCGCAGCCTGTACCGGGGCCGGCACCTCGATGCGGTAGCGCTTCAGGATGGACAGGGCATCGGCGCAGGTGGTGGCGTCGGGCACGGTGGGGCCGCTGGCAATCACGGAAGGGTCGTCGCCCGGCACGTCGCTGATGGTCAGTGTCACCACCTGGGCCGGCGCGCAGGCCGCAGCCAGGCGCCCGCCCTTGATGCGCGAGAGGTGCTTGCGCACGCAGTTCATCTCGCCGATGTTGGCGCCGCTGGCCAGCAGGGCCTTGTTGATGCCTTGTTTGTCCTGCAGCGTCAGGCCTTCGGCCGGCAGCGTCAGCAGGGCCGAGCCGCCACCGGAGATCAGGCACAGCACCAGGTCGTCGGCCGTCAGGCCCTGCACCAGCTGCAGGATGCGCTGCGATGCGGCCAGGCCGGCCGCATCGGGCACCGGGTGCGAGGCCTCGACCACCTCGATGCGCTGCGCCAGGCCCGCCGGGCGCGGCGGGGTGTGGTGGTAACGCGTGACCACCAGGCCCGACAGCGGCGCGTCGGCCGGCCACAGGGCCTCGACCGCCTGCGCCATGGCACCGCCGGCCTTGCCGGCACCGATGACGACGGTGCGGCCCTTGGGCGGCTGGGGCAGGAAGGCTGCCGTGTTGTGCAGGGGCAGGGCGCGCCGCACGGCGGCCTGGTACAGGTGCATCAGGAATTCGCGGGGCTGCAGGCGGGGATCTGGGGCATTCATTGTTCTCTCGGTCTCCTGCTCACATTGTGCCGCCTCGTAACCTGGCGGTAACCGGGCGGCGGCAGCGCCACACCCGCCGGGCTGTTGCACGGCAGGCACACATCCGGCCACCGCCGGCCGCCAAACACGCCCCGGCGGGTCAAGACCTGTAACAGTTGCTGACATTTGTGGCACAGTAGCCGCATCACAGCCTGCAGGCCGGGCCCCGTTGGGACAACGGATCCGGCCGGACACCCTTCCATGCGCTTTAACCCTCACGCTCGCCCTTTCCTGCCCGCCGTCGGCGCACTCCTGCTGCTGGCCCTGCTGGCCGGCTGCGCCACGGCCCCTACACCCACGGCCAGCCTGCCCCCGCCGCCGGCCCCCGTGCTGGCCGAGCCAGCGCAGCCGATGTTGCCCATGGGCCCGGTCTCCACGGCCGACAGCGCCATCGACTACCGCCTGGACGCGGCCTACCACCTCTACAACAAGAACAACGGGCGCATCTTCCAGGGCGTGATGCCGCATTTCCTCTACGCCATCGGCGTGCTGGAACTGCAGGTAGACAGCCGTGGCAACCTGCTGGCACTGAACTGGATGCGCGCGCCCGAGCACGCGCCCGAGGTCATGGCCGAGATCGAACGCACGGTGCGCCAGGCCGCCCCCTTCCCGGCGCCGGTGCGCCTGGGGCAGGCCAGCTACATCGAGACCTGGCTGTGGGATGCCAGCGGCAGCTTCCAGTTGCACACCCTGAGCGAAGGCCAGGGCGCCCGGGGCACCCCGCGTCGCCCCATCCCGCCCAACCCGCAGACCGTGCGCCTGGTCTCCATGCCCGGCACCAGTGCGCAATAGCTCCCGCCAGCCACCCGCGCAAAACTTGCGAAGAAATCGTAGCGAGCAGCCCGAGCGCAAGGCGGACGGAGCGCAGGAACCGGAACGTACTCAGGGTACGTGAGGATTCCGACAACGAAGTTGCGGCGCAGGCTAACTTTCGCTTACGAAAGTTAAGCGCAGCGGCCGGAGCCAACACCGCCCAACGCCGCGATCGGGTTGCGCAGTAGATTTATTCGCAAGTTTTCAAGTCTTCGGTAGATCGTCCCACCACCGCTCGCCCAGGCGCGACTGCAGGTAGGCGATGAAGGCCAGCACCTTGCCCGGCACCAGCTTCGGGCTTGGGAACACCGCGTGGATCTCCTGTTCGGGCAGGCCGTGGCCCTTGAGCACCTCCACCACATGGCCTGACTTCAGCGACTCGCTGGCCACGTAGTGCGGCATGGCCGCGATGCCAAAACCGTTGCGTGCTGCCGCCAGCACGGCCGCCAGGTTGTTGGAACGCAGGCGCCCGGCCACCGGCACCGTCACCGAGTCGCCCTTGGGGGTCGTCATGCGCCAGACATCGTCGCCCAGCACGCTGCTGTAGATCAGGGCCGGGTGCCGGCTCAGATCCGCCGCCTGTTTCGGCGTGCCGTGCTTGCGCAGGTACTTGGGTGAGGCCACCATCAGCCAGGGGTTGACCCCCAGGAAACGTGCGCCCAGCGTGGAGTCGGCCAGCTTGCCCATGCGGATGGCCAGGTCGATGCCATTGGCGACCAGGTCGATGTAACGGTCCTCGAAACTCAGGTCGATCTGCACCTGCGGGTGCTTGGCCATGAATTCCAGCGCCAGCGGCGTGACCACGCGCCGCCCGAAGGCCACCGAGGTGCCGATGCGCAGCAGGCCCTGGGCCTGGGTCTGGCGCAGGCGCACGATGTTGTCGGCTTCGTCCGACTCGCGCACGATGACCTTGCACTTCTCGTAATACAGCGCGCCCGATTCGGTGACGCTGACACCGCGCGTGTTGCGGTTGAGCAGGCGCACCTTGAGGCGCTCCTCGATCGCCGCCACCAGCTTGGTCACCGTGGGCTGGGTGATGGAGAACTCCTTGGCCGCCTTGGAAAAGCTGCCGGTTTCCACCACCCTGACGTACACCTCCATCGCATGCAATCGATCCATCGTTTCCGCCTGTTTATTCCGATATGGAATAGATGTTATGGACTCCAGCCCTCTTCCGCAAGTGCCCGGGAATTTTTACAGTCCGGCATCGATTTTGATATTCAAGGAGAACTCCCCATGGCCAAAATGAAAGCGATCGAAGCCGCCGTCTGGGTGATGGAAAAAGAAGGCGTCACGCAGGCCTTCGGCGTCCCCGGCGCCGCCATCAACCCGCTGTACGCCGCGCTGCGCAAGCAGGGCACCATCAGCCACATCCTGGCGCGCCACGTGGAAGGCGCCTCGCACATGGCCGAGGGTTACACCCGCGCCAACGCCGGCAACATCGGCGTGTGCATCGGCACCTCCGGCCCGGCCGGCACCGACATGATCACCGGCCTGTACTCGGCCCAGGCCGATTCGATCCCGATCCTGTGCATCACCGGCCAGGCTCCGCGCGCCCGTCTGTACAAGGAAGACTTCCAGGCCGTGGACATCGAGTCCATCTCCAAGCCCGTGACCAAGTGGTCGGTCACCGTGCGCGAGCCGGCCCAGGTGCCGCGCGCCTTCCAGCAGGCCTTCCACCTGATGCGCTCGGGCCGCCCGGGCCCGGTGCTGATCGACCTGCCCTTCGACGTGCAGATGGCCGAGATCGAGTTCGATCCCGAGACCTATTCCTCCCTGCCCGCCTACAAGCCGGCCGCCACGCGCGCCCAGGCCGAGAAGGCTATGACCATGCTCAACGAGTCAGCCCGTCCGCTGCTCGTGGCCGGTGGCGGCATCATCAACGCCGACGCCTCCGAGCTGCTGGTGCAGCTCGCCGAGATCACCGGCGTGCCGGTCATCCCCACCCTGATGGGCTGGGGCACCATCCCCGACGACCACCCGCTGATGGCCGGCATGTGCGGCCTGCAGACCAGCCATCGCTACGGCAACGCCACGATGCTGGCCTCCGACTTCGTGCTGGGCATCGGCAACCGCTGGGCGAATCGCCACACCGGCTCGGTCGAGGTCTACACCAAGGGCCGCAAGTTCGTGCACGTGGACATCGAGCCCACCCAGATCGGCCGCGTCTTCTCGCCCGACTACGGCATCGTCTCCGACGCCAAGGCCGCGCTGGAACTGTTCGTGCAGGTCGCCAAGGAATGGAAGGCCGCCGGCAAGCTGGCCGACCGCAAGAGCTGGGCCGCCGAGTGCCTGCAGCGCAAGAACACCCTGCACCGCAAGACCGACTTCGACAACGTGCCCATGAAGCCGCAGCGCGTCTACCAGGGCATGGTGGAAGCCTTCGGCAAGGACGTCTGCTACGTCAGCACCATCGGCCTGTCGCAGATCGCCGGCGCCCAGATGCTGCACGTCTACAAGCCCCGCCACTGGATCAACTGCGGCCAGGCCGGCCCGCTGGGCTGGACCGTGCCCGCCGCCCTGGGCGTGCGCGCCGCCGACCCGAGCCGCAAGATCGTGGCCCTGTCGGGTGACTACGACTTCCAGTTCATGATCGAGGAGCTGGCCGTGGGCGCGCAGTTCAAGCTGCCCTACATCCACGTCGTGGTGAACAACTCCTACCTGGGCCTGATCCGCCAGGCGCAGCGCGGTTTCGAGATGGACTACTGCGTGCAGCTGGCCTTCGAGAACATCAACACCGAGGGCGACCCGGTGACCCAGGGCTACGGCGTGGACCACGTCAAGGTGGTCGAGGGCCTGGGCTGCAAGGCCATCCGCGTGCACAGCCCGTCCGAACTGGCCCCGGCCATCGCGCAGGCCGAAGAGCTGATGGAGAAGTTCAGCGTGCCGGTGGTGATCGAGGTCATGCTGGAGCGTGTGACCAACATCGCCATGGGTACCGAGATTGACAATATCATCGAGTTCGAGGAAACGGAAGACCGCCGCGTCGGCGCGCCGGCCTGAACCTGAGCAACCGAGCATCCGGGGCCGGCACATGTGCCGGCCCTCTTTGATATTGACGGAGTAAAGACATGCCCAAATTTGCAGCCAACCTGACCATGCTGTTCAACGAAGTGCCCTTCCTGGAGCGCTTCGCCGCAGCCAAGGCGGCCGGCTTCGAGGCGGTGGAATACCTGTTCCCCTACCCTTATGACAAGAACGAACTGGCCGGCCTGCTCAAGACCCACGGCCTCAAACAGGTCCTGCACAACCTGCCGGCCGGCAACTGGGACGGCGGCGAGCGTGGCATTGCCTGCCACCCCGACCGCGTGGAAGAGTTCCGTGCCGGCGTGGACCAGGCCATCGCCTACGCCCAGGCCCTGGGCTGCCCCCAGGTCAACTGCCTGGCCGGCAAGCTGCCCGCCGGCGTGAGCCGCGATCAGGCGCAGGCCACCTTCGTGGCCAACCTGAAGTTCGCGGCCGACAAGCTCAAGGCCGCCGGCCTGCGCCTGCTGATCGAGCCGATCAACAGCTATGACATTCCCGGCTTCTTCCTGAACACCACGGCGCAGGCCGCGGCGATTCTGGACGCCGTGGGCAGTGACAACCTGTACATCCAGTACGACATCTACCATGCCCAGCGCATGGAAGGCGAACTGGCCGCCACCGCGCAGGCCTACCTGCCGCGCATCGGCCACATCCAGCTGGCCGACAACCCGGGGCGCAACGAGCCCGGCACCGGCGAAATCAACTATCCTTTCCTGTTCCGCCACCTCGACGCCATCGGCTACACCGGCTGGATCGGCTGCGAGTACAAGCCCCGCACCAAGACGGTCGAGGGCCTGGGCTGGATCAAGACTTTGACGAAATAAGAGACGAGAGAATCGACATGACCAAATCCGGACTGAAATTGGGCTTCGTGGGCCTGGGCATCATGGGCACCCCCATGGTGATGAACCTCATCAAGGGCGGCCACGTGCTGTTCGTCAACACCCGCAGCAAGGTGCCGCAGGAACTGGTGGACGCCGGTGCCACTGTCTGCACCTCGCCTACCGGTGTGGCCGAGCGCGCCGACATCATCTTCACCATGGTGCCCGACACCCCCGACGTGGAGAAGGTGCTGTTCGGCGAGAACGGCATCGCCAAGGGCCTGTCCAAGGGCAAGGTCGTGGTGGACATGAGCTCCATCGACCCGATCGCCACCAAGGAATACGCCAAGAAGATCAATGCCCTGGGTTGCGACTACGTGGACGCGCCGGTCTCCGGCGGTGAAGTCGGCGCCAAGGCCGCTTCCCTGACCATCATGGTCGGTGCCGACGAGGCCGTGTTCGAGCGCGTCAAGCCCCTGTTCGAGCTGATGGGCAAGAACATCACCCTGATCGGCGGCAACGGCGCCGGCCAGACCTGCAAGGTGGCCAACCAGATCATCGTGGCCCTGAACATCGCGGCCGTCAGCGAAGCCCTGGTGTTCGCCTCCAAGGCCGGCGCCGATCCGGCCAAGGTGCGCCAGGCGCTGATGGGCGGCTTCGCCGCTTCGCGCATCCTGGAAGTGCACGGCGAGCGCATGGTCAAGCGCACTTTCAACCCGGGCTTCCGCATCGCGCTGCACCAGAAGGACCTGAACCTGGCCCTGCAAGGCGCCAAGTCGCTCAAGATGGCCCTGCCGCAGACCGCCAACGCCGCGCAGCTGATGCAGGCCTGCGCCGCCCTGGGCCATGACCAGGCCGACCACTCGGCCCTGGTGAAAGCCATCGAGGCCCTGGCCAACCACAAGGTCGCGCCCGACGCCTGATCTTTGCAGGGCACAGGCCCTGCATCGCCCCATCATCCACAACAGCCCCGGCACGCGCAAGTGTGCCGGGGCTGGTTGCTTGGCGGCATCAGGGCTATCATCCCCGCATCCCCAACCGAGGACCAGCCTGCGCATGGCGCTGTACGACGACGATCTTTCCAACACCCGGGCGCTGGTCGTCGACGGCAACCCCACCTCGCGCGCCATCCTGGTCAACCAGCTGCGCGAGTTCGGCGTGGGCGCCGTGGAACAGGCCACCCGCACCGCCGACGCGCGCAAGGTGCTGGAGTTCAAGACCTTCGACATCGTGCTGTGCGAGCAGTACTTCCAGCCCGGCACCCCCACCGGCCAGGACCTGCTGGACGACCTGCGGCGCAACCAGCTGCTGCCCTTTGCCACGGTCTTCATCATGGTCACCGGCGAGGCCACCTACGCCAAGGTGGCCGAGGCCGCCGAGTCGGCCCTGGACGGCTACCTCATCAAGCCGCACACCGCCACCCGCCTGGCCGAGCGCCTGTACCAGGCGCGCCAGCGCAAGGCGGCGCTGGCCGACATCTTTTCCGCCATCGAGGCCCACGACTTCGAAAAAGGCGCGCGGCTGTGCCTGCAGCGTTTCGAGGCCCGCGGTCCCTTCTGGCTTTATGCCGCGCGCATCGGCGCCGAGCTGCTCATGCGCATCGAGGACTATGCCCAGGCGCAGAAGCTGTACGAAGCCGTCATCGCCGCCAAGACCATGCCCTGGGCCAAACTGGGTGTGGCGCGTGCATTGCTGGACAACGGCGAGCCCACCCGTGCCATCAGCACGCTGGAAAACCTCATCAGCGACGACCCGCGCTACGCCGACGCCTACGATGTGCTGGGCCGCGCCCAGTTCGAACTGGGCAACCACGAACAGACCCTGGCCGCCTACCGCATGGCCTGTGCGGTCACGCCCTTCTCCATATCGCGCCTGCAGAACCTGGGCCTGATGATGTACTACAGCGGCGACCGCGTGGAAGCCGAGAAGATCCTGGGCCAGTGCGCGCGCCTGGGCCTGGACTCCAAGATGTTCGACTGCCAGACACTGGTGCTGCTGGCCTTTGCCCGGCTGGAATGCAGCGACCGCAAGGGCCTGCAGCACTGCCGCGACGACTTCGTCAAGCTGATCGACCGCGACGAGAAGAACCCCCGTCTGCAACGCCAGGCCGCCATCGTCGATGCGCTGACCCTCATCATGGACCGCCAGTTCGCACGCGCCGTCGACGCCGTGCGCGAACTGGCCGGTCAGGTCAAGGACCCTGCCTTCGACTTCGAGTCCGCCACCAACCTGGTGGCCCTGATGGCCCAGCTGGCCAACAAGGCCATCCAGCTCGATGACGTGGAACCCGCCATCGACGCCCTGGGGATGCGCTTCTCCACCGGCCGCTCCATGAGCGAACTGCTGGCCGGCGCCGCCGGCGTGCACCCGGCGTATGCCGAGCGTTTGCGCGTGACCAGCGCGCACGTGCTCAAGCTGGCCGAAACCGCCATGGCCCTGAGCCTGGCCGGCGATCCGGCCGGCGCCGTGCGCAACCTGCTGAGCCATGGCAACGAGACACTCAACGCCAAGCTGATCGAAACCGCCCATCTGGTGCTGCAACGCTACGGCGCCAAGATCAGCGACGCGGCTGAACTGGAAGCAGCGATACAGCAGTGGCGCCAGAAAAACGGCAACCCTGCCCTGCGCCCCGCCCTGAGCGCACAGGGCCGGCCCGCCGGGGCCTTGAGCCTGCGCACCGGCCGCAAGGCCGACGGCTCGCCCGCGGCCGTGTTTGCGGCGGCGGCCGCCAGCGAGACGGACAACGAGGATGCACCTGCGGCCTGATGACAGGCCCAGACGCTAGAATCGGCGCATCGGAAGCGTGGCAGAGTGGTCGATTGCACCGGTCTTGAAAACCGGCAACGGGCAACCGTTCGTGAGTTCGAATCTCACCGCTTCCGCCAATAAACAAATAAAATCAATAACTTACGTCGGATAACTTATTTTATCCCACATAAAAGCCCACAAACAGATTTCCTGTTTGTGGGCTTTTATGCTTCTAGGGCTAGCCCAAATAAGACACGCGTTGTTGAATTGAGTGGAACCAGATCCCATCTCGCTGAGGGCGGCCTTCAGAATCCGGTTCGACTGAGGCATCCGTAACTGGGTTTCTCCGCATAAGTTGTCATATGGTCCACCTACGCAGCACCCCAATGACAACCCTGGCCCCGGGTAAACGGACAAATAACATCTCGATCAGTGTGAATTAATGCCAAGCATTTGGCTTGCCTAGAGCAAGGCGCAGCTTGTCAGACCGACACTTAACGATAAAATAAAAACCTTGCTGGCTTCAGATTGCAGCGCTGACTGCTTGCAAGAACCACCAGTGCAGGACATCCACATCTCCCGCACTGGCTCATACTAAAGATGCGCGGGCGATTACCTCCCAGCTGATTAGCAAAAAACCGGTACAGCGCCGGTGAATGCTGATAACTGCATCGATCCACCACTTGCGGGATGACTTGTCTCGGGCATAAGCCTCCGACAGGGTTGCGATTTACGCGCAATTTCCCCCGCCACCACACGAAGTCGCGCGACTAGGCCGTCTGCACCTAGCCGCACGCATCTCGTCGCTTCCGCTAGCTTTCTCAGCTCGGAGGCAGGTGCCGCATCAGCGGTATGGATACAGCGGTACGCCATGCGTACCGCTTAATGCGGAAAAAAGAAATGTCTAAGTCAGCTTTGCAGCCGGAATGGCTGAACAGTTCAATGATCAGGACTTGCTACGGCATCCCTCATTCGACGCTGTATGAACTCATCAAAAATGACGGCTTCCCTAAGCCTGTGAAAATCGGCCGTTCGAGTTTGTGGGCCAAATCGGCCATTGACGCATGGTTTGCCAACAAGGCAAGTCAAGTGCAATAAAGGGGCAAAAGCAATGAGCACCCCTTCACCACACTCGAAGTACTTTGAACGTGCCCGCAAGGGCGGCCAAGCCCGAGCCAAGCGCTACGAACAGCTTAAAACGGCTGTGACTGAAATCTTGACGCTCAAAACTCCTGCACAAGGCTGGGCCCGCTACATTACGGCGGCCCGGATAATCACTACAGAACTCGAAACAAACCACGATCACGCAATTGAGGCCAGCGGTTTGAAACGGGAAAACCTTTTGGACACTGTTGTTCGGTGGTTGAAAGCCGATACTGAGGGGCGCTTCGGGTTTAGGCTTAAAGACGAGCCAGCCCATCAACCCTAAATGGCATAAAAGCCCACCGACGGTCGAACACTGCAGCAAGCACTGGCTATGTGTTCGACTGTCGGCGTCTGAAGACTTCATACCACTGCACTCCATAGCACTGGCCAGCGCGATGCGCTGAGCTTATCCATCGTGGCTCATACCACCGCATCAGGGATCTGATGGTCGGCCTCAGCTGCCCCTACTAAGGGCGATCTTAGCCAGACCACCTCTTGACGCCCTTCTGCAAATGGAGGCAAGTCACCGACTCTAGGTGATCTCAGCGGTAGGCTGAAGGGATTACACCCTCCGCGATCAACGCCTGTCGCACCTGGCTAGCCATTGACTGAGCACAACCCAGCGATTGACGGATGGACGTTACCGTCCCCTTGAGCTTTCCCGCCTCGATCTCAGGCCGCACTCTTGCCACCAGCTGGTCAATTTTCGAAGGTTGCAGGGCCTTAGCTGCTTCAGGATCAACCTCCGCGAGCTTGCCGACATCCTTGACTACCAGAGTCACTGCGGCAGTCTCATCGGCAATCATGGGTGGTTGCATCGAGTCACGGCGCCGAAACACCAGACTCCAGAGGACAAGGGCAGACCCATCGAGAACAACCGCAAGCACTATGCCCATGACCAGACTAACGTCTCCCTCAGTCACGTTCAACGACTGGGCAAGCTTCGCAGTCGCGGGATCTACTTGCTGGGCGTGCTTCAGGACCTGAAGTCGATCTTGTTCAGCTTGCCAGCGTCTCGCTTCCTCAGCTTCAGCCTCAAGAGCCTGAATCCGAGCCGTCAACGGCGCGACTCGGCTACGCCTACGGTCGCAGTCATCCCGGCAATCCAAGGCACCTGCCCACTGCAATGCACTGGTCACGCGCACCTTTTCTTCGAGAATCGCTGACACAGTGCGAGCTGGCTTCTGGGTCGTCACAGCTTGAGTGACAGTATCAGACCGACGCTCTCCAGCCTTGTACTGCGAGGATAGGAAGAAAGCTGTGTGGACGTACCCGACAAACGCCATGCAGGCCACCCAAACACCCCAAGAAAGCACTCGAACCCAAGGTCCAGCCTCGCGTGAGAGGGCAGGCAGCAAGTGCGCAAAGATCACCGCCAGCACCCCGACCAACGGCAGGGGCTGTTGACTTAAGGTGCCGGCACCCTCGCTGCTCATGACAGAGATCGCTACTGAAAGCGCGGTGGCTACAAGAGCCAGGGTGACGGAGAGGTATCGGCTCATGACCTGCTCGCCCCCTGCTGACCACCCCTCAGGATGCCAGGCTCGGTCCTAGGCACATCGCCTGGCAAAAAAGAGCCGTCTTCTTCACTGGAATCGCTCATATCAGCGTCTGGGGACCCCATAACCTCACTCCCTTTCGAGCGAGGGCGGCCTTGACGTGCCGGCTTGCCACGGAAAATAGAGCCCGTCCCGAACAGATTGGCTTTCGGATAGGGGATCAACTGTGCGCTCTGATTCGTTTTCCAAAAGTATGACAAAACGTTTTCCACAAGGCACCCACGCTTGTGTGCGTCGTGGTAATCAATCATTCCAACGCCATATAGATGCCGAGGAAGATTTTTGCGACGCCGATTTACATTTTCATAGTACCCCCGTCCGTTGGTGATGTCATGCGACCAGTACTCTCCGATTTTTTGCGCCATCCACTCATGCTTCATCACCTTTGAGCCATCGAAGAAGAAGATGAAATGCAGATGGAAACCAGCAACGGGAGTGCATTCGATACGCCACGCATACGCAAGGAGGTCCTTGAATAGAGACCTCTTGCCCTTCATCCTGGAAATGAAAAGCGCTCGGTCGCGCTGCACCTCACTGAATGGAACCCGGCCTTTTGGTTTTGATCCACCCAGTGACAGCGCCTGGAGCATCTTCTCCAGGTCGGCCTCATCCAGCTTAGCGGCGTGATAGTTGAAATCCAGACGGATAACGAGAACCTTTGCCCGTCGCTCGAATACCTCGTCGGTCATGCGCAAAAGCTCATCACGATTTCGCTTGGGCTTGTTGTCCCAATTGCGCGTTTTTGCCTTCAGTCCAACTTCCTTCGCACGCTTACGCAAAACAGAGAGAAAGTCGTCAAACAACTTCCCGATGATCATCAGTTCAGAATGATTGCCTGGCGAAAGAGGACCGGGGTAATAAGCAATTGCATGCTTAGCGTACTCTTCAAAAAAGAATGCTGCGAGCGGTGAATACGTCAGCGTCGGATCCTGCGCCCTGGCGAAGTCTGCAAGTCTCCCGCAGCTCCGTCCGATATGGGATACCTCAGGATGACCCGATTGGGTTTTCTTGCCAGTGAAGAACCTCGTATCAGTGTTAACGACGTCCCTCATAAATCGGATCAGGGCGTTGAGGTCCTTCAGACGAGACTCAAATAGTAAGCAGCTTCCGTCTTTTCCATCGAGAGTGAAGTAGCTTTCTTCTTTTTCCATTTTTATCTTCCTTGCTTTGAGGTATCGTTAAACCTTGCATCGATCTAGCTTGATCCGTTCTAATCTCACTAAAATCCATAACTCTCTTCCTAGGGAGAATCGTCAAAATCTCAGAGTGAACAGGGCTTATCGATACATGGCGGAATAACGCACAGCGTCCGGCAAAAGGTACTTTTGATGCAGGGCCTGACTTGTCGCAGATGTCTAGTCAATCCTGAATCTTTCTTAGCAGGCCAGATTCGATGCGGCGCAATGAGATTTCAACTTTTCCCCTCTCCGCTGCCAACCGATGTGCTTAAAGGTTTTTGAATGTGCTTCATGTCTATGAGCGCAAGTTGCACCAGACATCGATATCTGAAAAGTGAATTTCCAGCTGAGTTCGTATCTGAAAAGTGAATTCGGGCCCTCGATCCTCTTAGAACGAGTACTTGCATGGACCACACTCAAATGAAGCCGGTAGCAGTTCAGCTGTTGAAGTACCTGGTCGGCATCCTCTTACTGGCCTTGAGCACGATCAGCCACGCAGAGGTAATCGATGGCAAGGTCGTAGGCGTCCTTGATGGAGACACCATCGACGTGCTTGACGCGGCTCTTGTCAAGCACCGGATTCGGTTAGCAGGTGTAGATGCCCCGGAGAAGCGTCAAGCCTATGGGGAGAGATCCAAGCAGAGTCTGAGCGACATGGTGTTTGGTGAGCAGGTTCAAGTCGAAGCACATAAGCGTGACCGCTATGGACGCAGGGTAGGCAAGGTCTTGGTCAATGGCCAAGATGCCAATCTGCAGCAGATCAGTCTTGGTATGGCATGGTTCTACCGACAATATGAGTCGGAGCTGAGCCCCGATGACCGCAGGAAGTACGCGGGAGGTGAGCTGAGCGCTCGTCAGAATGGATTGGGGCTTTGGGCTGACAAGAATCCAGTGCCACCCTGGGGATTCAGAAGACAATAGCTTCTTACAGCACTGTCCCTTGGCCCATATCTGCTTGATGGCGCCGGACAGTTTTTCCCTCATGTAAAGGGCATAGAGCATCCATGAGCGACTGGGATTTCCTGCATGAAATGCATGACCGCGGCTACAGCCCCGAAGAAATTGCCGATGCCGCTGGTTCGGGCGCAGCGCCTTGGGAATGGGATTCCCTAGCCAGAGACTGGATTGACTCCCAGCTTCAAGATGCTCCCAAAAGTAACGCTGCTTCAGTTGAGTTAGGTGGTCCCTCTAGGAGCAGAGATGGTTTGCCTCTCAGCATCACTGAACAGGCGCAGATCTTTCGCGATCTGGTTGACTGTGCGGCGCGCCACTTTGACAACACCGGTCGCTACCTGCAGGTCTGGGGGGAGCTAGGGGAAATCTACGCCGAGCTTAAGTTCGGACTGCAGCGCCATCCAACCCACCAGGCTGGCTCCGACGGATACATCAATGGCAAGTTGGTGGAGGTGAAGACGATCTCCCCAGAGAAGACCAGTGACCGCGTATTGGTCAAAACCCAGGGAGATTTTGAGCAGCTGCTCATCGTGCGCATTGACCGAGACTTCCAGTTCCAGAGCAAGCTCATCGACAGGAGCGAACTGAATGGTGGAAGTGGGAAGTTCTTGTCTGGGCGTCTCAAGGATGATGCCGGGACTGACTCAGCAGGTACCTGATTCAACTTCTTTTCAGACACATATCACCTTCCTGAGCGGGCCAATCGTGGCTCATCCGTCAGCGTTTTTGACTGACGTACCCACTCAGGAGCATCCATGTCTGAAGAACAATCTGCTGGCCATGACGACCAGCAAACCCAAGAACGCCTCAAGCAGAAAGCTAAGAACCCCTACGCCTGCCCTCGCTGCAACTCGCACAACGTCGAGGAGCTGGGCTACGGCCGGCGTGTCGGCGGAGCCATCGGCACAGTGGTCGGTGCCACGGGCGGAGCCATGACCGCGATATTGGGCGCACGTACAGGTGCAGCCGTAGGCGCCGTGGCCGGTCCGGTTGGCGCAGTTGCCGGAGGTATGGTCGGCGCTCTTCTGGCTGGCCTGACTGGCGCTACGGTCGGCGGTATCGCTGGCAGCGCTCTGGGGGATGTCGTGGACAGCAACATCCTCGCAAACATTCACTGCCTTAGCTGCGACCACACCTACAGCGTCACGACCGACGACTGATCGCCCTTTTCCACTTCCCATCTCACCCCCCGAAGCCCGGCAGCGAAAGCTGACCGGGCTTTATGTCGTCTATCTAGGAGAACTTTGTGCATTCTGTTCAAACAATGGCCTTTACACACTCCACCCCATGGCATGGCCTGGGTAACCAACTCTCCCCCGGACAGCCCATTGAGGTCTGGGCAGATCGTGCTGGCATGGACTGGAGCATCGAGGAAGCCCCCGTTCGTTACGTCGCAACCGGCGCCAATGGCGAAAGCTACGGATCGATCCATTCCTTTCCGGAGCAAAAGGTCCTGTACCGCTCTGACAGTAAGTCCCCTCTCTCCGTCGTTTCCAACCGCTTCAAGGTCGTCCAGCCTGGGGAAATCCTGGAGTTCTACCGGGACCTAACTGAGGCTGGCGGCTACGAGTTGGAGACTGCCGGCGTACTTAAGGAGGGCCGCAAGCTATGGGCCTTGGCACGCACTGGGCAAAGCGCATGCCTCAAAGGCCGCGATAAGGTTCACGGCTACTTGTTGTTGGCAACGGCCTGTGACGGGACACTGGCGACTACCGCGCAGCACACCTCCGTCAGGGTAGTGTGTGCTAACACGCTGGCTATCGCCTTAGGTGATGGATCTGATGCTGTCAAGGTGCCTCATCGCAGCCAATTCGACGCTCAAGCCGTCAAGCGCCAGCTGGGCATTGCCGTCTCGTCTTGGGATGGCTTCATGGTCCGAATGAAGGCGCTGGCCGACTGCAAGGTGAAAGACGAGGCAGCCGAAACTTTCCTGCGCCGGGTTCTGACCTACCCGGTCAACAACATCGAGGGTGTGAGCACTGCCATCAATGAAAGTGCGCTCAAGGTCGTGCACGAGCTCTATGCCGGTCGCGGCAGAGGGTCCGAGATGGCTTCGGCTGCTGGTACGGCTTGGGGGCTGGTCAATGCAATTTCTGAATTTACTGACCACCACCGCCGTGCCCGCAGCGATGACCACCGCAGAGATGCGGCTTGGTTTGGCCAAGGTGCAGCCATCAAGCACCGGGCCTGGGAAGAAGCCCTGAAGCTTCTGGCCTGACATTCATCAACAAACGGCATAGAGCCCGACAGCGCGAGTTGTCGGGCTTTTTCTTTTCTAAGGAGATCCAAATGTCTCAACCCAAACAGGTATCGAGCGAGCTACGACGGCCGGCCTTGCGCCTGGTCGAAACCAAGAAGATGGAGCGTGGCGATTGGCTGGAGGTACGTCGCACGGGGATCGGTGGGTCCGATGCCGCAGCGGCCGTGGGCCTGAACCCCCACAAGAGCGCACTGGAGCTGTGGATGGAAAAAACCGGTCGCGAAGGCGAACTGCGTCAGCCCGATCCCAACGATACGACTACGCCGCTTTTCTGGGGCTCTCTGTTAGAGCCAATCGTAGCCGCGGCGTACGTGAAGCAGACTGGAAACAAGGTCCGCAAGGTCAATGCCGTCTTACGGCATCCCACGGTGCCTTACATGCTGGCCAACCTGGACCGGGAAATCGTCGGAGCTCCTGATGTCCAGATCCTGGAGTGCAAAACCGCCGGTGAGTTCGGCTCAAGGCTATGGAAGGACGGTGTGCCCGAGTATGTCCAGTTGCAAGTCCAGCACCAGCTGGCGGTCACAGGCAAACAAGCTGCGGACGTGGCTGTGCTTCTCTGTGGCCAAAAGCTAGTGGTTCACCGGATCGACCGTGACGATGCCCTGATCGAGCGGCTGATCGAGCTGGAGGGGCACTTCTGGCGCCACGTAACCGATGACAAGCCACCACCGCCCGATGGCACTGAATCCGCTGAACAGGCGCTCAGAGCGCTATACCCAAGGGATCGAGGCCAAACGCTGGACTGGTCGACCAATCTCGTGATGTCGGCCGTATTCTCTGACCTGCTGGCTGTTCGTCAGCAACTGGAGACCCAGAGCCGTCTGGAGGCCTCCCTTAAGCAGCAGATCCAGCAACACATGGGCGAAGCCACTCGGGTCCGCTTCGAGAAGGGCTCTATCACCTGGCGGCGAAGCAAGGACAGCGAATCCGTAGATCTGGACCGTCTGTGGGCAGAACACCCCGAGCTTCGCCAGCGCTATGGCGTGGCTAAGCCTGGCTCACGTCGCTTCCTGATTCACGATGCGCCCCCTACCGATTCCATGGCACTTCCTCATACACATCAACACATCAATTCCTGAACGAAAGGACCACTATGCTGAAAGGTTTAGCACTCACCCCACCGGTTGTGGGGCGTATCTCCATCGGTCGCGTCGTCGAACGGAACGGTAAACGGCTGCCGGAGAAGGACGATGAGTTCACCCTGACGACCCAGACACAGACCCGAGATGGCTGGGTACTGCACCCGATGGATGAACAGCTGCGCCAGGCGCAAGCCCAGGCACAGCCGGGATCACGGAAGGGAGAAGCCAAGGTGAAGCTGCGCCAGATCCCTGTGCGACTGCTTTTCAATGACCCGGACCTGAACCTGCGGGCCAGCTACTGCCTGTTCGACCGCGCCACCGGTCGACCGCTGTGCGTAGGCAACGGAGAGACATGCCGTCGATCAACGATCGATGGCATGCAGTCCCTTCCCTGCCCGGCTCCGGAGGCCTGCGAACTGGCTGAGCGTGGCTGCAAGCCCTTCGGGAGGCTGAACGTCCGCATCGGAGATGAGGATGAGCTGAGCGCATTTATCTTAAGGACGACGAGCTTTAACTCTGTTCGTACGCTATCTACCCGGCTCAGGTATTTCCAGGCAGTTAGCGGAGACAACCTCTCCACCTTGCCGCTGGAGTTGCGGCTGAGAGGGAAATCCACCCAGCAGTCACACGGCACACCGATCTACTACGTGGACCTCACGGTTCGTACCGGTAGTACCTTGAACGAGGCTATCAGTCAGGCGAAGACGGAAGCGCAGGCCAGGCAGGAGGCAGGATTCTGTCAGGCTGATCTGGACAAAGCTGCAGGAGAAGGGCTAGCTCTGGGCGCGTTCGAAGAGTCTGTCGAAGAGGGCGCGGCTGTCGTGGAGGAGTTCTACCCCGGAAAGGAAGGAGGGTGGGAGCCGATATCTGAGCGCCCGGTGACAGCGGGGCGTCAACCAAGCTTGCGGGAGAAGTTGGAGAAAAAAGCCGCCATGCAGGTTAGGCCCGACTGGGAGCCGATCTGTCTATTTGATCGGCTGCTCTGCAGCGATAGCCGCCGGTCGGTAACTAATGCTGAGCGGCTGCTACTTGGTCGCTAACGCCATCTCTGCGTGGAGATCCATAGCTGAAAAGCAGGATGCCCAACCCGGCCTGTTTGTCCGGGTGGACACCACCCACCCCTCAGATCTCCGTTTGCTCAGAGATTTCGAGGGCGTCGTCAACTTCAATGCCTAGGTACCGCACCGTCGACTCCAGCTTGGCGTGCCCGAGAAGCAACTGCACGGCGCGAAGGTTCTTGGTTCGCCGGTAGATCAGCGTCGCCTTGGTCCTGCGCATCGAATGCGTTCCATAGTCGGCACGGTCAAGCCCTAGTTCGTCAACCCAGTGCCCGAGAATCCGCGCGTACTGCCGGGTTCCGAGATGGGGCGACTCGTGAAGTCGGCTGGGAAACAGGAAATTGTCCGGTTTCAGCCCAGCGTACTTGATCCACGCCTGCAGGGTATCTCGAGTGGTTGCGGTGATCTCGAACTGAACCGGACGCTGAGTTTTGTGCTGCATGACGATGGCGCGGGTTGCCACCTGGTCGCCATGGCAGACGTCCCGGACTTTGAGCGCGACGAGATCGCATCCACGTAACTTGCTGTCGATGCCCAGATTGAGGAGCGCAAGTTCTCGTATGCGTCCTTCCATCTGAAGGCGGACGCGGAGTGCCCAGATGTCCTTGGGCTTGAACGGCGCCTTCTGCCCTACGATCTTGCCCTTGTTCCACGGCTCGCGATGTGTGGTGTTACCTACTGTTTCCATGATGGTCTCCCATCGAGTTGAGGGGCACGTAGGATGCGCCGAGAACCGCCGGCGGACTACGATCTTGGTTTACAAGCGGGCTAGAACGGCTGGTCAGAGTCAGCTTGTGGCACGCCCCGGGTAGACACTGATCCGGCCAGGTGCGGACGGTAGCGTGGAAAGCGCAGAGTGGACACCATGTGCCGACGGGTTTCCCAGCCTTGTTATTACCTTTGGAATACCAGAGATTCAGGAATTTCCAGGCCCTAGCCTCAGCCCCTCGCCAGCTCCACAAAGGCCTGCAGGTAATCCACATCGCCATCCGATTCACGCAGGCCCAGGAAAATCTGTTTCTTGAGGCCGTGCCGGCCCAGGCGCACGGGCACGATGTCCATGCGTTCGGCGTACTCCTCGATTAGCCAGCGCGGCAGTGCCGTGACACCACGGCCGCTGGCCACCATCTGCAGCAGGATGTCGGTGGTCTCGATGGTTCGGTGCTGGCGCGGCGCGATGCCTGCGGGCGTAAGGAACTGGTTGAACACGTCCAGCCGCTCGGGTGCCACGGGGTAGGTGATGAGGATCTCCTGCGCCAGCTGTTTTGGCAGCACATGGGTCGCCCCGGCCAGCGTGTGGCTGCGCGGGACGACCAGCACCTGTTCGTAGTCGAACACGGGTTCGAAGCGCAACCCGGGTTTAAACAGGGGGTCGGGCGTGACCAGCAGGTCAATCTCAAAACCGAACAGCGCGCCGATGCCGCCGAACTGGAATTTCTGCTTCACGTCTACGTCCACATCGGGCCAACGCGTGAGGTAGGGGGCCACGAGATTGAGCAGCCACTGGTAGCAGGGGTGGCATTCCATGCCGATGCGCAGCGTGCCGCGTTCACCCTCGGCGTATTGCCGCAGGCGTTCTTCGGCCTGGTCCAATTGCGGCAGCACACGGTTCGCCACCGCCAGCAGGTACTCACCCGCCTGAGTGGGGATGAGCTGGCGCCCTTCGCGCAGCCAGATGGCCGTGCCCAGCAGCGACTCCAGCTTTTTCACTGAATGGCTCAGGGCTGACTGGGTCAGGCACAGGGTGTCGGCGGCGGCCGTCAACGAACCCTGTTTGGCGACTTCCTGCACGATGGCCAGATGGATGCGTTCCAGCATATATGAGCCAATCTCATGGATGATTGAAATAAAACCATTTTACGTAATGGGTCTGCTTGCCTAGGATGCCGAGCTTCGACATCACACACACGATAGGCAACAACAACATGGCCCTGATCCACAACCTAGGCTTCCCCCGTATCGGCGCCAAGCGTGAACTCAAATTCGCCCTGGAGTCCTATTGGAAAGGCGAGTCCTCGCGCGCAACCCTGCAGGCCACGGGCGCCCAGCTGCGCCAGCGCCACTGGCAGCAGCAGGCCGGGCTGGACCTGGTGCCCGTGGGCGACTTCTCTTTCTACGACCAGGTGCTGGACATGAGCTTTACGCTGGGCAATCTGCCCGAGCGCGTGCGGGGTTTCCACGGCGAAGCCCTGGACAACTACTTCCGCATCGCACGGGGCCGTTCTGCCGTCGGGACCGACGAGCACAGTGCCTGCTGCGTTGGTGTGGCCGCGGGCGAGATGACCAAGTGGTTCGACACCAACTACCACTACATCGTGCCGGAGTTCACGGCCGCCACCGAATTCAAGCTCGATGCCTCGCGCCTGCTGGCACAGCTGGCCGAAGCCAAGGCCCAGGGTGTGAAGGTCAAGCCGGTCATCGTCGGGCCCGTCACTTACCTCGCCATCGGAAAAGCCAAGGATGATTCCGACAAGCTGGCCCTGCTGCCTCGCCTGCTCGACGTCTATGCCCAACTGCTGGAGACCCTGGCCGCGCAGGGCGTGACCTGGGTGCAGATCGACGAGCCCCTGCTCGTGACCGAGCTCGATGCTGACTGGCAACACGCCTACAACACCGCCTACCACCAGCTCAAGAGCTGCAAGGTCCAGCTGCTGTTGGCGACCTACTTCGGTCCCCTGCTGGAGAATGGCTATCTGGCTGCCAACCTGCCCGTGGCCGGCTTGCACATCGATGCGGTCCAGGGCCGTGACGACGTGCTGCCCGTGCTGAATCTGTTGCCGGCGCACAAGGTGCTGTCGCTGGGGGTGATCAGCGGCCGCAATATCTGGAAGACCGATCTGAACGCGGTGCTCGACTGGCTGGAGCCGCTCAGCGCACGCCTGGGTGACCGCCTGTGGATCGCCCCCACGTGTTCGCTGCTGCATGTACCGGTAGACCTGGACAATGAACAGAAGCTCGATGCCGAGGTGAAATCCTGGCTGGCCTTTGCCTTGCAGAAGCTCGATGAGCTGCAGGTGCTGGGCACCGCCCTGCGTGAGGGGCGCGCTGCGGTGCAAGACGCGCTTACCACCAACCAGGCCGCGCTGGTTGCACGGCGCACTTCACCGCGTGTGCACAACCCGGCTGTGCAGGCCGCCGTGGCCACGATCAGCGACAGCCTGGGCCAGCGTGAACACAACTATGCCCAGCGCGCACCCAAGCAGGCCGCCCTGCTGCAACTGCCTGTCTACCCGACCACCACCATCGGCTCCTTCCCGCAGACGGCCGAGATCCGCCATGCACGCAGCGAGTTCAAGGCCGGCCGCCTGGACGAGACCGGCTACCAGGCTGCGATGAAAAAGGAGATTGAACGCAGCGTGCGCGAGCAGGAGGCCCTGGGCCTGGACGTGCTGGTGCACGGCGAGGCCGAGCGCAACGACATGGTGGAGTACTTTGGTGAGCAGCTTGAGGGCTATGCCTTCAGCCAGTTCGGCTGGGTGCAGTCCTATGGTTCGCGTTGCGTGAAGCCGCCCATCCTCTTCGGTGACATCAGCCGCCCCAAGGCGATGACGGTGGAGTGGATACGCTACGCGCAATCGCTCACGGCCAAGCCCATGAAAGGCATGCTCACGGGCCCGGTGACCATCCTCAACTGGTCCTTTGTGCGTGACGACCAGCCGCGTGCGCTGTCCTGCAAACAGCTGGCGCTGGCTATCCGCGAGGAGGTGCTGGACCTGGAGCGGGCCGGCGTGCAAGTGATCCAGATCGACGAGGCCGCGCTGCGCGAAGGCCTGCCGCTGCGTCGTTCTCAATGGAAGGTCTATCTGGACTGGGCGGTGGAGTCCTTCCGAATCACGGCCAACGGCGTGCGTGACGAGACGCAGATCCACACCCATATGTGCTATTCGGAGTTCAACGACATCATTGCCTCGATCGCCGACATGGATGCCGATGTCATCACCATCGAGACCTCACGTTCGGACATGGAGCTGCTAGATGCCTTCGACCACTTCAAGTACCCGAACGAGATCGGCCCCGGCGTCTACGACATCCACTCACCCAACATCCCGACGCAGGAACACATGGTGCAGCTGATGCGCAAGGCCGCCGAGCGCATTCCGGCCGAACGCCTCTGGGTGAACCCGGACTGTGGCCTCAAGACCCGGCAGTGGTCCGAGGTGTTGCCAGCGCTGACGCATATGGTGGGCGCGGCGCGTCAGCTGCGCGCCACCGTCGCAGCCTAGGACGTATACTGAACTCGCCTCGCGGTTTCCTGCCCAACAGCAGGAATGAAAAGGGAACGACAGAGGGATGGACACGCCATCCAAGCTGTGGCTGCCCCCGCAACTGTGATCGGCGAGTCCGCTGCCTGACAACCACTGGCTATATGCCGGGAAGGCCGCAGCGGACGACGACCCGAGAGCCAGGAGACCTGCCACGGGGCGATGTGATTGTGCATGGGGCGGGGTGTCCTCGAGCAAGATCGGTGGTGCTTCGTCCTGCCTTCGTCTTCCGCGCGCCTGCGTCTTCGGGTCAGCGCGTGTGGCCGTGTCCGCGTGCGTTGCGCCTGGTTTTGCCGTGCTCCCGCCTTCTTAACCGGAGGAAGCACCTTGTCTGTACTCGTTGAGCCCGAAACGTCCGCGCCCGCGGACACCCCCAACATGTCCCTGGTCGTGGTCGACATGGTCTGGCCCGATCAATCCAACCACCACGGCACCCTGTTCGGCGGTGCGGCCCTGTCCATGCTCGACCGCATGGCCTTCATCGTGGGCAGCAAGGTGCTGCGTGGTTCCGTGGTCACGGCCGCGGTGAGCCGGCTGGACTTTGCCGCACCAGCGCCTGCGGGCCATCTGGTGGAGTGCCGCGCCGAGGTGCTGCAGCGGGGCCGCCGGTCCGTCACCGTAGACACCCGCCTGATCGCCGAAGACCTGCTCAGCGGTGCACGTACCCACTGCCTCTCGGGTGAGTTCGTGATGGTGCGCCAGGCTGACGAGGCGCCCGCCGATGCAGCTGAGGCAGCCGAGGTGGCGCAGGCCAGGCATGAGGCCGGTGCCGAAAACACGGCCATGGCCTGCGCCACCGTGGCTGAGATCGTCTTCCCTGGCCATGTGAACCACCGCGGCGTGCTGCACGGCGGTCCCGCCATGGCCTGGATGGCCAAGGCCGGTTTCGTGGCCGCCACGCGCCAGGTGCGTCGACCCGTGGTGATGGCGGGCACCGAACAGCTGGACTTCGTCGCCTCGGCGAGGGTGGGGGATGTGGTCGAGGTCACGGCCCGCGTTATCGGCACCGGCCGGCGCTCCATCCGTGTGCAGGTAGATATGTGGGCTGAGTCGTCGAGTAGCGGCGAACGCCGGCTCTGCGCCTCGGCCCCGCTGACTTATGTGGCCATCGAGGCTTGAGATCTCGCCGCTGCTGCCCGTGCACCGTGGTGCGCTGGGCCTGCACCTGCTGGCCCTCCCGGCCGAGCACCGGTACTCTCGCTTCGGCGCCACGCTCAGCGACGAGGCCCTGCTGCGCTGGGTGGCTCGCTTGGCCTGGGAGCGGCAACGATGCTTGGGGGCTTGGCTTCCGGGAGACCTAGGCTTGGTCGCCGTGCTTCAGCTCACCCCCACACGCCGGCTTGGCAGTTGGGAACTTGCCCTCACAGTGGCCGCCGCCCTGCATGGTCGGGGCGTGGGCACGACCCTGCTAGCTACGGCCTTGGGTCAGATGCCCGACGTACGGCGACTGGTATGCCAGCACGGCCACGCGGCCGTCTACGCCATGGCAAAGCGGCTAGGCTATGGTGTGCAGTGGCAGGGACAGCAACTGAGGTTGGCAACAGCAGCACCGCACAGCACGGTCCCGGCAACTCCGAAACGGGCTGGTAGGCGCTGATTCAATATCTGCTTTAGCAAGGAGCGAAGGTTCAACAACGCTAATTCATGGGCCCCGATAGCGGCCACCCAGTCAGCGAGCTGCTCAGTGACTGGTGTCGATGGCAGCAGTCATTGACGCTCCGAAGTCAAGTGACTGCAGTCAGCCTAGAGCGGAAATCACAGCAGCCAACGATCGGATTGCAGCGGTTGCGGCCGGTCGTCTGTGCGCGCTGAGTTCACGGTCTCGGCGCCAATGCGGTCATTGAGCCAGCCAGCCGGTAGATAGCAAATCAACCTTTTCCCGCAACGGCAAGGTGAGATTTGCGGACGTGACTCTTTGGAGAGTCTTTCGAATCTTTATCGTCGGTCGGCCTAGACAACTCACCGAGAATTCCGCAGTTTGCGGCAAGCTGAGCATCGCAGCAACGCTCACGCAGGCTCTTGAGCTGTTTCTCCAGAGCACGCAGTTCCCGGATCCGGTCAGCCACATGACCCATGTGAGCATCCAGAAGCTCATTAACGTCACCGCAGTCCGATGCGGGGTCGTCCTTGAAGCGCAGCAACTGCCGAATTTCATCCAGCGTCATGTCCAGACTGCGGCAATGGCGGATGAAGGCCAGCCTTTCGGCATGGACCTCACCATAGATTCTGTAGTTGCTTTCCGTACGCTCCGGCTCGGGGAGCAGACCTTCATGCTCGTAGTACCGAATGGTCTCGACCTGGGTCTGGGTCCGTTTGGACAGATCACCGATCTTCATCATGTACGTCTCCCGGGTCAGGCTGCAACCGTTCGAGGCTGGAAAGCAATCAGGGCCATGCCCAGCAGGCAAATGGTACCCCCCAAAATGTCCCAGCGTGTGGGTGCGACACCATCCACACGCCAGAGCCACAGCAGCGCCACCACCACATAGACACCACCATAAGCCGCATAGGTGCGACCGGCGGCCTGTGGATGAAGCGTGAGCAGCCAGGCAAAAAACGCCAAGGCCAACGCCGCTGGCAACAGCAGCCATGGGGTGCGACCCTGGACCAGCACCAGCCAGGGCAGGTAGCAGCCTACGATCTCCGCCACGGCGGTGAGGACGAAAAGAACAGAGACGCGCAGGGCTTCAAGCATGGCAAGGCGGATAGGGTGTCAGGGTTATTGCATCTTAGCGGCTTGACTCTGTAGCCGCTATAGGGTTTCTAATTCCGTTCAACAAGGAGTAGAAATGCAACGACAGAACACCTCAGAGCCGGGCAAGGATCTCGGACGCGCTTGCGATAGCGGCTGCAGCAGCCCGTCCGCGCCCGTACGCATCGAGGGTGGACCGCCCGGCACCTCCGGCACGGTTTTCCGCATTCCGACCATGGATTGCGCATCCGAGGAAAGTGAGATCCGGAATGCGCTGGCAGGCATCGGCGGCGTGCGGGGCCTGGGCTTCCAGCTATCGGCGCGCACCCTGCGCATCGATGCCCCCGCTGAAGTCCTGCCGCGCGCCCTGGACGCCATCCGGCAGGCCGGCTTTGATCCCCAGCCCGTGACTCCATTTGAACAGGCTGATCAGCACGCCCCCATGGCCGAAGGGCTGGGGCGTCTGGGCGCTTCCCTGCTGCTGGCCATCGCCGCTGAGCTGCTGGACTTTTTTGCGCCCGAGACCGCTGTCTACAAAGGGGCCGGCATGGCACTGGCTGCGGCGGCCATCTGGTTGGCCGGCTTTTCAACCTACCGCAAGGGCTTTACCGCGCTGCGGCAGGGGCGGCTGAACATCAGCGCCCTGATGACGGTGGCTGTGACAGGCGCCTTCCTGATCGGCCAGTGGCCCGAAGCGGCCATGGTGATGGCTCTCTACGCTATTGCTGAACTTATCGAGGCGCGGGCCGTGGACCGGGCGCGCAATGCGATCAAGAGCCTGCTGGATCTCACGCCGGATACGGCTGAGGTCAAACAGCCCGATGGCGAATGGAAGGAGGTGGCTGCGGCTGATGTGGCACTGAATGCCATCGTGCGGGTCAAACCTGGCGCACGCATCCCGCTCGACGGCATGATCACCTCCGGCAACAGCGCGGTCAATCAGGCACCCGTGACCGGCGAGAGCATGCCCATCGACAAGGCTGTGAGTGACCTGGTCTTCGCAGGCACCATCAACGGCACCGGCGCGCTCGAAATGCGCGTGACCGCTGCCGCCAGCAACACCACGCTGGCCCGGATCATCCAGGCTGTGGAACAGGCTCAGGGCAGCCGCGCGCCGACTCAACAGTTTGTGGACCGCTTCGCCGCCATCTACACCCCGGCAGTGTTTGCGCTTGCTGTGGCCGTGGCGTTGTTGACCCCCTGGCTCATGGGCATCGGTTGGATGGAGGCCCTCTACAAGGCCCTGGTTCTGCTCGTCATCGCCTGCCCCTGCGCCCTGGTGATTGCCACGCCGGTCACGGTGGTCAGCGGCCTTGCTGCAGCGGCGCGACGTGGCATCCTCATCAAAGGCGGGGTCTACCTGGAAGGCGCCCACAAGATCAAGGTCATCGCTCTGGACAAGACCGGCACCATCACAGAGGGCAAGCCCAAACTGGTGGCAACCGAGGTGCAGCCCTCGCCGATACCGCAGGCAGAGGTGTTGCGTTGGGCGGGTGCCTTGGCGGGCCACTCGGATCACCCCGTGTCCAAGGCCATCGCGCAAGGTCTGGATCGGAGCATTGGACAACTGGAGCAGTTCACGGCCTTGCCTGGCCGGGGCATACAAGCCCTCAGCGACGGGCAGACGCTGATCCTGGGCAACCATCGCCTGATTGAAGAGCGGGGCCTGTGCAGCCCGGCCATTGAAGCACGCCTGGCTGAGCATGAGGCTCAAGGTCGCACCGTGACGCTGCTGGCCATGGACAGCCAGGTGCTGGCGATCTTTGCCGTGGCCGACACCATCAAGGAGAGTTCACGCGAGGCTCTGGCTGAGCTTCATGCCCTGGGAGTTCGCTCGGTGATGTTGACGGGCGACAACCCGGCCACCGCGCAGACCATCGCCCGGCAGGCTGGCATCGACGATGCTCGCGGCAATCTGCTGCCCGAGGACAAGTTGACAGCCATCGAGGACATGCAAGGCCGATACGGCACCACCGCGATGACAGGCGACGGCATCAACGATGCACCGGCCCTGGCACGCTCCGACATTGGCATCGCCATGGGCGCAGCCGGCACGGACACGGCCATGGAGGCGGCTGATGTGGTCATCATGAACGACGACTTGCGCCGCATTCCCGAACTGATCCGCTTGTCACGGCGCACGCGGGCCGTGCTGTGGCAGAACATCGTTCTGGCCCTGGGCATCAAGTCAGTGTTCCTGGTGCTCTCCATCATCGGCGGCGCCACCATGTGGATGGCCGTGTTCGCTGATATGGGCGCGAGCCTGATCGTGGTGTTCAATGGCCTGCGCCTGCTCAAGATCAAGACCTGAAGAAAGCACGATATGGAAAAAAGCAACAACTCCACCACCACGGTCTCCGGCTCCCACCTCAGCACGGAACTCCTCGATTACCAGCACCCCAGCCTGCAGCGTCTGATCGCCGAGCGTGGCTGGAACGGGTTGTCGGAGTACGAACGCATTGGCGCCATCTACGATTTCGTGCGCAACGACATTGCCTTCGGCTACAACGTCACTGACGACTTGCCCGCGTCACAGGTGCTGGCTGATGGCCTGGGGCAGTGCAATACCAAGGCCACCCTGCTGATGGCCTTGCTGAGGGCCACGGGCATTTCCTGCCGCTTCCACGGCTTCACGATCAACAAGCGCCTGCAGAAAGGCGCTATCACCGGGCTTGGCTACCTGCTGGCACCGCGTTCCATCATCCACAGTTGGGTTGAAGTCTCGTACCAGGGCCGCTGGGTCAATCTGGAGGGCTTCATACTGGACCAGGACTACCTGAGCGCTCTCCAGCAGCAATTCCCGGGAGCGCGCCCGTTCTGTGGTTACGGCGTAGCCGTGCGCAACCTGGCGGCCCCGCCGGTGTCATGGCGCGGAACCGACACCTACATCCAGAGCGAAGGCATCAACCAGGACCTGGGTGTCTATGAAAACCCGGATGATTTCTATCGGGTGCATGGCACCAACGTCTCGGGCTGGAAGAAATGGTTTTTCATCAACGTCATCCGGCATCAGATGAACCGCAATGTTGTCCGGATGCGCTCGAAACTCAAGCGGCCCGCCTCTGTGCTTACCCCGGACTCCAAAGGGTCTGTTCAAGGTTTCGGCCAAGCCCGCTAGAATGCCGTCCATGCGCCGCTGGCTCCCCATCTTTCTGCTGGCCCTGCTCCCGCTGCAACTCAGCTGGGCGGCAGTGAGCGTGTATTGCCAGCACGAAACGGGTGCGGCGGCCCAGCACTTCGGTCATCACGAGCATCAGCACCACGCGGATGAGACGCCCAAAGACGACAGCGGCCCCAAGACTCTGGGGGCGGTTGATGCCGATTGTCCGGTCTGCCATGCAGGCTGTGCAACGGCCTTGCATGCCTCCCAGGTGATGCCTGTGCTGTACTCGGCGGCCGACATGCATGTCGGGGAGCAGGCCCTGCTTTCCTCCCCGCCACCCACCTTGCCTGAACGGCCCAACTGGGCTCACCTCGCCTGATCGGCGAGGTAGGCACTTCTGCCCCTCTCTGACCCAGCGCATCGCTGATGCGCCAGGTCTGTCTGTCGCGATCCCAGGATCGCACCTCGCTGATTCCCCAGATGTCTTTCACACATTGGAGAATCGCATGCCGCGAATCGAACGAATTTTTTGCATTGCACTGGCCGTACTGGGCGGGAGCGTCGGCAGTGCTTGGGCTCAGCTCAAGCCGCCGCCAGCCATCCCCGGCCCTGCTCAGATCCCCAACTCGGCAGCTACGCCACCACAACCCGGTTTTCGTCCGGCGCCACCCGTGGCATCGGCCAACACCCCGGTCCTCACACTGACCGAAGTGTTTGATGCCGCCTGGCAGCGCCAGCCTGAAGCCAGGTCGCTGCAGGCGCGCCAGGATGCTGCCGCAGCGCGCAAGGAAGCAGCAGCCAGCTGGACGGCGGAGCCCGTCGCCCTGGAGCTGTCGGGCCAGACCGACCAGATGAACAACAACCTGGGTCGTCGTGAATACACGGCAGGTGTTGCCATCCCGCTGTGGCTGCCGAACGAGCGTTCCCGCAGCATGGCGGTTGCGGAGGCCGAACAACGGGCCACGGCAAGCAGCACCTTGCTGGCGCAGTTGCAGACGGCTGCCGAGGTACGTGAAGCCTACTGGTCGTGGCAATTGGCCCGGATTGGATTTGTATTGGCGCGCGAGCGACTGCTCAATGCCCAGCAACTCACGGCCGATGTCAGCCGGCGTGTACGGGCCGGTGATCTGGCCCGCGCCGATCAGCACCAGGCCGAAGGTGCGCAAGCCGGTGCGGAAGCCGAGCTGGCCGAGGCCGCCAGTGCGTTGGCAGCGGCTGGTCAGCGTCTGCGCGCTCTGAGCGGTTTGACCTTGCCCGCAGACGCCACCGCCCAGCCCGAGGCCTTGCTGACCGAGCCTGCGCCAGAGCTTGTGCGGGATGCCAGCGCCCTGGGCGATCGACACCCCGCTGTGATGGAGCTGCTCAACCGCACCGAGATCGCTCGCCGATCCGCTGAACTGGCTCAGGCCAGGACACGGGGCACGCCTGAGCTGATGCTGGCCACTGGCCGCGATCGCGGTGCCTTCGGTGACAGCTACCAGCAAAGTGTCACCGTCGGCGTACGCATCCCCTTTGGTTCAGACAGCCGCAATCGCGCCAGCATTTCGTCCGCCCAGGCCCAGGCCATTGAAGCCGAAACGCAACTCGCCCTGGAACAGGGCCGCATCCAGGCCACGCTGGACAGCGTCCAGGTCCGCCTGGAATCGACGCGCACGCAGCTCACAGCAGCAGAGCGACGGGCCCAGCTGGCACGTGAATCACGCGCGTTCTTCGAAAAATCCTTCAAGGCCGGCGAAACCGATCTGCCCACACGCCTGCGCATCGAGCTGGAAGCCATCGCCGCCGAACGGCAGGCCGCCCGCGCCCGTGTCGAACTTGCCGCCACCATCTCGGCCCTACGCCAGGCCCTGGGCCTGCTGCCCCAGCAAAACACCCCGTGAAACGGAAACCATCATGAAACGATTTCAACAACTTCTTGCCCTGGGCCTCACAGTCCTCACACTGAGCCTCACCCCATCCAGCTGGGCTGGCCCCGGCCACGACCACGGCGATACCCCCGCCATGACCGAAGGCGCTGCCTCACCGCGTTTTACGGCGGTGTCCGAGAGCTTCGAGCTGGTGGGCATCCTGCAGGGTAAGCAGCTCACGCTGTACCTGGACCAAAGTGCCGACAACAGCCCGGTACCCGACGCGCGTCTGGAACTCGAACTGGCCGGGCAGAAGATTCCCGTGCAGGCCCAGGGCGTCGGTGAGTTTGTCGTCAGCCTGGCCCAGGAACTTCCTCCCGGACAGCATGCCGTCATGGTCACTGTAGTCACCGCTCGCGAGACCGATCTGCTGGCAGGCGAGCTGGATTTGCATGAGGACGAACACAGCCATGCTCAGACCGGGCTCCTCGCTTGGCTGCTTTACGCCGGCTTGGCTCTCTTGATTCTGGCCCTGAGCGTCTGGGGCCTGCGTCGCCGCTTCGGCCGCCGTCATCCTTTCCTGGGAGGTGCAGCATGAAAAACCGTTACCTGAATATCATTTCCGCGTTCACCACCCTGGCCTTGCTCGCCGGCAGCCCCACAACGACATGGGCCGGCGAAGGACATGACCATGGCGATGCTCCCGCCGCCGTCAGTGGCAATGGCCCCAAACGTCTGCCGGATGGCAGCGTCTTCCTGCCCAAGCCCGCCCAGCGGCAGTTGAACGTGCGCACCACCACCGTCAGTCTCGCCGAGCTGCCCCGCTCGATCGAGCTGGCTGGCAAGGTGGTGATGGATCCCAATGCCGGCGGCAAGGTCCAGGCCATGGTTGCGGGCCGCATCGAGCCTGGCCCGCAAGGCCTGCCGAATATCGGCCAGAGCGTGCGTAAAGGTCAGGTGCTGGCCTATGTGCTTCCGTCGTCGGGACAGATCGAGCGCTCCAATCAGTCCGCCCAGCTGGCTGAGCTGCGCGCGGCCAAAAGCCTTGCAGAAAAGCGCCTGGCTCGCCTGCAAGAACTTGCAGACACCGTGCCGCGCAAGGAACTGGAAGCCGCTGAGAGTGAAGTCAGCAGCCTGGGTGAGCGTGTGACCGCCGTGGGCGCAGGCCTGAGCAATCGCGACGCTCTGGTGGCCCCGGTGTCCGGCGTGATCGCCTCTAGCCATGTGGTCGCGGGCCAGGTCGTGGACGCCCGTGAACTGGTCTTTGAGGTCATCAACCCCGCACGTCTGCGCATCGAGGCCCTGGCCTACGACGCCGATGTGGCCCGCAATGTGGCGGGCGCCAGCGTGGCCATCGGGACGCAATCGATACGCCTGAGCTTTGTCGGCGCGGCCCGCAGCCTGCGCGAGCAGGCGCTGCCCATGCTGTTCCGGGGTGAAGGTGCTGCGCTTTCCAGCTTGGCCGTGGGCCAGCCCGTGAAGGTCTACGTCCAGACCGCGACCCGCGTCAGCGGTCTGCGTGTCCCTGCCGCCTCGCTCATGAAAAACCCAGCCAATCAGTCCGTGGTCTGGGTCAAGAAGGCGCCGGAGCAGTTCGAGCCTCGCGTGGTCACTGTTGAGCCGCTGGATGGTGCCTCCGTGGCCATCACCTCCGGCCTGCAGGCCGGCGACCGGGTGGCCACCCAGGCCGCTGCCCTGATCAACCAGATCCGTTGAGCGGGAGCCCCACATCATGTTCAAGTGGCTTCTCGATAACAGTCTGGGCAATCGGCTGCTGGTGATCATCGCCAGCCTGGTGCTCATGGCCTATGGCGCGTTCACGCTTTCACGCACCCCCGTGGACGTTTTTCCAGATCTCAACAAACCCACGGTCACCATCATGACCGAGGCCGGTGGTATGGCTGCGGAAGAGGTGGAACAGCTCATTACATTCCCCCTGGAGACGACCATGAACGGTCTGCCGGGTGTGGAAAGCGTGCGATCCGTCTCCAGCGCGGGCCTGTCCTTCATCTATGTCACCTTCGATTGGAGTACGGAAATCTTCCGGGCCCGACAGATGGTGTCCGAGCGCCTTTCCGCCATGGAGGGAGGCCTGCCGCCCGACATCACGCCACGTATGGGACCCATCAGTTCGATCATGGGTGAGATCATGCAGATCGCGATCCCGATCGACACCAGCAAGATCTCGCCCATGCAAGTGCGCGAGTACGCCGACTGGGTGCTGCGCCCCCGCCTGATGGCCATCCCGGGAGTGGCACAGGTCATACCTATCGGGGGTGAGGTGCGCCAGTTCCAGGTCCAGCCCAACACCAGCCGCATGGGGGAGCTCGGCATCACGCAGGAGCAGCTGGAGACCGCACTCAAGGGTTACTCCTCCAACACCTCGGGCGGCTTCCTGGAGCTCAACGGCCGCGAATACCTGATCCGCAACCTGGGCCGCACGTCGCGTCTGGATGATCTAAAGAACCTGGCGCTCACCTCCCGCAACGGCCAGCCCATCCTGCTGCGCCAGCTGGCAGATGTGACCTTTGCCCCGGCCCTCAAACGCGGCGATGCCGGCTTCGAAGGCAAGCCGGCTGTCATCCTGGGCGTGCAGAAACAGCCGGCCGCGGACACCATCCACCTGACCCTCTCCATCGAGTCAGCGCTGGAAGCCATGCAGCGCTCCCTGCCAGCCGGCATGGACAGCCCGAAAGTGACGTTCCGGCAAGCCAGCTTCATTGAGGCCTCCATCACGACACTTCAGGGCAAGTTGATCGGTGCTTCTATTTTTGTGGCACTGATCCTGTTTTTCTTTCTGGGCACGCTGCGGCCAACCATCATCGCCCTGACCGCCATCCCGGTGTCGATCTTCGTGACGGCCCTGGTGTTTCGCTACTTCGGGCTGTCCATCAACACCATGACGCTGGGCGGCCTGGCCATCGCCATCGGGGGCTTGGTGGACGATGCCGTGGTTGACGTTGAGAACGTGCTGCGCCGCCTCAAGGTGGATCGCGCCAAACACCCCGACCATCGTCTGCATCCCCTGGAGCTAGTGAGAGCGGCTTCCATGGAAGTGCGATCGGCCATCCTGTACGCCACGGTCATCATCGTGCTGGTCTTCCTGCCGCTGTTTGCGCTGCCAGGCATGGAGGGCCGCCTGTTCGTGCCACTGGGCATCGCCTTCATCGTCTCCACAATGGCCTCGCTGGTGGTCTCGGTGACGGTCACACCAGTGCTGTCTTTCTACCTGCTGCCGAGCATGAAGTCGCTCGACCATGGGGATACACGCCTACTGGCCTGGCTCAAACGCAAGTACCAGAGCAGCCTGCAAGCTGTGCTGAACCGGCCACGGGCGGTGCTGGTCACAGCGGGGGTTGCTGTGCTGGTTTCATTGATCGCGGTGCCGTTTTTCCCCAAAACCTTCCTGCCACCGTTCAACGAGGGAACGCTGCTGGTTGGACTGCGGCTCAATCCGGGCGTGACCCTGGCCGAATCCTCCGCCCTGGCACAGCAGGCTGAAAAGCTGGTCAAGCTGGTGCCCGAAGTCGTGCACGTCGGCCGGCGCAGCGGGCGGGCTGAGCTGGACGAACACGCCGAGGGTGTGCACGTGAGTGAGCTGGACGTGGGCCTGCTCCCTGCCGGAGAGCTCAAGCGCTCCATGGACGAGATTTCCGCCGATATCCGCTCGCGTCTGATTAACCTGCCGGCGGCCATTGCCATCGGCCAGCCGATCTCGCACCGCATCGACCACATGCTCTCGGGCGTGCGTTCCCAGATCGCCATCAAGATCTTCGGTGACGACCTGGACACGCTGCGTGGGCAAGCCGATGTGCTGCGTGGCCGGCTGGCCGCCATCCCCGGCATCGCCGATCTGGAAATCGAGAAGCAGGTACTGGCGCCGCAGATCAAGGTCCGGCTGGATTACGCGGCTGCGGCGCAGTACGGCGTGCCGACCCCGCAGATCCTGAGTACCCTGCAAAGCCTGGTCGAAGGCGAAAGGATCACCCAGATCGTCGAAGGCAGCCGACGTTTTGCCCTGGTGGTGCGTCTGCCTGAATCCGCGCGTTCGGTCGAGGGTCTGGGCAACATCCTGCTGGAGACACCCTCAGGGCGAATACCTCTGTCGCGCATCGCGACCATCGAGGACGGGGATGGTCCCAACCAGATCAGCCGTGACGACGGCAAGCGGCGTATCGTGCTCTCGGCCAACGCCCAGGGCCGGGCCCTCTCGGACATCGTGACCGATATCCGCCGGGTTGTCGCCGAGACCCGGTTGCCCGAGGGTTATTTCATCACCCTGGGGGGACAGTTCCAGGCGCAGGAGGAAGCCTCACGTCTGGTCGGCCTGCTGTCCATCGTCTCGCTGGTGCTGATGTTCGTCGTGCTGTACAGCCGCTACAAGTCCGTTGTCCTGTCCGCACTGATCATGGGCAATATCCCGCTGGCCTTGGTGGGCGCTGTGCTGGGCCTATGGATTTCCGGGCAACCGTTGTCGGTAGCGGCGCTGGTGGGTTTCATCACGTTGGCGGGCATCTCGGTGCGCAACGGCATCCTGAAGGTCAGCCACTATCTGAACCTAATGCGCAGCGAAGGTGAAAGTTTCGATCACAAGATGATCCTGCGCGGCTCGATGGAACGGTTAAGCCCGGTGCTGATGACGGCGCTGGTCACGGCCTTTGCGCTGGCACCCCTGCTGTTCGAGGCCGAGCGTCCGGGCACCGAGATCCTGCACCCCGTGGCGGTGGTGATCTTCTCGGGCCTGATCAGCTCCACCCTCCTCGACACCTACCTGACCCCCCTCATGTTCTGGCTCTTCGGCCGCAAGGATGCCGAGCGCTTGCTGGATGACCGCAATGCCGAGGCGTTCTGAACCCGCACTAAACAAGTTTCCCTCTGCAGTCCTACCTTAATGAAAGGAAGTTCCATGAAGTTACTAGCAATTATTACAGCGCTTGCGCTTTTCTCGGGAACCGTAGCGTACGCTGCGGGCCCACACAGCCACGCCGAAAAACCCTTGCATGGCGGCGTGGTCGCCGAAGCCCGCGACATCGACTTTGAGCTGGTGGCGCAGAAAGACAAGCTGCGCCTCTACCTGCGTGATCACGGCAAGAAGGTCGATGTGAGCAACGCGACAGCCGCACTGACCTTGCTCAACGGAGCAGACAAGCAGGAGGTGGCACTCGTGCCGCAAGGTGAATGGCTAGGTGCAGCCGGGGATTTCAAGGTTGCCAAAGGCACCAAAGCGGTGGCTGTGGTCAAGCAGGCTAGCAGGACCGTGACGGTCAGATTCGTCCTGCCGTAAGTCGCCAGTGATTCCGGCAGTTGAGATTTATCGGTGGACCATTCCGCTTGATAGCTTTCAGTTGTCGGTCTCAGAGTCGTCCGCATATCCACTTAAAACCATGCATGAATTGAAGTCGGCGGGACTCATATGCCATCGTCCTTTGCGACATTGGTCAGAATAGCCACCCGGACTGACCGGGCGGACATCGTCTCGCCCTCTCAGATTTCCGTCTGCTCAGAGATTTCGAGTGCGTCATCGACTTCTATGCCGAGGTACCGTACAGTCGACTCGATTTTGGAGTGCCCGAGAAGTAACTGCACGACGCGAAGGTTCTTGGTTCGTTTATAGATGAGCGTCGCCTTGGTCCGCCGGATCGAGTGCGTCCCATAGTCAGCTCGTTCAAGTCCGAGTTCGTTAACCCAATGCCCAAGAATGCGGGCGTACTGTCGAGTTCCGAGGTGAGGCGAATCGTGAAGCCGGCTAGGAAATAGGAAGTTATCCGGCTTCAATCCGGCATGCTTTATCCACGTCAGTAAGGCATCTCGGGAGGCAGCCGTGATTTCGAACTGAACCGGACGCCGGGTTTTATGTTGCATGACGATAGCGCGAGTTGCCACCTGGTCGCCATGGCAGATGTCTCGGACCTTGAGTGCGACCAGATCGCAACCGCGCAGCTTGCTGTCGATACCTAGGTTGAGGAGTGCGAGTTCTCGAATGCGCCTTTCCATCTGAAGACGGGCACGGAGTGCCCAGATATCCTTGGGCTTGAACGGGGCTTTCTGGCCGACGATCTTGCCTTTGTTCCAAGGCTCGCGATGCGCGATGGCTACAGCTGATTCCATGATGGTCTCCCATCGAGTTGAGGGGCATATAGGATGCGCCTTTCAGCCGCCTAATTGCTAGTCTTTTTGCGCAAGTGGGGGCAGCACTTGGCTTGGCCGTCTGCTTTAGGGTGGAGTGATATTCACGGTTCAGCCAAATGCCGTCAGTCGCTAGACCTAACCTCAACGTCCGCTCCCAGCCTTAAGCCGATACTCGTCCGCCAACAGCGGGTCTGCAGCGGTTGCCGTCGGTCGGCTCGAACGGATGAACTCACGCTGTCGGCCACTAAGCGGCCCCTAGCGGCGGCCTCATGAAGGTTCGTTGAAAGGGAGCTGCGTCACACGAAGGTGACACCATAGGTTAGCTCTTCTTCAAAGCCGCTGAATCCACTCTTCTCGTCGAGCGTTCTCACACGCCAAAAGTAGAACGATCGCACCTCCTGGACAGCCTCATCCGGTGATGTGCGATATGCCGTGCCTCTGGAGACAAGGGCCACACCGCAGTTTCCGTCGAACTGCATAGCGCGAACCGGTCCCCAGCCTGCATTCCAGTAGCAAAGGTCAGCGACCACTTCACTACCGGATTTGACCTCCAGCCCTCCACCACAAGACGTGACCTCCAACTGTCCCCGCTCTGGCATTGTCGGCAAGAAGAGCCGCCCAGGATAAAGGTCGTACTGCAGGTAGCCTAGTCGGTTGAAATCGAGCGGCTTGGCCAGCGGCCATGCCTTGCTCTCCTCATCGGCTATCTCGTGGGGAGTTGGCGACTCCAGGAACGTAGTCGTGCCCAGAGGCTCCTGGAAGTCGCTTGCGAGTAGCTCTCCGGTTCTCCACAGGTCCTTCAAGTGCCCCGCCAAGCCTTCATCAGCGACGCTGCCACCTGCCGCCTGCGCCCACCGGACGACCGAGACCTCCACACAGCGGCCCATCGACATCACAACGGGCGACGAGAAGGCCATCAGCTCATCGCCAGGACGCTCCTGCTGAACCCGCTCGACGAGGCTGCGGACAGCCCCACCAATAGCCTCATCATCGCCGTCGAATTCCGTTCGGCCTGGAAACCAAGCCGGTCGTCTAGGCCTGAGCAGCGCAAGTGTCGGGTGAACAGGCAAAGCCAACAGAGCCCGGTCTTCCGCCTTATCGGGAGGCATGCCCCAGAACGCCTCAGCAACCGCCAACGTGCGGTGGTAGGCGGAGATCATCCGCAAGGCAGTCCGAGATGAGATTTGGCCGCTGAACCCTTCGCCCAAGGGGCGCGAGAAGTGCCAAGGGTCGCCCTGAAAAGGAGCATCCGGGTAGGCGCCTTTGTTCTTCGACCACTCGAAAGCCATCTGGCGGACGAACGGCAGCCCCGTAGCGGCCTCAAGCTCCGTCATGGAGGTGCGGAACATCCGCGGAAGGTCTGCACCTTGCACCCCGTTGAAATCCTGTGGGATCTGGAAGTCTTCAGGCACTTCTTCGAGGCCTTCGTCCGGGGTGTCCGCCCATAGACCGAGGCTCTCCAGCAACAGTTCCGAGAGGATGGACGTCTTAGGAATGCTCTCGGCCAGTTTCGGGCCGGCCTCGTACCCGTGCGCCTGCGCGGCCATCCAAAAGACGACGAGCGCCTCCACCACCTCGGCTTCGAGCTTCCTTGTGCCGAGGAATTCGAGGAGTGCGGCCTCCGTCGCCGCTTTCGACGCCGGCGCGCCCAGGCGAGCGGCGAGTTCCTGCATGGTCCACCACCGTGCAGCGGTCGACGGCCAGCCCAGCCTGGCGACGAGGATGCGCAGGTCTTCCATCACGTGCCCTTCGCCCTCGCAGCGTCGAGCTCTTCTGCCCAGCGCGGCCGTTCCAGCGGAAGAGTTCGGGTGTCTTCGAGCACGCAATTCACCATCATCTCGGCGAACTTCACGGCGTCGGTAACGCGCTTCTGCCGCGCATAGAAATAGACCATCAGATCCGTCGGCGCTAGACGCGGCGGCTCGGGCTCTCCGAACATGGCGTACGTCGTCGCCCTGACAAACTCGTCGCAACGACTCGGGTAGTGCTGAACGACCATATCCAGCCGCTTACGCGTCTTTTCTTCGCTCTCCGCGAAGCCAAGCCATGCACCCTTCCGGATCTGCGCCTGGACGAGGTAATTCCACGCAGCCTTCGAGCCACTCAGCTTGCGCCTCGTCTTAAAGGCGAGGTCAGACAGTTCAAGGATGCCGTTCATGCGCCCCTCGTCTGACTGAAGAAAACTGTCCAACGCCGCGAGAAGGCGCTTGCCCTGCCCGGCCGTATCCCAGTGCTCGTACCAGGCTCGAAGGAGCCTCTTCTTTTCGTTGTAGCTGGTCGACAGGCTTGCCAGCAGCTCGTCGACCTGCTCCGGTGCAAACCTGGTGACGTCGCCTGTGTATGGCTTGCTGTCAATGTCGCCGCTAGACGAGTCTTTGTGCTGAAGCACGCCGACGTCCCAGCCGGCATGCTCCCTGAGGACACGCAGCCGCTCGGCAGCGCCATCCTGACCATTGCGTTCCAGCTGCATCAACGCATCCTGGATCTCTGGGTGAACACCCGTGCGCATAAGCGCATCCAGGGGCCAACTGTCCCGCACGCCCTGCTCGACGTATGCCCGCAGGCTGTCCTCCGCATGCGACCAATCGCCCGCGTCCGTGTGCTCCTCATACTTCACCACCAGAGCTGGCGGGCAGAGCTTCGCCAGCAACCGGTCCGCGGCTGAGAGCACGTGCCTCGTTCCCTTTCCGTCCGTGAAGTCCAGCACGCGGTGGACCTGGGGCGAAATCATGCTGAGCAGCCGTCGAGCATCGTCTGGCACGACCTCCAACAGGTAGTCAATGGCGTCGACGGTGTTGTTCAAGGTAGGGTCCTTGCGGTGCCCGTAGCCGGTTACCAGCTCCCAAGTCTGAGTGCAGAGCTCCTGTGCGCTGGTGTTCAAGCCGTGGGTGAGGGCGATGCCGCAGAGTTGCAGGGGCGTCTGAAGATGAACGCTGGTCTCCTGGCGGATCTCAGCATCGAGCAGGACGCGCTGGGATTGGATGAAGGCCGATGCTGCTTCATCGCTCATCCTGGTCAGCAATCCTGCCTCGTACTGGGTGCGGAAGGACGCAGGGTCGAACCACTCGCTGGTACCTGCGGCGACTATGGTCGCCTCAGTCACGTCAACATCGTCGCGACCGGCGAGCAGGCAGCTGCCCAGCCGAATATCGCAGGCAATGCGATGCAGTCCAGCCCGGAACTCCTCCGCAGCTGAGCTGGCGTCGTACCCCTGCCTGAAGCGCCTGAACTGGACAGGTTTGAGCAGTTCGAACAGCTGATTGAAGTCCACAAACTCCCCGCGCCACCAGCGCTCGGCAACCTCAGCTGCAATCGCTGAGAGCGAATTCAGCAAGTAGCTGATGTTCCTCCTGTCCTCGTAGGTGGGCGCCCGCACGAACTCGAAGCCTGTTTGTCCTTCCGCTTGCATGCAAAGGCTCAGTTGCACACCGCTGAAGAACCAATGGTGGACGAGCGCACTCAGGTTGTCCTTTCGCTCGTAGTAGTCACCCTTGAGCCACTCAATGGGGATGGGCTCGTTCAGCGGCTTCGAGACCCGTGAGCGGGCGGCCTCCAATGCGGCAACGAACGGGGTTCGCGCCAGCTTGCTGAAGTCGTCGCGATCAAAGATGATCACCCCGGCCGTTGCAGCCGCACGGACGCAGACGTCGCTGAGAGCACTCTTATCCGGGTCGCCGGGCGGCAGCGGGGTGGTCGCGTCCATCAGGTCGTCCAGCACGCCCTCATCAACAAGCATCCGGGCTCTCGGCATCCACACGATAGGGCCGTTTTCACGAACCAGCTTCGCAAACGCCTCCGAGGTCGCACCGATGACACCCAGGCGCGCGAACGCCTCGACCAAGAACTTGAAATCAGTAGTCCCTGCGTTGGACGAGTACCGCGTGGTGAAGTGGCTGAGACCTCTGAAACGCCGCAGTGCCTCGGCACCACAGGTCTTGGCCATTACCGCCTGTCCTCGCGCCTGCAAAGCCAAGGCAAGGGCGGCCACACGCAGAATGTCCGTCTCGTGCCGCGACGCCACAGCCTCTCGGACGACACCATCGTCGGCTGTCAGCCTCAGCGTGAACGAAACAAGCCGAGCCATGTCGTCGTCCTGCATCTGAAACTCGCTGCCACGAACCATCCGTGCCTTGAGATTGTCAAGGCGATAGGCATCGGCAAACGCATTGGTATCCAGCGCAGCGACCATGGCCTCCGACAACAAGGTATCGAACAGCGACTCTGGATAGCCCTCCTCCAGACGGAGCATGATCCAGTCGCGGGTCAACCCGGCAATGAGGTTCTTGGGGTCACCGAGCTTGGCCTGAACCGACCAGAGCCAGTTGACGCGCAAAGAGGGCGGCGCCGATGTTTCCAGCCAGCTCGCCACCGCCGGCATCAGCTCCTTGATGCGCTCGTCGTATCCCGGAGTCGAGCGCACAAAGACGGCCAGGCTCTCGTGGAAGACCTTCAAGCCTGCGGCCGAAGAATGCAACAGGTGCTCCACCTTCGCGACATCGGGCTGAGCAATGCCGACCTTCGTCGCAATATCCAAGAACGCAGCCCTCGGCCAGAAGAAAGGGAACGCGCACACCAAGCGCAGCGTGTCCTTCAGACTAGGCGGCAGCTCTTCCCACAGGGACGCGTAGTAGAACTTCACCTCCTTGGTCATGTCCCCTTGCAGCCGCCCGATATCCCAGCTATCCAGGACTCCCCCGGCGTGCTCAAGCTCCGCGGTGGCATAGATGACGTGCAGTGGGTGGCCGTTGGTCTTCTTGCGAAGCGCGGTCGCCGCCTCCTGCAGCTGGCGCTCTGATTGCTCTTCGTGGTCGAATCGGGTCGACAGCCTGCCCTCGTCAACGGCCCTGCGCAGGTACGACAACACCGCGTTCTCGGACATCGCCGGCAACTCTCGCCAGCTAGCCTTCGGTGCGACGACCAAGAGGTCCTTGGGCAGCTGGGCATCGTCGACCGGCTGCGTGCCCACCAACAGGACCATGTTGTCCGGGCACGGCAGGACCTGGGAGAACAAGTCGTCCAGCGGGCGCTTGTCGGCTGCGTTGATGCGCCAGACATGATCCAAGCCGTCCAGAACCAGCACGAACGGCTTGCCCTTCTCCTTGTAGTAGGCCGCGCAAGCTTCGAGGAGCCCTCGCAAGTCACCGTCTGGCGCCTGAACGCCTGGATGAAACTGCTTGACCTGTGCCGCGATGGACTGCTCAACCACGTAGCTGTGCACGCGGTCGCGCCCCCGCTCGGTCGTCGACAGGAAGTAGTGGTGCCGTACCGTGGGAATATCTAAGCTAGCAAGCTTGTCGCACAGCGCGCTCAAGTACGTGCTTTTCCCGCGGCCTGGTGGCCCCGTGAGCACGAAAGCCTGTCCGGCACCGACAGCGGTGTCGCGCACGAACTCCCCGTGGAAGGTCTCGTCTGGCACCTCATATCCGAGCGGCACGAAAAAGTCTTCAAGCAAGGGCGCCGGCGGCGCAGCCTGAAGGATGGTGCGCACCTGATCCAAGGAGATCCACCCGTCCGGCGGTGGAAAATTCTCCCGAATCGCCCAGTTCAAGGCGACATTCTTGAGATTCGCAATACCCTCAGGCGTGCCGTGCCGGTGCAGTCGAGCATCGACCTCGTGCTCAAGCGACTCGAAACCCTTGTCGCTGTGAAGAACCTGCAGCTGACTGAAGAAGGTCTCGCACCTCTTCTCGTCACCCAACTCGGCGATCAACGCTGAGCGCCGCGGCTCGGGCACTTTAGCGAAGTCGATTTTCCCGCCGGCTAGGCACGCCTCAATTTCCGCATCTGGCCGACGATTCGTCTTCAGCGAGATCACCCCAACCCGAGCCGGGTGCAACACGGCGAAGGCGTCAAACCACTTCCGCAGCATCGACTTAGACTTAGCCGTCTTGCCAGACTTCTCGAGCAGCCACTCCCAGCTCAACGCGTGAACGGCCGGGTTCGGTGTGTACTTGACTTGCTCAAGGTCAACGAGGCCACCAGAGCGCTCCGCCACGATGTCGTCCAACCCCTTCGGCGCATCGATCTCGACGTCGCACTCGAACTTCACCCGGGTGTAGCGCGTCGGTGCGTCGAGCCAGTCGCACAGGAGGCGCAACCCCTGCCGATTCTGGTAGACGTAGCCGGCGGCGGTTATCGCAGTGTTCTTAATCTCTTCAGACATGGAATGGGATGGCCGGCAAAGGTATTGACCGAGCGGACGACATTGTGAAACCGTTTGCGGAACACCAGTTCTTGCATACGCACCTATCTGCTCACATTGGCGGCGCAGGAGCCTCGCTGTAGTGGCAGAAACTGCTCAAGGAACAGGGCAAGTCAAAGGAGCATAGCGACTCCCTGGCAAGGAGGCTTGTTGCTGCGCTGAAGGATGTGCTTGCAATTCGGAGTTCCTAAGGCGGCTCGACGACAGCCCGCAGTGAAGCAGGCAGTCGCGTCAGCTGTGGTTGGGGGGCAGGTATTGATGTAAGCCTTCGCTCGGTTCGACCACGGAGATTGGCCGGAATCAGCCTTATGGCGACTAAGCAACTGCGCAGTTGCTTAGTCTTTTATTTGCATCTCGCCACAGTATTTAGCCCAATCTGCCATCAAATTGGTGCGCTTGGCCAGGTAGTCTGTCCGCAGGTAAGCAGCTTCGACTTCGTCTGGCAATTTGTGGGCCAGAGCGTGTTCACATACTTCACGCGGGTAGTCGGTTTCGTCTGCCGACCAGTCCCGGAACGTGGAGCGAAATCCGTGCGTAGTCACCACCTTGTTTTGCTTCGGATCCAGAAAGCCACTACGTCCTGCATCCAACTCATCCTGATGCATTCGCCGGATCAGCATGGTGATCGACATATCCGATAGCTTGCCCCCGCGCGGAGCCGGAAAGACCAGGTCGTTGTTTTTGATCTTGAACAGAGCTTGGAGCAGCCTCTTCGCCTCATCCGACAAGGGTACACGGTGCTCCTTCTCGGCTTTCATGCGTTCGCCCGGAATCGTCCAGGTAGATTCTTTCAAGTTGAGCTCGTTCCAGGTCGCTCCGAAGACTTCATTTGATCGAACTGCAGTGAGGATGGCGAACTCCAGCGCACGGGCAGTTACGCCCTCACGTTTGCGAAGTTCAACCATGAACTCACCGACTTGGCTATACGGCAAGGAGGGATGGGAGCTTTTCTTGCGCTTAACCCTCCCCAGGATCGGCTCCAGGTTGCCTTTCCAAGCTGCTGGGTTGTCACCCGTGCAATATTCCATCGCCTTGCCGTAATCCCAGATGGTCTCAATACGTCCACGAAGACGACTGGCCGTTTCGTGTTTCGTACTCCAGATGGGTTTGAGAATCTCCACGACATCGCCCCGGCTGATTGTTGCGATGATGCGGTCGCCGATGACGGGATAGGCGTAGGTTTCCAGCGTCGATTCCCATTGGGCGATGTGCTTGGCGTTCTTTAGTTCACGCGCTTTGTTGGCGATCACCACCTTCGCGCAGTCACGGAAGTTCTTGGATCTGGAATGCTGGACACGCTGGGCTTCGCGGTCTTGCTTCTTGCGCTCCAGGGGGTCAATGCCGTCTTTAACCTGCTTACGCAGTTCACGGGCTTTTTCACGGGCCTCGGCCAAGGTGATTTCGGGGTAGCTGCCCAGCCCCATGTCACGACGATGAACTACTGGTTTGCCACTGGCATTTGTACGCTCCCCCACCACAAGCCGCAGGACCCACGAACGAGAGTCCCCGACGATGCGTAGGTGCAAGCCATCCGCTCCGCCGACGGCGTACCGCCCTTCAGCTTTGAGCTTTGCTACCGCTAGTGCAGATAATTCCTTGGCTTTCTTTGGCATCGTGTCCACCTAACCAACCGTCCCACATCCTAACCCACAAAAGATGCTGGATTCTGGCAGACAACACAAGAAAGCCCCGGACAATTACATCATTAAGTTATTGAAAATAAACGAATTTTAAGATTCACCGAGATAACCTTGGATTCAACTTCTACGGACACCGCTTCCGCCAGACCGGCGCTCAGCCGCGCTGGTTCAAGGGCGTAGCGACCGGCTCGGCCACCACACGGCGCAGGAAGTCCGTCATCTCCGCGGCCGGCATGGGTCGGGCGAAGTGGTAACCTTGGGCCTCGTCGCAGCCGAAACGGCACAGGCTCTCCAGCATCTCTACGGTTTCCACGCCCTCGGCTATGGTCTTGAGATTGAGGCCGTGCGCCATCTGGATCACGGCCCGCACGATGGCGGCATCGTCCTCGTCGCTACCCAGGTCGCGCACGAAACTCTGGTCGATCTTGAGCTTGTCGATGTCGAAGCGCTTCAGATAGGACAGGCTGGAATAACCGGTGCCGAAGTCGTCGATGGAGAGCTTCACGCCCAGCTGCTTGAGGCGCTTGAGGCTGGCCAGCACGCCCTCGGCGTTCTGGATCAGGATGGACTCGGTGAGTTCCAGTTCCAGCAGCTGCGCAGACAGGCCTGATTCCTCCAGCGCGCGCAGCACCGACTGCTCGACATCACCGCGCTTGAACTGCACGGCCGAGAGGTTGACCGCCATGGTCAGGCCCGGCAACCCGCTACGCTGCCAGTCCGCCGCCTGGCGGCAGGCTTCGCGCAGCACCCACACACCGATGGGCACGATCAGGCCGCTTTCCTCGGCCACCGGGATGAAACGGGCCGGTGAGATCAGGCCACGCTCGGGATGGCGCCAGCGCAGCAGCGCCTCCACGCCGATCACGACGCCGCTGGAGAGATCGAACTGCGGCTGGTAATGCAGGGCGAGTTCACCGCGCTCCAGCGCGCGGTGCAGGCCATTGCGCAGGCTGAGGTGCTCGAAGGCCTCCACATTCATGGCCGCATCGAAGAAGCGGTAGGTGTTGCGACCGGCCTGCTTGGCCTGGTACATGGCCACATCGGCCTTCTTGCGCAGGGTCTCCAGATCAGCGCCGTCGTCGGGGTAGATCGCCACGCCCATGGAGGCCGAGGTGACGATTTCCTGCCCTGCCAGCATCAGGGGTTCCTGCAGGCATTCCATCAGGGCGGACGCCAGCAGGGCCACGTCATCGGTGTGCCGCAAGCCCGGCATCAGCACATAAAACTCGTCACCGCCCTGGCGACTCACCACATCCACGTCGCGCGCTTTCGCCCGCAGGCGCCGGGCCACCTCGCGCAGCAGGGCATCGCCGCTGTCGTGCCCGAGGATGTCGTTGATGCCCTTGAAGTTGTCCAGGTCCAGCAGCAGCAGGGCGGCCCGTCCCTCGGCATGCATGGACGGGGCGGTCAGCTGCGCAAACTGCTCATGCAGCAGGCGGTGGTTGGGCAGGCCGGTCAGCGTGTCGTGGTAGGCCAGGAACTCGATGCGTTTCTCGGCCGCCAGCTGGTCGGTGATGTCGCGGCCCACCCCCTGGTAACCCAGGAACTCGCCGTCCTCGCCGAACAGGGGGCTGCCGTTGGCCGCCAGGGTGCGGACCTGGCCGGGCGCCACCTCGACCTGGTAGACGAAATCGCGGAAAGGCTCGTGCCGCTCCAGCTGGGCACGGTGGACCTGCCACTGCTCGGGGCTCACGCCCAGCACGGGCAGCTCCCAGCGGGTCCGGCCCAGCATGGCCTGCATGTCCATGCCATTGAAGGACTGCGACACCTGGGTGAAACGGAAGTTGCGGTCCTGCTCCCAGTAGCCGTCGACGGACAGCTCGGTCAGGGCCCGGAAACGCTCCTCGCTCTTGCGCAGGGCTTCGTAGGGCTGGCGGATCGCCAGCACGAAGACGTTCTGGTAGAGGAAGGCATAAGAGACGATCTTGAAGACGTGGCCGAAGATGTTCAGGAAGTCCGAGGGCGCCTTGTAGTTGGAGAACACGATCTCGCCCATGGCCATGACCAGGCAGGAGGTGGCGAAGGCAAAGGAACGCGGGCGGTTGCCCGCGCCCGCGCGGTAGATGAAGAGCAGGGCCAGCAGCACATAACCGATGAACAGGCCATATTCGTAGTTGCGCTTGAAGGTCGTGACACCGCTGCCGGCGACGAAGGTGGTCGGCACCCAGTCCATGCCCCAGGTGCCCAGCCAGAACAGGCCGGCCCCCAACACGGTGGCGATGCCCAGCCACACATAGCGCGAGAAGGGCAGGCGCAGGCGCAGCACCACCAGCAGCAGGGTCAGCAGGACCAGGGTGCGCCCCGCCAGCCAGAAGAAGATGGCACGCGGGGTCGAACTGTCGATCACCAGCCGGGGCATACCGTCGTAGGTCAGGGCATGCACCAGGTCCACGAAGGCCACCATGGTGAAACCTGCCAGCAGGATGCCCGATTCCGGATTGAAGCGGTGCTTGAGGTCGTGCCAGGACACCACCACGATCAGGATGGCCACGATGACGGCGAACAGCTCCAGCAGCAGGTGCAGCTGCAGCATGCTGGAAGCCCGGTCCTCGAACAGGGGGAAAGGTGGCAGCGCCATGGCCGCGACAAAGACCAGCACGGCCGGCAGGAAATACCGGGCATCGCAACGCCAGTAGTTCTTCAGGTTCGCAAGCACCGAATGCGTCTCCCCATCATGGTCCGTATGCGGGCCTTGCGCGCCGCGCGGTCTGTTGATGGCCGAATGGTAATCCAAGGAGCCCCTGCCCCCGGCCTCAACTCCAGAGATCGAGCGGCGGGTCGTGAACTACCGCACGCAGGATGTCGCTGCGCGAGATGAAACCGGTGACCTGCCCTTCCTCGGCCACCACGGGCAGGCCCGGCAGCCGGGTGTCGAGCAGCACGCGCGCGACGCGGCGCAGGTCGATGTCTTCGGACACCGCCGGCACCGGGCTGAGCATGACGGCCGAGACCGGCTGCATCAGCAGGGCACGCCAGACCAGGCTGGGGGCATCGGGCTGGGGCAGGCGCTCCAGGTTCAGCAGTTCGGCGCGGGTCAGCAGACCGACCAGCTCGCCCTGCGCATTGATCACGGGCGCCTGGCCCAGGCCGGCACCGCCCAGCATCTGCCAGGCCTGCAGCACGGTGAAATCCTGCGTGACGGTGGTGACGCCCCGGCTCATGACATCGGCCACCCGGGTCAGCGGATGCCGTGCCGGCGGGCCGCCGCTGGCCTGGGCATAAGCCGACAGGGCGGCACCCGCCAGGGTGCGGGGCGGCGGGGCCTCGTGGCCGGTCACGGCGCTGACCGCCGGGGTCGTCTGCTGGGCTTCGAGGCGGCGCGTGCGCGTGACCGCGCGCAGGGCCTCGATGCGCCACAGGTCTTCCATCGCGCCCTTGAAGATGCGCCCGCTTTCGCCGTAGATCGAGAACATGCCGGCCCTCCTGCACTGCCTGACGCCGACTATAGCCGGCGTCGGACCGGAACGAGCCTCAGGCGGGATCGGGCAGGAACAGGCTCTGCAGGTCGCTGAGGAAGTCGAAGCCCAGCGCCGTCGGCCGCACGCGCTGCAGGTCGCGCGTGATCCAGCCTTTGCGCTCGGCCTCTTCGAGCTGGCGCGCGATGGCCGTGATGGCCAGGCCGGTGCGCTCGCTGAACTCGCCCAGCGCAAAACCCTGGCGCAGGCGCAGGGCGTTGAGCATGAATTCGAAGGGCAGGTCGGCGCGCTTGATCTCCTCTTCCTGCGAGACGGCGTTGCCGGCCAGCGCGCGCTCCATGTACAGGCGCGGCTCGCGTGTGCGCACCTGGCGCACGATGCGGTGCGCAAAACTGAGCTTGCCGTGTGCGCCGGCGCCGATGCCCAGGTAATCACCGTACTGCCAGTAGTTGAGGTTGTGCCGGCAATGGTGGCCGGTCCGGGCGTAGGCCGAGACCTCGTAACGCTGCAGGCCGGCCAGGCCGGTGCGCTCGGTGATCAGGTCCAGCATGGCGTAGGCCGTGTCCTCCTCGGGAATCTGGGGCGGGTGCTTGGCGAAATACGTGTTGGGCTCGATGGTCAGGTGGTAGATCGAGAGATGCGGCGGCGCAAAGGCCAGGGCCTGGTCGATTTCCTGGCCCAAGCCCTCCAGGCTCTGGCCGGGCAGCGCGTACATCAGGTCCAGGTTCCAGGTGTCGAAGCTGCGCGCGGCCTCTTCCAGCGCCGCGATGGCCTGGGCGCTGTCGTGCACCCGGCCGATACGCTGCAGGTGCTCGTCCTTGAAACTCTGTACGCCCACCGACAGGCGCGTGACGCCGGCATCGCGGAAGGCGCGGAAACGCTCCTTCTCGAAGGTGCCGGGGTTGGCCTCCAGGGTGATCTCGCAGTCGGCCGAAAGCTTGAGGCGGGCGCGGATGTCGGACAGCAGGCGCTCGATGGACTCGGGCGCGAACAGGCTGGGTGTGCCGCCCCCGAGAAAGATGCTGTGCACGCTGCGGCCCCAGATGAGCGGGAGCGCACTGTCCAGATCGGCCACCAGGGCGTCGAGATAACGCTGTTCGGGCATGTCCGCCGCACGCATCTCGTGGGAGTTGAAGTCGCAATAAGGGCACTTCTTCAGGCACCAGGGCAGGTGCACGTAGAGAGAGAGCGGCGGCAGGCTGGCCAGTTGCAGCGTGCCGGGGCGCAGGTAATGCTGGATGTCGTGCGCCATGTCTAAAGCCAACGCTCGCGGATCAGCTCGACCATGGCCTTGGCAGCCCGGCCGCGATGGCTGTTGGCGTTCTTGACCTCGATGGGCAACTGGGCGAAGGTCTGGCCGAACTCGGGGATGAACATCACCGGGTCGAAACCGAAGCCGTTTGTACCCAGGCGCTCGCGCGCGATCTCGCCGCTGACACGACCCACGGCCACCAGGGGCTCGGGGTCATCAGCCGAACGCAGGGCCACCAGGGTGCTGACCATGGCGGCACGCCGGTTCTCCACACCCTTCATCTGCTCCAGCAGGGCCGTGACGTTGTTGTCGTCACCCTTGGCGTAACCGAACTGCGTGGCATAAAAAGCCGTGTCCACACCGGGCAGGCCCCCGAAGGCGTCCACGCACAGGCCGGCGTCGTCCGCGATGGCCGGCAAGCCGCTGAGTTTCGCGGCATGGCGTGCCTTGGCCAGCGCGTTTTCCAGGAAGGTGCGAAACGGCTCCTCGGCCTCGGGAATGTTCAGCTCGCCCTGGCGCACCAGCTCCAGACCCAGCGGCGCCAGCATCTCCTGCAGCTCGCGCAGCTTGCCCGCGTTGTTGGAGGCGAGGACGATCTTTTTCATCAGGACTTCAGCGCCGCGTCTTGCAGGCGGACCAGTTCCTTGACACCCGACTCGGCCAGGGCCAGCAGGCGGTCCATCTCCTGGCGGCTGAAGGCCGCGCCTTCGGCCGTGCCCTGCACCTCGATGTAGTGGCCGGCGCCGGTCATCACCACGTTCATGTCGGTGTCGCAGGCCGAGTCCTCGGTGTACTCCAGGTCCAGCAGGGGCGTGCCCTGCACGATGCCCACCGAGATGGCGGCCACGTGGCCGCTGATGGGCGAGGCGGTGAGCTTGCCGGCGGCCAGCAGGGCGTGGACAGCGTCCTGCGCGGCGACAAAGGCGCCCGTGATGGCGGCCGTGCGGGTGCCGCCGTCGGCCTGCAGCACGTCGCAGTCCAGGGTAATGGTGCGTTCGCCCAGTACCTTCAGGTCGAAGACGGCGCGCAGGGAGCGGCCGATCAGGCGCTGGATCTCCTGCGTGCGGCCGGTCTGCTTGCCACGCGCGGCCTCGCGGTCGCTGCGGGTGTGGGTGGCGCGCGGCAGCATGCCGTACTCGGCCGTGACCCAGCCCTCGCCGCTGCCTTTCTTGTGCGGCGGCACGCGCTCTTCCACCGAAGCGGTGCAGAGCACGCGCGTGTTGCCGAATTCGATCAGCACCGAGCCTTCGGCGTGGATGGTGTAGTGGCGGGTGATGCGCACGGGGCGCAGCTGGTCGGCGGCACGGCCACCGCTACGGACAAATTCAGTCATGGCTGTACCTGCAGGTCAAAAGGAAGGCCGCCAGGGTGCCCGGCGCTCAGCCGTTGCGGCGTGCGGCAGTGCGGCGGATGGCTTCGTTGATCTCGGCGATCGAGCGTTCGATGGCCTCGTCGTCCAGATCCTCGACGATGGTGTCCACGCCACCGGCCTGCACCGTGGAAGCAAAGACGCCGTCGTTGATGCTGTCGGTGGTGACGCTGCCGCGGGTTTCCTCGAAGTTGTCGGGCGTTTCCCACTCCATGGCGATCACGGTCACGTTGTCGCTGTTGGCGCCGGCTTTCTCCAGCGCCTTGTCGACCAGATCAGGGACGGCGCGCGCCACCGGCTTGAGGCCGAGGTCATAGGTGATCTCGATATCCGACAGGGCGCTCCACAGGCCGTCGGAACACAGCAGGATGCGGTCGCTCTGCTGCAGGTTGATCGGTCCCATGACGTCGAACACCGGATTGGCCGGCGAGCCCAGGCAGGTGAAGAGCACGTTGCGGTTGGTCTTCTCGCCGTTCTTGGCGCCCGGGGGCACCTCGTCCTGGCGTTGTTCCGCATAAGAGTGGTCGCGTGTGCGCGCCAGCATCTCGCCGTCGCGCACCATGTACAGGCGCGAATCACCGCAGTGCACCCAGCTCACGCTGTCACCCTGGACCAGGGCCGCCACGAAGGTGGTGCGCGGCGTGTCCAGCATGTTCTTGCTGGCGGCATAGGTCAGGATCTGGCGATGCGCCAGCAGCACCGAGGACGCCAGAAAGGCACGCGGGTCCTTGATGCCGGTCTTGGTCTCCTGCTGGAAGGCGGCCGAGACCACCTGCAGCGCCAGCTGGGCCGCGACTTCGCCCTCCGGGTGGCCACCCATGCCGTCGGCCAGCAGGAACAGCGCGGCATCACGCGTGTAGCAGTAGCCCATGCGGTCTTCATTGGTGCCACGACCACCCTTGCGACTGACCTGGAAAACGGAAAATTTCATTTCGGTTTGACGGCAGCAACGCCGGTCACGCTTTTGACGCTTTTCTTGGTGTCCGCCACCATGGTGTCGAACTGCAGGCGCATCTTCTCGGCCATGGACAGCTTGGTGTAACGGCGCTCACCTTCGCGGCTGAGTTCTTTCTGCAGGGCAAACACCGACTGCGGCCGCGACAGGGGATCGAGCGCCATGGTCCATTCGACCACCTCGATCAGGTTGTCCGAATACACGCCGCGCAGGCGCGCCAGCGCCGTGGTCAGGCGGTCTTTCTCCAGGCGTTGCGGCGCCTCGTTGGGCGGGTAACCCTGCATGCAGGCGTAGATGCAGGCCCCGATGGCGTAGATGTCGGTCCAGGGGCCCATGGCGGCATCGCGCCGGTACATCTCGGGCGCGGCGAAGCCGGGCGTGTACATGGGGCGGATGAAGTTGCCTTCCTTGCTCAGCACTTCGCGTGCGGCGCCGAAGTCGATCAGCACCGAGCGGTTGTCGTCGGTGATGAAGATGTTGGCCGGCTTGATGTCCAGGTGCAGCATCTTGTGCTGGTGCACGATGCGCAGGCCGCGCAGGATCTCGTCGAACAGCGAGCGGATGGTGGACTCGCGGAACACCTTCTGCTGCTTCTGGTCGCGTGCGGTGATGATGAAGTCCTGCAGGGACGCGCCCTCCAGGTAGTTCATCACCATGTAGACGGTCTCGTTCTCGCGGAAGAAGTTCAGCACGCTGACCACGGAGGGGTGCGAGATCTGCGCCAGCGAGCGGCCCTCCTCGAAGAAGCTCTTGAGGCCGAGGCGGTACAGGGACAGTTTCTCGGTGGTGACCTGGGGCAGCAGTTCGCCGGGCGCGCGCGCCACGAGGGATGCGGGCAGGTATTCCTTGATGGCGACCTGCTGGCCCTCCGGGTCGATGGCCAGGTACACCACGCCAAAGCCTCCGGCCGCCACCTTGCGGACGACGCGGTAACCGCCGATCTGGGTTTCCGGGGACAGGGGTGCTGGTTTGACCTTGGACATCATTCTGGTGGGGCTGCCCCGATGACCGGGCCCAATCCGGTTATTCTCGGGGTCGTTATACAGATCAAGAATACGCCATGCCAGTTTACAGCATGACCGGCTACGCCAGTGCCCAGCAGGGCGCCGCCACCGGCCCCGACAGCCCCTCCGCGCCCGTGCGCCTCGGCCTGGAAATCCGCTCCGTCAACGGCCGCTTCCTGGACTTCAGCCTGCGCCTGTCCGAGGAACTGCGCACGCACGAACCCGCCCTGCGCGAACTGGTGCAGAGCCGGCTCAAGCGCGGCAAGGTCGAACTGCGCGCCTTTGTCGAATCCACCGTGGCCGGCAACGTGGCCGAGCCCAGCCCGCGCCTGCTGCAGCGCCTCAACACGCTGCAGGACAGCGTGAAGTCCTGGCTGCCCGAAGCCCGGGGCCTGAGCGTGGCCGACATCCTCAAGCTGTCCTCTGGCGAACAGGGCGCCGGCCAGGACTGGGGCCCGGCCCTGCAGGCCCTGGCGACCCAGGCACTGGACGCCCTGGTGCAGGCCCGCGCGCGCGAAGGCGCCCGCCTGGCCACCATGCTGCTGGGCCACATCGCCCAGCTGCGCCAGCTGGCCACCCAGGCGGGGCCCATGCTGCCCCTGCTGGTGGAGCAGCAGCGCCAGCGCTTCCTGGAACGCTGGCAGGAAGCCATGGCCCTGACCGACGGCGCCACCCCTCCCCAGGCCGCCCAGGAGCGCGCCCTGACCGAAGCCACCGCCTACGCCATCCGCATCGACGTGGCCGAGGAGCTGACCCGCCTGGCCTCGCACCTGGACGAGATCGAGCGCCTGCTCAAGAAGGGGGGCGAGGTCGGCAAACGCCTGGACTTCCTGATCCAGGAACTGCACCGCGAGGCCAACACCCTGGGCTCCAAATCGGCCGCCCTGGACCTGACCCGCATCTCGGTGGACATGAAGGTGCTGATCGAGCAGATGCGCGAGCAGGTGCAGAACCTAGAATAAGTCCATCCCGGCCACCGCTTCATCCATGGACCATCCCGGTAATCTCTACGTCATCGCCGCCCCCAGCGGGGCCGGCAAGTCCACTCTGGTCAAGGCCCTGCTGGCGCAGGACCCCCGCCTGCAGCTCTCGGTCTCGCACACCACGCGCTCGCCCCGGGGCCAGGAGCAGAACGGGCGCGAGTACTACTTCGTCTCGCCCGCGGCCTTCGACGCCATGGTCCAGGCCGACGCCTTCGTCGAGTGGGCCCATGTGCACAACCACCGCTACGGTACCTCGCGCCAGGCCATCGAGGACAAGATCCGGGCCGGCGCCGACATCGTGCTGGAGATCGACTACCAGGGGGCCATGCAGATCAAGACGCTGTTCCCGGACGCCGTGACCATCTTCATCCTGCCGCCGAGCTGGGCGGAATTGCGTGCCCGGCTGGAAAAACGCGGCGAAGACAGCGCCGAGGTGATCGCCCTGCGGCTGGAGAATGCCGCCACCGAGATGGCCCAGGCCCCGAACTTCGATTTCGTTATAATCAACGACTTGTTCGAGCGCGCGCTGGCCGACCTTCAACTGGTCGTGAATGCCCAGCGGCTTCGGTACCCGGCCCAGCGCCGGTCCCGGCCCGACGCCTTCCAGGCGCTGCGCCTGCCCTGATGCCGGATCGCCCGGTCCACTGGAGTAAATACATGGCCCGTATCACCGTCGAAGACTGCCTGCAGCAGATCCCCAACCGTTTCCAGCTCGTGCTGGCCGCGACCTACCGCGCCCGCATGCTCAGCCAGGGCCATGCCCCGAAGATCGAGAGCAAGAACAAGCCGGGCGTGACCGCCCTGCGCGAGATTGCCGAAGGCAAGATCGGCCTGGAGATGCTGAAGAAGGTCCCGGTCTGAGACGACCCCCGTCCGACCTGTAAAAAGCACCGCTTGCGGTGCTTTTTTCTTGCCCGCCCCCGGAATAGTGCCCGTAGTTATATATTCGAGGGGTGAGCGCCATCCTCCAGGCCCCAGCCGCCAGCCCCAGCACCCCGAGTCCACCCGACCCGGCTGGTCCGGCCGCGGCCAATGCGGCGGCAGCGAGCTTCGCCAGCCTCACGGCCCGCCTGGACTACCTCTCGCCCTCCGACCTGGAGCAGGTGCGCCAGGCCTACCGCTTCGCCGACGAGGCCCATCTGGGCCAGCTGCGCAACAGCGGTGAACCCTACATCACCCACCCCATCGCCGTGGCCGCCCAGTGCGCCGAGTGGAAACTCGACGCCCAGGCCCTGATGGCGGCCCTGCTGCACGACGCCCTGGAAGACTGCGGTGTCAGCAAGGCCGAGCTGATCGAGCGCTTCGGCTCGCCGGTGGCCGAACTGGTGGACGGCCTGACCAAGCTGGACAAGCTGCAGTTCAACACGCGCGAGGAAAGCCAGGCCGAGTCCTTCCGCAAGATGCTGCTGGCCATGGCGCGCGACGTGCGTGTCATCCTCATCAAGCTGGCCGACCGCAGCCACAACATGCGCACCCTGGCCGACGTGCCGCGCGCGAAATGGGCCCGCATCGCCTCGGAAACGCAGGAGATCTACGCCCCCATCGCCTATCGCCTGGGCCTGAACCAGACCTACCGCGAACTGCAGGACCTGTCCTTCCGCCACCTGCACCCCTGGCGCCACGCCGTCCTGGAAAGGGCGCTGGAGCGGGCCCGGGGCCGCCGCCGCGACCTGATCCAGAAGGTGCGCAAGGAGGTGGAGACCGCCTTCGAGGGGGCCGGCATGTCCGTGCGCATCGGCGGACGCGAGAAGACGCTTTATTCCATCTACCGCAAGATGGACGAGAAGCACCTGAGCTTCGCGCAGATCACCGACATGTACGGCTTTCGCCTGCTCGTGCCCGGCCAGATCGACTGCTACACGGCCCTGGGCACCCTGCACCAGCTCTACAAGCCGGTGCCCGGCAAGTTCAAGGACCACATCGCCATCCCCAAGCTCAACGGCTACCAGTCGCTGCACACCACCCTGGTCGGCCCCTCGGGCGTGAACATCGAGTTCCAGATCCGCACCGAGGCCATGCACGTGGTGGCCGAATCGGGCGTGGCCGCGCACTGGCTCTACAAGGCCAACGATCCCGACAGCCCCATGACCGCCCGCCTGGGGGCTCAGTGGCTGCAGTCCCTGCTGGACATCCAGAACGAGACCCGCGACGCCGCCGAGTTCTGGGACCATGTCAAGGTGGACCTGTTCCCCGACGCGGTCTACGTCTTCACGCCCAAGAGCAAGATCATGGCGCTGCCGCGCGGCGCCACCGTGGTGGACTTCGCCTACGCCATCCACAGCGACATCGGCGACCGCACCATGGCCGCACGCATCAACGGCGAGCAGGTGCCGCTGCGCACCGAACTCAAGAACGGCGACGTGGTCGAGGTCGTGACGGCGCCGGTGTCGGCTCCCAACCCGGCCTGGCTGAGTTTCGTGCGCACGGGACGGGCGCGCTCCAAGATCCGCCATCACCTCAAGACCCTGGCCCAGACGGAGTCCGAGGGACTGGGCGAAAAACTGCTGCTGCAGGCGCTGCGTGCCGAGGGCATCGAGCGCTTCCCGACCGACGACGACGGTGCCAGCGCCGGCATCTGGGACAAGCTGCTGCGCTTCACCGGCAACCGCAACCGCTCCGAACTGCTGATGGACATCGGCCTGGGCAAGCGTATCGCCAGCATCGTCGCCAAGCGCATGGCCACCCTGCTGGCCGAAAGCGGTGAGAAGCCCAATGCCGTGCTCATGACCCGTGAGCGCTTCAATGCCGAGTCGTCCGGCCACAGCACCGTGGTCGTCGATGGCAGCGAGAATGCCTCGGTGCAGTACGCTGCCTGCTGCCACCCCATTCCGGGCGACGCCATCGTCGGCTACCTCGGTCGCGGTGAAGGCCTGGTGGTGCATACCGAAGACTGTGCCGTGGCACGCAAGCTGCACAACAAGGACAGCGAACGTTTCATCGGCGTGGAGTGGTCGGACGAACCGGCCCGCGCCTTCGAAACCGGCATCGTGGTCACGGTCAACAACGGCAAGGGTGTGCTGGCACGCGTGGCGTCGGCACTGGCGGCCTCGGAGGCCGACATCATCCACATCGACATGGGGAAGGAAGCGGCCCAGGAAACCACCGACCTGCGCTTCATCATCGCAGTGCGTGACCGAATCCACCTGGCCACCGTGCTGCGCAACCTCAAACGCACGTCCTCGGTGCTGCGCGCCCGGCGCGGCACCGGCAACGCCTGATCAGAGCGGCGCACCCGGTGCCGGGTACTGCACCGCCAGCACCTCGATCTCCTCCACCCCGACCGGCGTCACCAGCTTCAGGACATCGCCCACGCGCGACTTGAGCAGGGTGCGCGCCACCGGCGCCACCCAGCTGACCTGCCCCTGCAGGCTGTCGGCTTCGTCGATGCCCAGGATGGTGATGGTGCGCTCCAGGCCCGCCTCGTCCGCATAGGTGACGGTGGCGCCAAAGAACACCTGGTCGCTACCGTGGTGCACGCTGGGATCGGTGACCTCGGCAATCTCCAGGCGCTTGGTCAGGAAGCGAATCCGGCGGTCGATCTCGCGCAGGCGTTTCTTGCCGTAAAGATAGTCGCCGTTCTCCGAACGATCGCCGTTGCTGGCCGCCCAATGCACGATCTCCACCACCTTGGGCCGCTCGTTGTCGATCAGCTCCATCCACTCGGCGCGCAGGCGCGCATAACCGGCGGGCGTGATGTAGTTCTTGCCGCCGGCCGGCAAGGCGGGCAGTTGCACATCGTCATCCTCGTCGCTGTCGGTTTCGCGGGTAAAGGCCTTGCTCATGCAGTCTTCCTGGGAAGCAGGAAATTGTGTCGGGAAAGAAAAAAGCCTGCAACTTTGCAGTTGCAGGCTTTTTCGTTTTGGTGCGGCTGGCAGGAATTGAACCCACGACCCCTTGGTTCGTAGCCAAGTACTCTATCCAACTGAGCTACAGCCGCGAAGAGCGAAATTGTAGCATGACTTGCGGCCCTGCTGCCCAAAGAGGAAAAAATCACATTCAGCCGGCCCTCGTGATCGGGATGAGGGGAATCCTGTCCCCGGCGGCGGCAAGATCGACTAACCTCGTAGCAAAGCAACAATCACGGAGACACCATGCAAGCGATCCGCCTGGCGGGCCTGCTGGCAGCCATCAGCCTGGGGCTGGTAACTGCCCCGCTGCAAGCCCAGCCCAACACGACCGGCCCCATCCGCCTCGGCCTCATCTTTCCGCTCACCGGCGGCTCTTCCGACATGGGCAACAGCGCCCTGGTCGGCGCACAGGTGGCGGTCAACGAGATCAACCAGGTGGGCGGCTACCTGGGCCGGCCGCTCGAACTGGTGGTGCGCGACGACATGGCCGACAACGACACCGGGCTCAAGCACGCCCAGGACCTGGTGCTCAAGGAAAAGGTGGTGGCCACCATCGGCTTCTGCAACAGCGGCGTGGCCATGAAGGCGCTGGACGTGTTCCAGAACAACCAGCACACGCTGATCGTTCCCTGCGCCACCGGCACGGCCATCACGGCCAAGTACCCGGCCGCGCAGAGTTTCATCTTTCGCACCGCGGCCCCGGACCAGCACCAGACCCAGTTCCTGGTGGACGAAATCGTCAAACGCGGCCTCACCAAGGTAGCCCTGCTGGTGGACAGCACCGGCTACGGCGACGCCGGCCTCAAGGACCTGGAAGCAGCCCTGGGCCGCGCCGGGCTCAAGCCCCAGGCCGTTGTGCGTTTCAAGGTCGGCGTGAAAACGCTGGAAGACGAGATCAAGGAGTTGAGGAACTCCGGCGCCGACGCGCTGATCGGCTGGACCGTCGGCCCCGAGCAGGGCGTGATTTCCGCCAGCCGCGTTGCCGTGGGCTGGAAGGTGCCCCAGTTCGGCCCCTGGGGCCTGTCACACGCCTCGGCCTTCAACACCTCGGGCGGCAAGGTCGAAGGTGCCCTGGTGGTGCAGACCGTGCTGCCCAACATCTTCCTGGAACGCAACAGCACTTTCCTGCGCAACTACAACAAGGTCCGCAAGGAACAGCCCATCGGCTCCATGATGTCGGCGGCCCAGACCTACGACGCCGTCAACCTGCTGGTGCGCGCCATGTTCGATTCGCGCGGCGACTTCTCCGGCCCGGCCATGAAAAAAGCCCTGGAGAACCCGAGCGGCATCTACCGCGGGGTGGTGACCACCTACGACCGCCCCTTCTCCGACAAGGACCACGACGCCATCTCGCTCAATATGCTGTGGCTGGGCACCTGGCGCAACCAGGAGCGCGCTTATCACTACAAGGAAGACGAGAAGCGCGCCACGGTGATCCGGCGCAAGCAATGACGCGCGGGACAAGCATCATCAACCGGCATCACACGGACCGTTCGCCATGACCCTCCGATGGCGGCGCCCCGCCTGCGCCCTACGCTGGGCCATTGGCCTGCTCTCGGCCTGTCTGCTCAGCGCCTGCGCCCCCCAGTTCGGGGTGCAGCGCACCGAGGTTCGGACCCCGGCACTGAACTCCAGCTATTTCGAGGCATCGGACGGCACCCGCCTGCCGCTGCGCACCTATGCCAGCGGCCCGCATCCGAAAGCAATCGTGATCGCCCTGCACGGCTTCAACGATCACAGCGGCTTCATCGATGAAGCCGCACGCCACTATGCAAGCCAGGGCATCCACACCGTGGCCTACGACCAGCGCGGTTTTGGCGCGGCTCCCGGGCGCGGCGAGTGGGCCGGCGAGGCGGCCCTGGTCGATGACCTGCTGACCATGGCGGCCCTGACCCGGCAGCAGTACCCCGATGTGCCGCTGTATGTGCTCGGCGAGAGCATGGGCGCCGCCGTGGCTGCGGTGGCCCTGGCGGACGCGCCAGCGGCCCGGGTCGATGGCGTCATCCTCAGCGCACCGGCCGTCTGGTCACGCGACTTCATGCCCTGGTACCAGCGCCTGGCACTGGCCGTGGCCGCCCGCATCGCCCCGACAATGACACTGAGCGGCAAGGGGGTGCGGATCACCCCTTCGGACAACCTCGAGATGCGGATCGCCCTGGCCCGGGATCCCCTGGTCATCAAGGAAACGCGTATCGACGGGCTGTACGGTTTGACCGATCTCATGGACCGGGCCCGCAGTGCCGTCACCCGGCTGCGGCATCGGACCTTGATTCTCTACGGCATCCGGGATGAGGTCATCCCCAAGAAACCGCTGATCGGCCTGCTCGAAGCCATGCCCGCGCAGGACATGCATCATTTTCGTTTTGCCCTCTACCCCAACGGCTATCACATGCTGCAGCGTGACCTGCAGCGGGCTGTCGTCTGGGACGATGTCGTGACATGGGCCCTCTATACTGACCGGCCCTTGCCCTCACGGGTGGAGCGCAGCAGGGACGACGCACTCACCGAGCTGCGACAGCTTGCCACCAAACTTTAACCAACCACGGGAGACTGTCTTGAATTCTGGAAAAACCTGGATTGAATTGCTGGGCTTGGGACGGGTTTTAAGCGCCGTGCTGCTGCTGGCCGCGCTGGCCGGCTGCGCGACGACACCGCAGACGACCACCTACATGATCCAGTCGAACGTGCCCGACATCGATGTCTACAAGGGACCGTCACCCGACAAAATGGCCTTCTACATCAAGGCGCCGTTTTATGAAGTGGCCTACGCCTCGAAATACTGGTCCAACCAGTATTTCATGGCCAGGAAGCCGGGTTATCACGACTCTGAAATCATCCAGCAACCCACTTCGGCCTGGGGCACCCCGGTGAACCTCCACTTCTTCATGCGCCCGAAGCCGGTCGGCACCGCCGCGGAGTTCGCGCCCTATGCAGCGCGCGGCACCGTCGAAGCCGGCGATGAGTTCCTGAAAGCCTACCCGGAGACACCGATCCGTAGCGAGGTGTATGCCCACATGGCCTCGCAGCTTCCCAAGGACAACCAGGCGCGCGATGCAGCGCTGGAGCGACTGCTGGGGATGTATCCCGGCTTCTCCGACAACCTGACCGTATCGGAGCGTCTGTCATGGACCGGTCCGCAAGGTCTGCGCGTCAGGGACATCCAGCAACAGGCCAAAAGCCCCGCCAGCATCACGACGGTCGAGAAACGGATACTGGCCAGCAGCGCCATGTACAAGGACTTCAGCTCGGAAGAACTCAAGATCCTGAAGCAGATGCGGGTTCATGATCGCCTGGTCGCCGCGATGCAACGCAGCACCCAGGCCTCCCGGGAAGCGACCGCCAAGGCCGAGGCGAGCGCCAGGGCTGCGCAAGCAGCCGCACAAGCCGAGGCCGAGGCGAGCAGGCAGCGTGCCGCTGCTGCCGCAGCCGCTGCGGCAGCAGCGCAACCGGTGGCCGCCACGGCACCCAGCGCAGACAACATGCCGACCGAATGCGTCCAGCTGGTGGCCGCCTACAAGGCCTGCGACCGGACCGGGGGCTTCTTCGCCATGGCTTGCCGCATGACTGCCGACAGCCAATTCAAGTGCCCCATTCCTGCAACGCAACTGCTACGCTAGGGCCGGATACAGTGGACGTGGACCGGACGTTTGACCGCCGTTCTCCTCTGTACAAATGGTAGGGCGTGCTGGGCTCGAACCAGCGACCAAGGGATTATGAGTCCCCTGCTCTAACCAACTGAGCTAACGCCCCGACCGAAGGCGTGATTGTAAGGGCCTACTTGTGGTGGCTCAGGGCATTGCCCAGCAGCTTGGACGTGATGTCCACGATCTGGATCATGCGCTCGTAGGGCATGCGCGTGGGGCCGATCACGCCCAGCGTGCCCACCACCTGGCCATCCACCTCGTAGGGGGCGCTGACCACGGAGAGTTCCTCGAAGGGCACCACCTGGCTTTCGCCGCCGATGAAGATGCGCACCCCCTCGGCCTGGCCGGCGATGTCCAGCAGGCGCATCAACTGCGCCTTCTGCTCGAACAGGTCGAACGCCCGGCGCAGGTGGCCCATGTCGCTGGAAAAATCGGAGACGGCCAGCAGGTTGCGCTCACCGGAGATCACCACCTCGTCCTGCGGCTGCGTCATGGCCTCGGTGCCCACGGTCACGGCGGCCTGCATCAACTTGGCGATCTCCCCGCGCAGTGTGTCCACCTCGCCCTGCAGGCGCTCGCGCACCTGCTCCAGCGTCAGGCCCATGTAGTGGGCGTTGAGGTAGTTGGAGGCCTCGACCAGCTGCGAAGGCGAATAATCGGTCTCGGTGAAGATGACGCGGTTCTGCACGTCGCCCTCGGGCGAAACCAGGATGACCAGGATACGGCGTTCGCCCAGGCGCAGGAACTCGATGTGGCGAAACACCGAGGAGCGACGCGGCGACATGACCACACCGACGAACTGCGAGAGCGAGGACAGCAGGTTGGCGGCGCTGGAGATGACCTTCTGCGGCTGGTCCGGCACCAGGCTGGGTGCGGTGATCTGCTCGCGCTGGGCGGTGAGCATGGTGTCGACGAAAAGGCGATAACCACGCGCCGTGGGCACGCGCCCGGCCGAGGTGTGCGGGCTGGCAATCAGGCCCAGCTCCTCCAGGTCGGACATCACGTTGCGGATGGTCGCCGGGGACAGCTCCAGACCGGAGGCACGCGAGAGCGTACGCGAGCCGACGGGTTGCCCTTCGGCAATGTAGCGTTCCACCAGCGTTTTGAGCAACAACTTGGCGCGGTCATCGAGCATGGGATCATTTTAATGATGTAATTTGCGAATGAACTCCAGATTCCGCCAGGTGGCCCTGATTGGCAAGTACCAGACCGTCGCCGGCGGTAGCCAGGGCAGCCGCGCGCGCCCGGCGCTGGCCGACATTGCCGCCTTCCTGCAAACGCAGGGTTGCGCCGTGGTGGTGGAAGAGCAGACCGCGACCAATGCCGGCCTGGAGGGCTACCCGGTGCTGGATCTGGCCGCCATAGCCCAGCAGTGCGACCTGGGCCTGGTGGTGGGCGGCGACGGCACCATGCTGGGCATCAGCCGCAAGCTGGCCAGTTCCGGCGTGCCGCTGATCGGCATCAACCACGGCCGCCTGGGTTTCATGACCGACATCCCCTTCGGCAGCTTCGAGACCGTGCTGCCGCCCATGCTGCAGGGCGAATACGAAGAGGAGCAGCGCCAGCTCATGCACGCCCGCGTGCTGCGCCAGGGCAACTGCGTGTTCGATACCCTGGCCATGAACGACGTGGTGGTGCACCGGGGCAACTCCTCGGGCATGGTGGAGCTGCGCGTCGAGGTGGACGGCCACTTCGTGGCCAACCAGCGCGCCGATGGCCTCATCATCGCCACCCCGACCGGCTCCACGGCCTACTCGCTGTCAGCCGGCGGCCCCATCCTGCATCCGGCGATCGCCGGCTGGGTGCTGGCGCCGATCGCGCCGCATACCCTGTCCAACCGCCCCATCGTGCTGTCCAGCCAGTCCGAGGTGGCCATCGAGATCGCTTCGGATCGCGAAGCCATTGCCAACTTCGACATGCAGTCCCTGTCTGCGCTGCACCACGGCGACCGTATCATCGTGCGCCGCTCGGAGCACAGCGTGCGTTTCCTGCACCCGCGCGGCTGGAGTTATTTCGACACCCTGCGGCAAAAGCTGCACTGGAATGAGGGAGTGGCCGGCTTGTGAGCCTCAAACGCATCGTCCTGCGGGACTTCGTCATCATCAGCGAGCTCGAGCTCGAACTCGAGAGCGGTTTCAGCGTGCTGACCGGCGAGACCGGCGCCGGCAAGTCCATCCTGATCGATGCCTTGCAGCTCGTCACCGGGGCCCGCTCCGACACCGGACTGATCCGCGAAGGCGCAGGCCGCACGGACGTGAGTGCCGAGTTCGGCGAATGCACCGCCCTGCTGGGCTGGCTGCAGGAGGCCGGCTTCGACCCGGGATTCGACCCCGGTTTCACCCTGCTGCTGCGCCGCACCGTGGACACGCAGGGCAAGAGCCGCGCCTGGATCAACGGCAGCCCGGCTACCGCGACCCAGTTGCGCGAACTGGGCGAGCGCCTCTTCGACATCCATGGCCAGCATGCCTGGCAGAGCCTGACGCGTGCCGAGGCCGTGCGCGGCCTGCTCGACGCCTATGCCCAGCTCGACACCAGCGCCCTCACCCGGAGCTGGCTGCACTGGCGGGAAACCCAGACCACACTGGATGAAGCCCGCAAGGCCCAAGACAGCCTGCAGCGCGAGCGCGAGCGCCTGGGCTGGCAGATCGGTGAAATCGAAAAACTCGCGCCCCAGGCCGGCGAATGGGAAACCCTCAACACCGACCACAGCCGTCTGGCCCATGCCCAGGCCCTGCTCGATGCCGCCCAGGGCGCGCTGGACGCGCTGGAGGGCGAGGACGGCGGCGCCTCTCACGCCCTGGGCAGTGCCCGCCAGTTGCTACAAAATCAGGAGCATCTGGAGCCTGAATTCAAATCGCTGGCGGAGGTCTTGAACTCCAGCCTGGCGCAGGTGGAGGACAGCGTGCACAGCCTGCGCGCCTACCTGCGCCGCACCGACCTGGACCCGGAGCGTCTGGCCGAGCTGGACACCCGGATGACCTCCTGGATGTCGCTGGCGCGTCGTTACAAGCGTCCGCCGGAAGAACTGGCCGCCACGCTGGCCGGCTGGCGGGAAGAACTGGCCAAACTCGATGCCGCCGCCGATCTGGCCGCGCTGGAAGGCGCCGAACAGCAGGCCCAGGCCGCCTATATGAAGCAGGCGCAGGCCGTCTCCAAGGCCCGCGCCGTGGCCGCGCCCAAGCTGGCCCAGGCCATCACCCAGGCCATGCAGGGCCTGGGCATGCAGGGCGGGCGTTTCGAAGTGACGCTGCAGAAAGCCGAACACCCCATGCAAAGCGGCCTGGAAGAGGTCAACTTCCTGGTGGCCGGGCACGCCGGCAGCACACCACGCCCGGTGGGCAAGGTGGCTTCGGGAGGTGAACTCTCGCGCATCGCCCTGGCCATCGCCGTCACCACCAGCCAGCTGGGCACGGCCCAGACCCTGATCTTCGACGAGGTGGATGCCGGCGTGGGCGGTGCCGTGGCCGAGACCGTAGGCCGCCTCATGAAACAGCTGGGCCGCGACCGCCAGGTCATGGCCGTGACCCACCTGCCTCAGGTCGCCGCCTGTGCCGACCACCACCTGGTGGTGGCCAAGCAGCGTCAGGGCCAGGTCACGCTGAGCACGGTGACGCCGGTACAGGGCGAGGCCCGTGTGGCCGAGATCGCGCGCATGCTGGGGGGTGAACGGCTGTCGAGCACCACGCTGGCCCACGCCAAGGAAATGCTGCAGTCCGGCAGCTGAACGAAACGGACGCAAGGCCATGGCCATGGAAATCGTCCTCATCACCGGCATGTCCGGCTCCGGCAAGTCGGTGGCGCTCAACGCGCTGGAAGACGCCGGTTATTACTGCGTGGACAACCTGCCACCCGAACTGCTGCTGCCTTTCGTGACACTGGAGCAGCAACATCAGGCCAGCCGCGTCGCGATTGCCATGGACGTGCGCAGCGCCACCTCGCTGCCCCAGGTGCCGGCGCTGCTGACCACGCTGCGCCAGCAGGGCATCGCGATCAAGCCGCTCTTCCTCGACGCCTCCACCGACACCCTGGTACGCCGTTACTCCGAGACCCGGCGCAAGCACCCGCTGTCGCAGGCCATGCGCGAGGATGTCGATCTCAACCGTGTGCTGGTGGAAGCCATCGAGCTCGAACGCGAACTGCTGGGGGCCCTGCGCGAACAGGCCCACGTGATCGACACCAGCCTGATCCGTCCTTCGCAGTTGCAGGCTTACATCAAGGAAGTGATCCAGTTGCCCGGCAGCCAGCTCACGCTGGTGTTCGAGTCCTTTGCCTACAAGCGTGGCATCCCGGTCGATGCCGACTACGTGTTCGACGTGCGCATGCTGCCCAACCCGCACTATGAACCCGAGTTGCGCCCGCTGACCGGCCGCGACGAGCCGGTGGCAACCTTCCTGCGCGCCCAGCCCGAGGCGGGGCGCATGCTGGAACACATCGAGGCTTTTCTCATGCACTGGCTCGACGCCATGTCGCAGAACCACCGCAGCTACGTGACGGTAGCCATCGGCTGCACCGGTGGCCAGCACCGCTCGGTCTATCTGGTGGAAGAACTGGCGCGACGTTTTGCCACGCGCTGGGCCACGCTGCGCCGCCACCGCGAAATCGGCGACTGAACCCCGCCGGGTTCAGCCCTGTTGCAGCAGCTTGCGCACCGGCGCGGGCAGCCCCAGACCCGGCCAGGCATCGGCCGCTTGCCAGCCCCCCTCTTGCGATGGCTTCGTGCGCGCCGACAACAACACGCGCACCGGGTGCAGGTGCAGATCCTTGTGCGTCAGCACATGGGTAAAAGCCGGCAGCTCCTGCAGTCGGTCGTGATAGGTCTCAGGCACGGCTGCAGACAAGGCTTCGTAGCTGTCGAACAACTCCAAGCAGTACAGGCCGGCCCAGACACCGGGCGTGGGCCGCTGCCGCAGCCAGACCGCCCCGTCGCGCGTCTGCGCCCACAGAAGCCAGAGCGACTGCGCACTGCGCTTGAGCTTGCGTGTCTTGACCGGGTAGCTCTCGGGCCGGCCTTCGCGCAAGGCGACGCAACTCTGCGCCAGCGGGCAGGTGGTGCACAGGGGTTTGCGGGCCAGGCAGACGGTGGCGCCCAGGTCCATCACGGCCTGGGTGTAGCGCGGCATGGTCCGCGCCAGGTCACGCTGCGGCAGCAAATCGGTGGCCTGGCTCCAGAGGGAACGCTCGTTGGCACCCACGGACAGATCGGCGCCAAAGCCCAGGGCGCGCGTCAACACACGCTTCACGTTGCCGTCCAGGATGGCCACACGCTCGCCGAAGCAGATCGAGGCGATGGCCGCGGCAGTGGACGGGCCGATGCCGGGCAGGGTCTGCAGCGCCAGGGCCGTGTGCGGGAATTCACCCCCATGGACCTGCATCACCTGGATGGCACACCCATGCAGGTTGCGCGCACGGCTGTAGTAACCCAGGCCGCTCCACAAGGCCAGCACGTCGTCGAGGCTTGCGGCCGCCAGGGCTCGCACATCGGGGAAACGCTGCAGGAAACGCGCGTAGTAGTCGCGCACCGTGACCACCTGGGTCTGCTGCAGCATGATTTCGGAGAGCCAGACGCGATAGGGATCCTGCGTACCCTGCCAGGGCAGATCCTTGCGGCCGTGCCGGGCCTGCCAGCGCAGCACACGACGGGACCAGTCGGCCACCGGCAGGGCAGGAGGCGAGGAAGCGGGCTGGCGCAGTGGCCGGCTCACGAAGCCAGCAGTTCGGCCGCTACCGTGTCCTTGGGCTTGGTGACGTCCTGCGCCCGGATCAGGTAGGCCGTGAGTTCAAGCAGCTTGGAATCGAGCTGGGCCAGCGCACGGAACTGCTCATTGATTTCAGCGATGCGCTCGTCCAGACCGCCTGCGGCCTGCTGAATGCGGTCGATGGCCTCGAGCCGGCGGCTGAAATTGCGACGCCGCTCGCGCAACTGGGCATCGAGCTGGGCCGCGGCGGACTTGCTCCACAACTCCACGTCACCCAGGGCGGCCTGGTAGACACCGCGCAGGCGCGTGGCCAGGGCACGCACCAGGCGATCGGCGAACTCGGGCTGGGCGAGGCGGAAGGCATTGCCCAGGCCCAGGTACTGCAGATGGCCGCGCTCGACCTGGTCGAGGTTGTCGATATAGGCTTGCAGCGAAGGCTCGGCCGGCGGCTGCAGCGAGAACCCCTGTTCGGCATTGAGCTGCTTGAAGGAGGTGGCCAACATAATCTGGATCTCGCCCATCAGCGACTGGACCCGGCGCAGGTTCTCGCGCAGGCGATCGAAGGTTTCACCGTAGGATTTCTTGACGCCCAGCTTGAGGCCGGTCTGCAGCAGCGACTGCATCAGCTGGTTCATCTCGGCGCGCAGGCTCTTGGTGCTCAGCAGGGCAAACACGTCGCGCAGCAGCTTGAGATGCACCGAACGCACGGCATGGATCTTTGCGCCGGCACGGTCGAACTCGGCCTGCTCCTGCGAAATGCGCAGGCGCATGTGCTTGATAACGGCGGCGTTCTTGCCCTGCAGGCCCTTGAGCTCCAGCATCTGCTCGTTGAGGTCGCGGCGGCGGATGTTGAGCACCCGGCCCACTTCGAGCTGCAGGTCGGAGATGCCGACGGCCACGGCCGCGCCCAGGATGCGCTGGCGCTGGCCCATGATGCGCTGGGCCAGCGCTTCTTCCAGGGCGGGCAGGCAGCTCGCCTGCAGCAGCTTGGCGTCTTCGGTGACCTTGGCGACCAGGCCCTTCTGGGCCGAAACCGGCAACACCTGCTCGCGCGACAGACCGAGGATTTCGGCCGTGGTGGCACGCTGGCGGTCGATCTGCATCTGGATCTGGGCCGGCGAGCTCAGCGCGTCCCACAGCGAGTCGATCTTGTTGAGCACCACCAGGCGGGTGTCGGTCCCGGCGGCGGATTCTGTGATCAGGTGTTCGCGCCAGATCTCGAGGTCGGACTTGGTGACACCGGTGTCGGCCCCCAGGATGAAGACCACGGCGTGCGCCTGCGGCACCAGGCTGACCGTCAGCTCGGGTTCGGCACCGATGGCGTTGAGGCCCGGGGTGTCCAGGATGACCAGGCCCTGCTTGAGCAGGGGGTGGGCGATGTTGATGAGGGCGTGACGCCACTTGGGCACCTCGACCTTGCCCTGGGCATCCATGAGCGGGCTGTCATTCGGTGACTGGCTGTTCCAGAAACCCAGGGCGCGCGCTTCTTCCAGCGTCACGCGACGTGTCTCGGAGACCTTCTCCAGCGCCATGGCCAGCTGCTGCGGGTCGTTGACGTCGAGGTCGACGCGGGTCCACTTTTCGGGGACCATGCGCCATTCCATCAGGGACTGGGGCTGCAGGCGGGTCTCGATGGGCAGCAGGCGCAGGCAGGGCGGGACCTCGGCGTCGTAGCCCATCTCGGTCGGGCACATGGTGGTGCGCCCGGCGCTGGCCGGCATGATGCGCCGGCCGTAGCCGGCGAAGAAGATGGCGTTGATCAGCTCGGACTTGCCGCGCGAGAACTCGGCAACGAAGGCCACCATGACCTTGTCGGCGCGGACCTGCATTTCCAGACGGTGCAGGCGCTCCTCGACAGCAGCGTCGAGCAGGTCATGGTCTTTCATCCATTCGCCCAGCAGCTTCAGGCGCAGGGCGAACTCACGCCGCCACGTGCCGTGCTGATCGAATTGTTCGTTGAAAGACGTCGCCAAGGTATCCCCCTCGCCTTGTAAGTGTTCAGGCCAGATTTTCCAATATAACACCGAGTTAGCGACGTTTTTTCATGTTTTCTGGCAACTCGGGCAGAAAAATGTCGCGCGTTGTCCCTGTCGTATGCCCTTGACGGGCGTGCCACAGACCCGGCAGGGCTGGCCCTCGCGGCCATAGACCATGGCCTCGAACTGGAAATTGCCGCGTTCGCCCACGGCATTGGAGTAGTTCCGCAAGGTGGTGCCGCCCGCGGCCAGGGCCCGCCCCAGAACCTGGCGGATGGCCGCGTGCAGCTTTTCTGCTCGGGGCCGGCTCAGGCGGGCGGCGCTCAGCGTCGGGCGGATGCCGGCCAGGAACAGCGCCTCGGACGCATAGATATTGCCCACGCCCACAACCACGTCACCGGCCAGCAGCACCTGCTTGATCGCCGCCTTGCGTGTCTTGAGGGCGGCATGGAAAGACGCGGCATCGAAATCATCCGACAAGGGCTCCACGCCCAGCCCCCCCAGCAGCTTGCGCGCCTGGGGCGCATCCTGGTCCGGCGCCCAGACCACGGCACCGAAGCGGCGCGGGTCGTTCAGGCGCAGGGTTCCGCGGCTGGTGGCCAGCTCGAAATGGTCGTGCACACCTCGCGGCGGCAGGCTGGTGCCAAAACTCAGGCTGCCCGACATGCCCAGGTGCAGCAGCAGCAGACCGGCGTCCAGATCGAGCAGCAGGTACTTGCCACGCCGGCGCACCCCCAACACGCGGTGCCCGGCAAGCCGGGCCACGGGCAGCCCCAGCGGCCAGCGCAGGGGCTTGCCACACCAGGCCGAGAGGATGCCGGCCCCGCTGATGCGATCGGCAAAACTCAGGCGCGTGGCTTCGACTTCGGGCAATTCAGGCATGGCAGCGGTCAGGCAGGGGAATAGCTGGCTTGGATTATTATGGTTTGATGTTCCCACGCTTACGTCTACTCCCCCTGCTGTTGACGGCCGCCCTGACGGTCCATGCGCAACAGCCGGACCCGGCCCCCACCACCCCGCCGCCCAGTTCGGCACTGGATGGCGAACTCTTTTATCAGCTGCTGGTGGGCGAGTTCAGCACGCAACGGGGTGAAGCCGGCGTCGGTTATTCCCTGATCCTCGATGCTGCACGCAAGACCAACGATGTGCGGCTGTACCAGCGCGCCATCGACATCGCCTTGCAGGCCCGTGCCGGGGACTCGGCGCTGGAGGCCGCACGCGCCTGGAAGCAGGCCCAGCCCAACTCGCGCGACGCCAACCGTTATGTGCTGCAGATCCTGATCGGTCTGAACCGGCTGGACGAAACGGTGGAGCCGCTCAAGCGCGAGATCACGCTGGCCGAGCCCAGGGACCGTGCCCTCACCATCACCCTGCTGCCGCGTTACTTTGCCCGCAGCAGCGACAAGAAGCTCGCCGCCGAGAAGCTGGAACAGGCCCTGGCCGAGCACCTTGGCAGCAGCAACGGCACAGGTGCCGCGGCCTGGAGCGCCGTGGGGCGCATGCGCCTGGAAAGCGGCGACAGCGCAGGCGCGCTGGAGGCTGCACGGCGTGGCCAGGCCCAGGATGCACGTGCCGAAGGCCCGGTGCTGCTGGCCCTGGCCCTGATGTCGCCCCAGCAGCCCGGGGCCGAAGCCATTGTGCGCAAATACCTGGAAGGCCGGCCCCTGGTGGAAGTGCGCCTGGCCTATGCACGCGCGCTGCTCGACGCCCAGCGTTACGCCGAAGCCGGCAGCCAGGTACAGGCCGTCACCAGCGAGAAGCCCGACTACGCCGAAGCCTGGCTGATCCGCGGCACGCTGGAACTGCAGGACAACCGGCTCGACCACGCCGAGCGTTCGCTCAGGCAGTTCCTGGAACTGATGCCAGCGCGCCGCAACGGCAACGGGGTGGAGGAAACCAACCGTGCCCTGGCCCAGGCCTATCTGGCCCTGGCCCAGATCGCCGAAAAGCGCCAGGACTACAAAGAGGCGGAGAGCTGGCTGGGCAAGATCAGCAGCCCCGAAGACCTGGTGCGCACGCAAAGCCGTCGCGCCGGCATCCTGGCACGCCAGGGCCGGATCGACGAAGCACGCGAGCTGATCCGCAATCTGCCCGAACGCTCGCCCGCGGACGCGCGCGTCAAGCTCTCCAGCGAAGTCCAGCTGCTGCGCGACAACAGGCTCTATGCGCAGGCCTATGAGCTGCTGGCGCAGGCCACCCAAAACGACCCGAAAGACTACGACCTGGTCTACGACCAGGCCACGCTGGCCGAGAAACTGGGGCGCCCCGAGGAAATGGAGCGCCTGCTGCGGCGGATCATTGCCGAGAAACCGCAGTACCACCACGCCTACAACGCGCTGGGCTATTCCTTCGCCGATCGCAGTGTGCGTCTGGGCGAGGCACGCCAGCTCATCCTCAAGGCCCTCGAATTCGCCCCCGATGACCCCTTCATCACGGACAGCCTGGGCTGGGTCGAGTTTCGCGCCGGCAACAAGGCCGAAGCCCTGCGCGTGCTGCAAAAGGCCTACCGCGCCCGCCCCGACGCCGAGATCGCCGCGCACCTGGGCGAAGTGTTCTGGAGCATGGGTCAGCGTGAGCAGGCCCTGAGCGTCTGGCGCGAGGGGCTGCAGCTCAATGCAGAGAACGAGACCCTGGTCGAAACGCTCAAGCGTCTGCGCGTCAAACCGTGACAGCCCGGCTGCGCTTCCTCCTGGCCTGTACCCTGGCCACCTTGCTGGCCGGCTGTGCCCAGCCCCTCGTGCGGCCAGTGGCTGTCGACGACCAGCCCCAGACCTTCTGGCGTGGCCGCCTGGCCCTGCGGGTCGAGAACACCCCGGAGCCGACGTCTTTTTTTGCCAGCTTCGAACTCAGCGGCCAGCCCGGTGCGGGCGAACTGATGCTGTCCACGCCCTTGGGCACCACGCTGGCGCAACTGCGCTGGAGCCCGCAACAGGCCCTGCTGCGCAACAACGGGCAGACCCGCGCCTTCGACTCGCTCGACGCCCTGGCCACCGAAGCCACCGGCACGGCCATCCCCATCGCGGCCCTGTTCGAATGGCTGCAGGGGCGCCCGGCCGCCGCCGACGGCTGGTTGGCCGACCTGTCGCAACTGGAGGCCGGCCGCCTGGTCGCCCGCCGCAGCCAGCCCGCACCGGCGGCCGAACTGCGGCTCATCATCGAACCCTGAGCCGATCATCCCAAGCATGCAGTCGCTCCACGACATCCCGGCCCCGGCCAAGCTCAACCTCTTCCTGCACATCACGGGCCGGCGCGCCGACGGCTACCACCTGCTGCAGTCGGTCTTCATGCTGATCGACTGGGCCGATACCTTGCATTTCGAGAAACGCCCCAATGGCCAGCTCAGCCGCGAGGACCTGCTGGCACCGCTGCCGGCGGACGACCTGATCCTGCGCGCCGCGCGCGCCCTCCAGGCGGCCAGCGGCAACACCCAGGGCGCACACATCGCCATCGAGAAACGCCTGCCGGCCCAGGCCGGTTTGGGCGGCGGTTCCTCGGACGCCGCCTCCACCCTGCTGGCGCTCAACCGGCTGTGGCAGCTCAAGCTCACGCTGGAGCAACTTTGTGCCATCGGCCTGCAGCTGGGCGCTGACGTGCCCTTTTTCCTGCGCGGGCACAACGCCTGGGTCGAGGGCATCGGCGAATCCATCACCCCGCTGGCGCTGGTGCGCCGCCACGTGCTGGTGGTCAAGCCCCAGGCGGGATTGGAAACCGGTGCGATTTTTTCGGACCCGGCGTTGAAGCGCGACAGTATTCCTGCTACAATTTCAGGCTTTGCTGCAGACCCGCAGGCTTTTCTGAAGGAAGCCCGCAACGACCTGCAACCTGTCGCCCAGCGGCTCTGCCCGGGTGTCACGTCGGCCCTTGATTGGCTCACCAGCCTCGGGCTCGACGGACGGATGACAGGCTCAGGAAGTGCCGTGTTTGCGTGGGCACCGCCCGACATGTGTGTTCCGAAGGCGCCGGACACCTTGCAGGCCCGGTTGTGCTGCAGCCTGGAGACCCACCCGCTTGTCGGTTGGGCGACCAGCGAGAGTTAGTCGGTGGGCAGCTGTTCTCAGCTGTTGACCTGTGTAGGGGAGTCGCCAAGTTGGTTAAGGCACTGGATTTTGATTCCAGCATGCAAAGGTTCGAATCCTTTCTCCCCTGCCAAATTTTTTCTGCGTCATTAATCGCTCATCGCCGGATCGTTCATGCAGGTCGCTCCATCCCCGGATTTCATGATCTTCACGGGCAATGCCAATCCGGCATTGGCCGGTGACATTGCCAAGCACCTCGGTATTTCGCTGGGTGCCGCCACTGTCGGCCGTTTCTCCGACGGCGAGGTCACGGTCGAGATCAACCAGAACGTGCGTGCCCGCGACGTCTTCGTCGTGCAGTCCACCTGTGCGCCGACCAACGACTCGCTGATGGAGCTGCTGATCATGGTCGATGCGCTCAAGCGCGCCTCGGCCGAGCGCATCAGCGCCGTCATCCCCTATTTCGGCTACGCCCGCCAGGACCGCCGCCCGCGTTCCACCCGCGTGCCGATCACCGCCAAGGTGGTGGCCAACATGCTGCAGGCTGTGGGTGTGGCACGCGTGCTGACCATGGACCTGCACGCCGACCAGATCCAGGGCTTCTTCGACATCCCGGTCGACAACATCTATGCCTCGCCCATCCTGCTGTCGGACCTGCGCCAGAAGAAATACGAGGACCTGATCGTGGTCTCGCCCGACGTGGGCGGCGTGGTGCGCGCCCGCGCCCTGGCCAAGCAGCTCAATTGCGACCTGGCCATCATCGACAAGCGGCGCCCCAAGGCCAATGTCAGCGAAGTGATGCACGTGATCGGCGAGATCGACGGGCGCAACTGCGTGATCATGGACGACATGATCGACACCGCCGGCACGCTGGTGAAGGCGGCCGAGGTGCTGAAGGAGCGCGGCGCCAAGAAGGTCTATGCCTACTGCACGCACCCCATCTTCTCGGGCCCGGCCATCGAGCGCCTGTCCCAGGGCACGGCGCTGGACGAAGTGGTGGTGACCAACACCATCCCGCTGAGCCCCGCTGCCGCCAGCTGCCCCAAGATACGCCAGATGAACGTGGCACCGCTGATTGCGGAAACCATCCACCGCATCGCCAAGGGCGAGTCGGTCATGAGTTTGTTCTCGGACCAGGAAGACCTTTTCTGATCCGGACAAAAAGCGGGCCCGCACGCGTCCTGGATGCGACGGGCCTTTGTTGAACCGGAGTCCCACTGGTCGCGGTGGACTCCAAATGGAGTGAACTATGAAATTCGTCGCTTTTGAGCGCGCCAAGCAGGGTACGGGTGCGAGCCGCCGTCTCCGCACCACGGGCCGTACGCCCGGTATCGTCTACGGCGGTGCCGCCGAGCCGCAACTGGTCGAGCTCGACCACAACGCCCTGTGGCATGCCCTGAAGAAGGAAGCCTTCCACTCGTCCATCCTCGAGATGGAACTGAACGGCAAGAGCAACCAGGTTCTGCTGCGTGACGTGCAGATGCACCCCTTCAAGCCCCTGGTGCTGCACATCGACTTCCAGCGCGTGGACGCCAACACCAAGCTGCACATGAAGGTGCCCTTCCACTTCAGCGGCGACGAGAACTCGCCGGCCGTTAAGAACGATGGTTGCATTGCCAACCACGTGCTGACCGAAATCGAAGTGCTGTGCCTGCCATCCGATCTGCCCGAGTTCATCGCCGTGGACCTGAGCGGCCTGAAAAAGGGTGGCTCGCTGCACCTGTCCGACATCAAGCTGCCCAAGGGCGTGACCGCCGTGACCCATGGCAAGGCCAACCCGGTGGTGGTTTCGGTGGTGATGGTGGCTGGCGCAGACGCTGCCGAAGCCGCCCCGGCTGCGGCCGACGCTGCAGCGGCCCCGGCCGCTGGCGGCAAGGCTGCACCCGCCAAGGCTGCCGCACCGGCTGCCAAGGCGCCCGCCGCCAAGAAATAAGCCCCTGTGGCTTGAAGTCAACGGCCCACTTCGGTGGGCCGTTTTTTTTGACCTGCCGAAGTGGGCCGCGTCACCGCGATGCACGGATAATCCGCGCATGATCAAACTGTTTGTCGGCCTGGGCAACCCCGGCCCCGAATACGAGGCCACCCGGCACAACGCCGGCTTCTGGTGGATCGAGGCCGTGGCACGCGAGCTCAAGGTCAGCCCGGTCATGGACAGGAGCTACCACGGCCTGGTGGCACGCACCACCGTCCGGGGCCAGACCGTCTGGCTGCTCGCGCCGCAGACCTGGATGAACGAATCGGGCAAATCGGTGGCGGCGCTGGCGCGCTTCTTCAAGATCCAGCCCGAGGAAATCCTCGTCGCGCACGACGAACTCGACATCGTGCCGGGCCAGGTCAAGCTCAAGTTCGGCGGCAGCCACGCCGGCCACAACGGCCTGCGCGACATCCATGCCAGGCTGGGCACCGACGACTACTGGCGCCTGCGCATCGGCGTCGGCCACCCGGGCGTGAAAGCCGAAGTGGTGAACTGGGTGCTCAAAAAACCCTCGCCCGAACACCGCACCGCCATCGAGGACTGCATCACACGCTCGGTCAAAGCGCTGCCGGACCTGTTGGCCGGCGAGATGGAAAAAGCCACCATGCTGATCCACACCAGCAAGCCCCCCCGCCCCAAGCCCCCCCGGCCGGCGCCCCAGCCTACCCAAGGAGACCCCGCATGAAGTTGCCGTCACACCGCATCGCCCTCCTGCTGCTCCCCCTGGTCCTGGCCGCAACGGCCCAGGCGCAGACGGTCTACCGCTGCGGCAACAGCTACAGCCAGCAGCCCTGCCCCGGCGGCAACGCCATTGACGCCACCGACAGCCGCAGCCCCGAGCAGCGCAAGGCCCGTGAGGCCAGCGTCAAGCGCGAACAACGCAGTGCCGATACGATGGAAAAGACCCGGCAAAAGGAAGAGGCGGCCGCCCTTCGCGCGGCCGAGCAGACCGCCAAGGCCGAGCGCACTACGGAAAAAGACGCCAAGAAATCCGCCACGAACAAGAGCAAGACAGCGCCAGCCAAGGACAAACTGCCGGCCTATCGCGCGCCAGCGACGGCCAAGTGAGCCAAGCGGCTCAGCTTGCGGGAGGTTTGGCGGACGCTGCCGCTGCGCCCTGTGCCTCGGCCTGCAGGCGCCGGTATTTCTGCCACAGGGTTTCGCGGTCTTCCACGTAATCCGGGTTCACCGGGATGCAGGCCACAGGGCAGACCTGAACACACTGGGGCTGGTCGAAATGGCCCACACACTCGGTACAGCGTGCCGGATCGATTTCATAGATCTCCGGCCCGAGATAGATCGCCTGGTTCGGGCACTCGGGCTCGCAGACATCGCAATTGATGCATTCGTCGGTGATCAGCAGGGCCATGGTGATCCGATTATCCCCGCAGCCCCATGACCCCGATGCGATCAGGCCGGATCTGCCTCCGGGGCAGCGACCCGCTCGGCCGCGGTGCGCTCGCGTGCCAGGCGCTGCTGGTCATAAACCGGCTGCGGGGGCAGATCCGCCAGGTGGCGCGTATCGGCCCAGTCGATGATCTCGATCGCCTCGCCCAGCAGACGCACGCGGTTGATGCCGGCATTGGGAATGTCGCTGACCCGTGGGCCGGACAGCGCCAGCCCCAAGGCACTGCGGTAGACCATGTCCAGCACCCCACCATGCGTCACCACCGCCAGCGTCTGCTCCGGATGGCGTCGTGCCAGGGCACGCAGGGCCGCCAGCACGCGGGCATGGAAGGCACGCGTGCTCTCACCGCCCTCGAAGGCAAAGTCGGCCTCGAAACGCACCCACTGATCCCAGGCCTGCGGGTGCTGCCGCTGGATGTCCGGCACACGCAAACCCTCCACCACGCCGAAATGCTGCTCGCGCAGCGCAGCGTCCAGGACCGGATCCAGCGGCTGCGCGCAACGCCCGGCGACAGCCTGGGCCGTTTGCAGGGCACGCTGCAGATCGCTGCTGACCAGCAGATGCATGGATTCCGGGGCCAGGCGGGCAGCCACCCGCTGGGCCTGCTCCAGGCCGGTGGCATTGAGCGGCACATCCAGCTGCCCCTGGAAACGCAATTCGCGGTTCCAGTCGGTCTCGCCGTGGCGGATCAGGATGAGTTCGGTCATGCGTCAATTATGCGACGCGTGTGTGGCAGCGATGTGGCGCTTGCACCTTGAAACACCCGGGAGAGCCAGGCCGTCGGCAAGCGACGCTCATTCGGGCTGGGTCGGCGGCCTGGCTGCCTGTCCATCCAGGGACTGACGGAAGGCCTCCAGCCGCGCCGGGTAGTCCGCGGCGTCCCCATACGTCAGGAAACGCGTATGACGCGCATGCAGCCCAGCAACCTTGCGCGCGTGTTTGATCGGGCAGAAGTACTGCTCGGTGCGCGCCACGATCTCGGTGGCATAGGCCAGCAGGCCGTTGGCGTAGGAGCAGTAGGTGCAGTGCCAGCGCTCGATGAGGTTCAGGTAGGCCAGTTGCTGGCGGTCATAGACGAAGTACTCGGCCCGACGGACCTTCTCGACCCGATACACCGGAAAGCAGATCGCCTGATACAGCGTGACACACGCATCCAGCAGCAAAAGCGGCAGGATCATGCCGTAGATGATGGGCCCCGTGAGCAGGTTGAGCGGCCGGTTCCTGAAGATCCAGAACAGCAGACTCGTGCGCAGGCGCTGGTGCGCCTGCCGGACGGACTGCTCGAATTCGACACGTTTGCCATGGATCCTGTAGGCCACCTGCTGCTCGCGCGCCTGCACGGCGCTGCGCAGCTCGTCCTCCAGGGCCGAGATCTGGGCCAGCAGTTCGTTGATGCGCTCGTTCATGCCATCCCCTTCGACCCGCAGGCCATTACGTGCCGCCGCCACCGGCCGGGGACCAGGCCCGGCTTATTCGCGCCCGAAGCTGCGCACCTTTTCCGCCAGGCGCTGCGCCACCACAGGATCGACGAATTTCTCGGCCTCACCGCCCAGGGTGGCGATCTCGCGCACCAGGGTGCTGGAGATGAACTGGTAGCTCGTGCTGGGCGTGAGGAAAACCGTCTCGACCTCGGGCATGAGGCTGCGGTTCATGCCAGCGAGCTGGAACTCGTAGTCGAAATCGGTCACCGCGCGCAGGCCGCGGATGACGACCTTGGCACCGCGCCCCACGACAAAGTCACGCAGCAGGCCCGAGAAACTCTCGACCACCACATTGGGCTGGTCGTGCATGACCTCGCGCACCATGGCCATGCGCTCCTCCAGCGTGAACATGGTCTTCTTGTGATGGGCCACGGCAACCCCCACGATGACACGGTCAAACAGCTGGGCGGCCCGGCGCACCACATCGCTGTGGCCCAGGGTCATGGGATCGAAGGTGCCGGGGTAGACGGCAAGTACGTTGCGAGACATGGATCGACTCCTTGGCGCCGATTATGCCGTCGCGCTCAGGCCGCGCCGATATGGGGCACCAGGCCCGCCACCGGCCGGCCGGCCTTGAGCGCCGCCGTGAAGGCCAGCATGCGGTCGATCGGCACACGGGCGCGAGGGATCAGCGCCGGGTCCACCTGGATCTCGTTGGCGCCGCTCTCCAGCACCTGGGCCACGCCGGCCAGGCTGTTCATGGCCATCCAGGGGCAGTGCGCGCAACTCTTGCAGGTGGCGCTGTTGCCGGCAGTCGGCGCCTCGATGAAGATCTTGCCGGGGTTGAGCGTGCGCAGCTTGTGCATCATGCCCTTGTCGGTGGCGACGATGAACTCCGGCGCGTCCATCTCCTGCGCGGCCTTGAGGATGCCCGAAGTGGAGCCCACCGCGTCAGCCAGCGCCACCACGGCGGCGGGCGACTCCGGATGCACCAGCACCTTGGCCCTGGGGTGTTCCTTCTTGAGTTCTTCCAGTTCGAAGCTCTTGAACTCGTCGTGCACGATGCAGGAGCCGTTCCACATCAGCATGTCGGCACCGGTTTCACGCTCGATGTAGCCACCCAGGTGGCGGTCCGGCGCCCAGAGGATCTTCTGGCCCTGCTCTTTCAATGCACGCACGATGTCCAGCGCGCAGCTGGACGTCACCAGCCAGTCGGCGCGCGCCTTCACGGCCGCGCTGGTATTGGCGTAGACCACCACGGTGCGGTCCGGGTGCGCGTCGCAAAACGCGCTGAATTCGTCGATCGGGCAGCCCAGGTCCAGCGAACAGGTCGCGTCCAGGTCGGGCATGAGCACGCGCTTGTGCGGCGAGAGGATCTTGGAGGTTTCGCCCATGAAGCGCACCCCCGAGACCACCAGCGTCTGCGCCGCATGGTCGCGGCCGAAGCGCGCCATCTCCAACGAGTCGCTGACAATTCCGCCGGTCTCCTCGGCCAGGTCCTGCAGGTCAGGGTGCACGTAGTAGTGCGAGACCATCACTGCGTTTTTCTCCTTGAGCAGGCGACGGATCCTGTCCTTCAGCGCCGCACGTTCGGCCGGGCCGGGTTCGGTGGGCACGCGCGCCCAGGCGTGATGCGTGGAGCAGACCGCGCCGTCGCCCTGCGCGGACTCGGGCTGCTCGTATTCGACGTCGATGACCTTGCTGGTCGTATTCATCACAACTCCGTAAAGCGCATGGAAAAGTCGACCGCCTTGACGTCCTTGGTCAGGGCTCCAATGGAAATGCGGTCCACGCCGGTGGCGGCGATGTCACGCACCGTGCCCATGTTCACGCCCCCCGAGACCTCCAGGATGGCGCGCCCGGCATTCAGGCGCACGGCCTCGTGCAGCATGTCCAGGCCCATATTGTCGAGCAGCACCATGGTGGCACCGGCCTGCAGGGCTTCTTGCAACTGGGCCAGGGTCTCGACCTCGATCTCGACAAACTTGGCCGAGGGTGCCACGGCAGCTGCGCGTTGCAGCACGGCCGTCACACCGCCGGCGGCAGCGATGTGGTTTTCCTTGACCAGCACCGCGTCGTACAGGCCGATGCGGTGGTTGGCGCCGCCCCCGCAAACGACCGCGTACTTCTGCGCCAGGCGCAGGCCGGGCAGGGTCTTGCGCGTGTCCACGATCTGCGCGCGGTTACCTGGCACGCTGTTCACGGCAGCCACATACTCTGCCGTCTTGGTGGCCACGGCACTGAGCAATTGCAGGAAATTAAGCACCGTGCGCTCGGCCGTGAGCAGGCCACGCGCCGGGCCGCTGATGTCCAGCACCACCTGATCGGCCGCGCAGCGCTGGCCGTCGCGCACATGCCAGGTCAAGCGGGCTTCGGGCACCACCTGCTGCAGCGCGGCCTCGGCCCAGGCGCTGCCGCAAATCACGGCGCTCTCGCGCGCGAGGATGCGCGCATGCGCCTGGCGTGCCGGGGCGATCAGGCCGGCGGTCAGGTCACCACTGCCCACGTCCTCCTGCAGGGCGCGGGCCACGTCGGCCTGGGCCAGGGTGCGCAGGGCGACATCGGAATAGTCAAAAACAGGGGTCATGTGCAAAGGCCGGGCGGCGCCGGCTTACTTGAAACGATCGAGCAGGCGCCGGCTCTCGCGGTCCAGCGCAGTCATGTCACGGATCAGGAACTGGATGCCGTGCGTATCTGTCACCAGCAGGGTGTTGCCGGCCAGACGGCGGATGTCCTCGTCGCCCTTGAGCACAAAGGACGTATCACCGCGGTCGGTGCGCACCTGCCAGGTGCTGGGCGTGGAAAAACTGCTCACGCCCAGGATGGCGCGGATCTCGGGCATGAACTCGCGCTCGGCCAGGGCGGCGCGGATCAGGCCCTGGGCCGGCTCGGGCACACGAGCCAGTTCATCGATCCAGGCCACCTCATGGCCGTCCGCATCCAGCAGGGAGATGTCGCGTTCCGGGGCCTGGATGGGAAAGGCGCGCACTGGTACCACGCCGACGCGGATCTGGCCATCAGCCCCGGTCAGCGCCAGCTTGCCATAGGCATTGCGTGTCAGGGTCGCTGCCGTCTGCGTCAGGTTCAGGATGGGGCGCGAGTTCATTTGGCGTCGTCCTTGCGTTCCGGGTTCACTTCCGCCTCGGCGTCATCCATGTCGGTGTCCACGTTGCGCGCCTGCGCCTGGTAGAGGTTGTAGTAGGCGCCCTGGCGCGCCATGAGCTCGTCGTGCGTGCCCTCCTCCACCACCTGTCCGCGGTCCAGCACCACCAGGCGGTCGGCGCGCTGCAGGGTAGAGAGGCGGTGGGCGATGGCAATCGTCGTGCGGCCCTGCACCAGGTTATCCAGCGCCTTCTGGATTTCCTTCTCGGTCTCGGAGTCCACCGAGGCCGTGGCCTCGTCGAGGATCAGGATGCGCGGGTCGATCAGCAGGGCGCGCGCAATCGAGATGCGCTGGCGCTCGCCACCCGACAGGCCCTGGCCGCGTTCACCGACGATGGAGTCGTAACCCTGCGGCAGGCGCAGGATGAATTCGTGCGCATGCGCGGCGCGCGCCGCCGCCATGATCTGCTCGCGCGTGGCGTCGGGTTTGCCGTAGGCGATGTTCTCGGCGATGGTGCCGAAAAAGAGGAAGGGCTCCTGCAGCACCAGGCCGATGTTGCCGCGATACTCGGCCACGGGCAGGGAACGGATGTCGACGCCGTCGATGCGGATCGAGCCCTCGGTCACGTCATAGAAGCGGCAGATCAGGTTGACCAGGGTGCTCTTGCCCGAACCGCTGTGACCCACCAGCCCCACCATCTGGCCGGGCTCGATGGTGATGTTGATGCCGCGGTTGACCTCGCGGTTGCCGTAGCGGAAGCCCACGTCGCGCACCTCGATGCGGCCCTGCACCTGCTGCAGGTGCACCGGTTGCGCCGGCTCGGGCACGCTGGAGACATGGTCCAGGATGTCGAAGATGCGCTTGGTGGCCGAGGCCGAGCTCTCCGTCCAGGAGACGATACGGCTCATGGCGTCGAGCCGGCCGTAGAAGCGGCTGATGTAGGCGATGAAGGCCGTGAGCACGCCCACCGTGGTCTGCTCGTGCGCCACCAGCCAGACCCCGAAGCCCCAGACCACCAGCAGGCCGACCTCGGTCAGGAAGGAGATGCTGGGGGCGAACAGCGCCCATATCTTGTTGATGCGGTCATTGACCTGCAGGTTGAGGCGGTTGGCCTCGTGGAAACGGGCCGATTCGCGTTTTTCCTGGGCAAAGGCCTTGACCACGCGGATGCCGGGAATGGTGTCGGCCAGCACGCTGGTGACCTCGGACCAGGTGCGGTCGATCTTCTCGAAACCGGTCTTGAGGCGGTGCCGCACCGCGTGGATCATCCACATGATGACGGGTAGCGGCACCAGGGTGGCCAGGGCCAGCCAGGGGTTGATGGAGAACAGGATGGCCGCCGTCATCAGCAGCATGATGAGGTCGGTGAAGAAGTCCAGCAGGTGCAGGGAGAGGAAGACGCAGATGCGGTCGGTCTCGCTGCCGATGCGCGCCATCAGGTCGCCGGTGCGCTTGCCGCCGAAGTACTCGAGCGAGAGGCGCAGCAGGTGGTCGTAGGTGGTGGTGCGCAGGTCGGCGCCGATGCGCTCGGACACCAGGGCCAGGATGTAGGTCTTGGCCCAAGTCAGGCCCCAGGCCACGAAGGCCGCCACGAACAGGCCCCCAAGGTACCAGCCCACCAGCTTCGGATCGATCTGTTGCCCGTTCTGGAAAGGGATCAGCACCTCGTCCATCAGTGGCATGGTCAGGTAGGGTGGCACCAGGCTGGCCGCCGTGCCCAGCAGGGTCAGGATGAAACCCAGCAGCAGCTGGCCTTTGTAGGGCCGGGCAAAGCGCCACAGGCGCAGCAGGGTCCAGGTCGAGGGCGGGGTATGGATGACCTTGGCGCAGATCGGGCATTCGTCCTGCCCGGGGTCCAGCGGCGCCTTGCAGGTCGGGCATTCGTGGTCCACCGGCGCCGGCACGGGCTGGCCCGTGCTCAGGCTGCGCAACTGGCGGCCCACCTGCTCGGCCAGGCGCACGGCCTGCAGATTTTGTCCCAGGGTGTAACACCAGTGCGCCAGCCGCCCCTGGCCGTCCAGCAACTCCAGGTGCCCGACGCCGGCGTGGTCGTGCTGGCCGAGCCGGAGCCCGGGCTGGTAGTCCCAGCTGACCCAGGCCGTCTGGCCCGGATCGCGTGCCAGCAGTCGCTGTCCGGTCGCGATCAGCAGGCCACGGCCGAACTGCAGCCGGGTGTCCAGGTCAACCTCCAGCAGCGCCAGAACGTTCTCTTCAGGACGCAGTTGCGGGCGTATTTCAGCCAGCCATTCCGCCGGAACGTCGCTGAAAGATAATAGGGTTGCTGACGGGGTCACACGAGTCATGGAGTCCGGAACCTGGGGTGGGATTTACTGATGCCGATTGTCCCCGTTTTATGCACAGCAATTTGGAGACCTACCGCAGCCTCAGCACGATCTGGCCAAACCAGCGTGCAACCATCGCAGGGACCGAGAGTTCGCCCTGCCTAGCTTCATGACTCAAAAAAACCTTCAAATTCTGCGGGTCAGCCATCTGCGCGGCCCCAATATCTGGACCTACCGTCCGGTCATCGAAGCCTGGCTGGACCTGGGAGAGCTGGAAGACCGGCCGTCCAATGCCATCCCCGGATTTTACGAGCGTTTGACCGCCCTGCTCCCCGGTCTGGCCCAGCACCGCTGCGGCGTGGGCGAGGTCGGCGGTTTCCTGGAACGGCTGCGTGACGGCACCTGGGCCGGCCACATCCTGGAGCACATCTGCCTGGAGTTGCAGAACCTGGCCGGCATGCCCACGGGTTTCGGCAAGACGCGCATGACCTCGGTCCACGGCATCTACAAGATGGCCTTCCGTACCCGCCAGGAGGAGGTCGGCCGTGCCGCGCTGCAGGCCGGGCACGATCTGCTGCTGGCCGCCATCGAAGACCGGCCGTATGACGTCGCGGCCACCGTGACCCGCCTGCGCGAGCTCTGCGACCGCCTCTGCCTGGGCCCGAGCACCGCCCATATCGTCGAGGCCGCGACCGACCGGCGCATCCCCCACATCCGCCTGAATGACGGCAATCTGGTGCAACTGGGTTATGGCGCGCAGCAGCACCGCATCTGGACCGCCGAAACCGACCAGACCAGCGCGATCGCCGAAAGCATTGCCAGCGACAAGCAACTGACCAAGGAGTTGCTGCAGTCCTGCGGCGTGCCCGTGCCCGAGGGCGAGGAAGTCGACAGCCCCGAAAAGGCCTGGGACGTCGCACAGGACATCGGCGTGCCGGTCACGGTCAAGCCCACCGACGCCAACCACGGTCGCGGCGTCTTCACCGATCTGCACACGCGCGAAGACGTCGAAAAAGCCTGGCATGCCGCCGACACCGAAGGCAGCGGCGTGCTGGTGGAAAAGTTCATCGAAGGCGAAGCCCATCGCCTGCTGGTGGTGGGCAAGCAGGTTGTGGCGGCCACCCGTGGCAAGAAGCAGACCGTCACCGGCGACGGCCGCTCCACCGTCCTGCAGCTGATCGACAGCCAGATCAACAGCGACCCGCGTTGCGGCGAGGCCGAGGAATTCCCGCTGGAGCCGCTGATCCTGGACAAGGAGCCGATCGCCCAGCTCGAACTGGCACGCCAGGGCTACAGCGGCAGCTCCGTGCCGGCTGCCGGCCAGCTCGTGCTGATCCGCCGCCACGGCGACCTGGCCTACGACGTGACCGACCAGGTGCACCCCAAGGTGGCAGCCGCGGCCGCACTGGCCGCGCGTGTGGTCGGCCTGGACATCGCCGGCATCGATCTGGTCACCCCCGACATCTCCAGGCCGCTGGCCGAGCAGGGCGGCGCCATCATCGAGGTCAACGCCGGCCCCGGCCTGCTGATGCACCTGAAACCGGCCGAAGGCCAGCCGCGCAATGTCGGCCAGGCCATCGTGGCCCACCTCTTCCCTGGCGAGGGGCAGGGCCGCATTCCCATCGTCGGCATCACCGGCAGCCGCAACACCACCCGTGTCGCCCGCCTGGTGAACTGGCTGCTGCACATCAACGGCACCCAGGTCGGCCTGGCCTGCCGTGACGGCTTCTTCCTCGGTCCCCGCCAGGTCGAGACCCGCGACGGCTCGGACTGGGCCAGCGGCCAGCGCCTGCTGATCAACCGCTCGCTGGAAGCCGCGGTGTTCGAGCACAGCCACCGCGCCATCCTCAGCGAAGGCCTGGCCTACGACCGCTGCACCGTGGGCGTGGTGACCGACCTGGACGGCCAGGAGGAGCTGGCCGAGTTCTACATCGACGACGCCGAGAAGCTCTACAACGTGGTGCGCACCCAGGTCGACGTGATCCTGCCCACCGGCACGGCCGTGCTCAATGCGGCCGATCCGCGTGTGGTCGGGATGGCTGCGCTGTGCGATGGCCAGGTCATCTTCTACGGGCCGGATGCCCAGCTGCCGGCGATTGCCCAGCACCGCCAGCAGGGCGAGCGCACCGTGTTCCTGCGCGAACGGCACATCGTGCTGGCCCAGGGCCTGGATGAAATCAGCGAAATCCCGCTGGACACACTCAGCCCCAACAAGGCCGCCAAGCCCGACATGGTGATGGCCGCCGTGGCCGCCGCCTGGGCACTGGACGTCAAACCCGAACTGATTGGCGCCGGCCTGCGCACCTTCAAGGCCAACCTCACCAGCGATCACTGACATGGAAGTCAAACGTATCCGCGCCCTGCGCGGCCCCAATCTCTGGAGCCACCACACCGCCATCGAGGCCGTCGTCCACTGCACGCCGGCCGAGTGCGAACTGAGTCCGCGCCAGAACTTTGGCATGCGCCTGCGTTCGCGCTTTCCGCAGATTCTGCCGCTGGCCCCGACCGGCCACGATGACACCGTGCCCCTGGCCCATGTGCTGGAAGTCGCTGCCTTGTGCCTGCAGGCCCAGGCCGGCTGCCCAGTCACCTTCAGCCGCACCACGCCCACGGTGGAGCCCGGCGTCTACCAGGTGGTGGTCGAATACTCCGAGGAGGCCGTCGGCCGCCTGGCGCTGGAACTGGCGCAGCAGCTGTGCCGGGCTGCCCTGGAGGACACGCCCTTTGACCTGGCCGCTGCGCTGGGCCAGTTGCGCGAGCTCGATGAGGACGTGCGCCTGGGCCCCAGCACCGGCTCCATTGCCGACGCCGCGACCGCACGCAGCATTCCCTACCGCCGCATGACCTCGGGCAGCATGATCCAGTTCGGCTGGGGCAGCAAACAGCGCCGCATCCAGGCGGCGGAGATGGACGTGACCAGTGCGATCTCCGAATCGATCGCGCAGGACAAGGAGCTCACCAAGAAACTGCTGGCCAGCGCGGGCGTACCGGTGCCGCTGGGGCGCGAGATCACCTCGGCCGAGGCAGCCTGGGCCGCTGCGGGCGAAATCGGCCTGCCCGTGGTGATCAAGCCCAAGAGCGGCAACCAGGGCAAGGGCGTCACGGTCAATATCACCACCCACGAACAGCTGCTCAAGGCCTATGCCGCCGCGGCTGAATATGACAGCGAGATCCTGGTCGAGCGCTTCCTGCCCGGCAACGATTTCCGCCTGCTGGTGGTGGGCAACAAGCTGGTCGCCGCAGCCCGCCGCGATCCGCCCACGGTGGTGGGAGATGGCGAGCACACCGTGCGCCAACTGGTGGACCAGGTCAACCAGGACCCTCGCCGCGGCACGGGCCACTCGACCTCGCTGACCAGGATCCGCTTCGACGACATCGCCCAGGCCTGCCTGGCCGGCCAGGGACTGAGCGCCGATTCGGTGCCTGCACGCGGCCGGCGCGTCGCGCTGCGCCACAACGCCAACCTGTCCACCGGCGGCACCGCCACCGACGTGACCGACGACGTGCACCCGGAAGTGGCGCACCGCGCCATCATCGCCGCCAAGATGGTGGGGCTGGACATCTGCGGTGTCGACATGGTCTGCGACAGCATCCTGCAGCCGCTGGAAGAAACCGGCGGCGGTGTGGTGGAAGTCAACGCCGCACCGGGCCTGCGCATGCACCTCTCCCCGTCCTACGGCAAGGGCCGACCGGTCGGCGAGGCCATCATCTCCACCATGTTCCCCGAAGGGGAAAACGGCCGCATCCCGCTGGTGGCCGTGACCGGCACCAACGGCAAGACCACCACCGTGCGACTCATTGCCCACCTGCTGACGCAGAACAATCTGCGCGTGGGCATGACCAGCACCGATGGCGTCTACATCGATGGCGAACGCATCGACACGGGCGACTGCAGCGGCCCCAAGAGCGCACGCAGCGTGCTGCAACACCCCGATGTGGACGCGGCTGTGCTGGAGACCGCCCGCGGCGGCATGCTGCGCGAGGGTCTGGCCTTCGACCGCTGCGACGTGGCCGTGGTCACCAATGTCGGCAGTGGCGACCACCTGGGACTGAACTTCATCACCACGGTGGAAGACCTGGCGGTCCTCAAGCGCGTCATCGTGCAGAACATCTCCGACCAGGGCACCGCCGTGCTGAACGCCACCGACCCCATCGTCGCGGCCATGGCCAGCCAATGCCGCAGCGGCCTGGTGACCTACTTCGCCCTCGATCGGCACAACCCGGTCATGGCCACCCACCTGGCCCAGGGTAAACGCGCGGTTTACGTGGAGGACGGCCATCTGGTCGCTGCCGAAGGCAAGGTCCAGCACCGGCTGCCGCTGGCCGCCGTGCCGCTGACCCTGGGCGGGACCATCGGCTTTCAGGTAGAGAACGTCATGGCCTCGGTCGGTGCCGCCTGGGCCCTGGGCCTGGACTGGGCACTGATACGCCAGGGCCTGGCCAACTTCGACAACGACGCCAACAACGCCCAGGGCCGCTTCAACCTGTTCCGCTACCGGGGTGCCACGGTGATCGCCGACTACGGCCACAACCCGGACGCCATGCTGGCCCTGGTACAGGCCGTGGGCGCCATGCCGGCCCAGCGCCGCTCGGTGGTCATCAGCGGTGCCGGCGACCGCCGCGACGAGGACATCCGCGAGCAGACCCGCATCCTGGGCGATGCCTTTGACCAGATCGTCCTGTTCGAGGACGCCTGCCAGCGCGGCCGGGCCGACGGCGAGGTACTCGCCCTGCTGCGTGCGGGACTGACTGAAGCCAAACGCACGCGCGACGTGCATGAGATCCGCGGCGAGTTCCTGGCCATCGACACCGCCATGGACCGCCTGGGCGAAGGCGACCTGTGCCTGATTCTGGTGGACCAGGTGGAAGAAGCGATCGCCCACATCACAGCGCGTATCGCGCGCGACGGCGCCTGAAGCCTGCCCGCCACGGCGGGTCGGGCGTTTATTTGACTTCGGAGCCGGGTGTGCGCCCCATCAGGGCGGCCACGGCCTGGTCGGGCCGCATGCGACCGTCCAGCAGGGCCACCACGCCCTGGGCGATGGGCATGTCCACGCCCAGGCTTAGCGCCCGCTGCACCACGGTACGGGCACAGTACACGCCTTCGGCCACATGGCCCAGCGAGGCCACGGCCTGCGCCAGCGTCTGGCCCTGGGCCAGCAGCAGGCCCACCTTGCGGTTGCGGCTGAGATCGCCGGTGGCGGTCAGCACCAGATCACCCAGGCCCGACAGGCCCATGAAGGTCTCGGCCCGCGCGCCCAGGGCCAGGCCCAGGCGCGTCATCTCGGCCAGGCCGCGCGTGATCAGCGCGGCACGGGCGTTCAGGCCCAGGTTCAGGCCGTCACACAGGCCGGTGGCAATGGCCAGCACGTTCTTGACGGCCCCGCCCACCTCGACACCCACGATGTCCTCGTTGTCATAAACGCGCAAGGTCGGGCTGTGGAAAGCCTGCACCAGGCGTTCGCGCACGGCGGCATGGCGGCTGGCCGCCACCAGGGCAGTGGGCTGGCCGCGCGCCACCTCCAGCGCAAAACTCGGGCCGCTCAGCACGCCGGCCTGCAGCCGGGGCGCCACCTCGGCCTGGATTTCATGCGCCAGCAGGCCCTGGACGCCCGGCTCGAAGCCCTTGCACAACCAGGCCACGGGCTGTTCGCAAGCCTGGATCTGCTGCAGCACGCCGCGCAAACCGGCCATCGGGGTGCCGATCACCACCAGATCCTGGCCCTGCACCAGAGCGGCCAGGCCATCGGCCGGGCCATCGATCACGCGCAGGGAGGGGGGCAAGGGCAAACCCGGCAGATAACGCGCGTTGACCCGCGCGGACTGCATGGCGGCCGCCTGTGCCGCGTCACGCGCCCACAGGATGACCTCATGGGACGACTGCGGGTTCTGGCTGGCACTCATGGCCAAGGCCGTTCCCCAGGCACCGGCACCGAGCACGAGGATCTTCATGGTCCGGGACAGCTTGGGTGAGACAGAAGGGGTACGCCCTTACTGGATCTTGATCTCGGCGCCCGGCTGCTGTTGCTGCTGCTCGTACATGCCCTGGAAATTGATCTCCGCCAGGTGCACGGGCGGGAAGCCGGCACGCTGGACGATGTCGGCCACGTTGCCACGCAGGTAGGGGAAGACGATCTGCGGGCAGACCACGCCGACGATGGGCCCCATCTGCTCTTCGGCCAGGTTGCGGATCTCGAAGATGCCGGCCTGCTTGGCCTCGACCAGGAACACGGTCTTCTCGGCGATCCGGGTATGCACGGTGGCCGTCACGCACACCTCGAAGACCCCCTCGGCCACCGGCTGGGCCTCGACGCCGATCTGGATGTCGACCGAGGGCTGCTCACCCTGCAGCAGGATGGCCGGTGAATTGGGCTGCTCCAGCGAAGCCTCCTTGAGGTAAACGCGCTGGATCTGGAATACGGGTTCTTGCTGGTCGGCCATGGCTAACTTTCTGGTCAAAAGAATAGAGCCCGCCCGGAAAACACCGAGCGGGCTCGCGATCGGATGGGCCCGATTATCTCAGGCCGTGGAAGGGGTTCAGCGCGACTTCAGGCCGCTTGCAGCAGCGGGGCCAGACCGCCCTGGGCATCCAGCGCCATCAGGTCGTCGCAACCGCCCACGTGGGTGGCACCGATGAAAATCTGCGGCACGGTACGCCGGCCGGTGATTTCCATCATGTGATCGCGCGCCTGGGGATCGGCGTCGATGCGGATTTCCTCGATCTGCTCCACGCCCCTGGACTTCAGGAGCTGCTTGGCGCGCACGCAATAAGGGCAGACCGCCGTGGTGTACATCTTCACAACTTGCATGGTGTCACCCCTTCTCGACCGGCAGGCTGGCGGCACGCCAGCTGGACAAGCCCCCGCCCAGCGACAGCGGCTTGCTGTAACCCAGGCCCTTGGCAATGCGGGCAGCGCTGCCGGAACGCATGCCGCTCTGGCACACGAAGATCACGGGCACGTCCTTGTTCTTCACCACCCCGGGAAGCTGGTTGGCCAGCTGGGACAGGGGGATGTGCCTGGCGCCGCTGACGTGGCCGGCCGCATATTCGCCAGCCTCGCAGACGTCGATCACCACGGCTTTCTCACGGTTGATCAGCTGCACGGCAGCGCCCGGGGTCAGGGAACCGCCGGCAGCACCCCGGATGGCGGGCCAGGCCAGCAACAGGCCGGAGGTCAGGCACACCAGGATCAGCGACCAGTTGTCGAGTATGAATTTCACAATATTCCTTGTTGGAGTCTGTAAGTGCAAAGTCCTGATTTTAAAATGACGGACTGATCGCTGCCAGGCACGGTCCATTTGCCCCTGCCCTGCCCCCGTAACCGTCCCGTAACCGCCCTCCACCATGTACAAACTCGTGCTCATCCGCCACGGCGAATCGACCTGGAACCTGGAAAACCGCTTCACCGGCTGGACCGACGTCGACCTCACCCCCACCGGCGTCTCCCAGGCCATGTCGGCCGGCAAGCTGCTCAAGGCCGAGGGTTACGACTTCGATGTGGCCTACACCAGCGTGCTCAAGCGCGCCATCCACACCCTGTGGTACTGCCTGGACGAGATGGACCGCAGCTGGCTGCCGGTGGTCAAGGACTGGCGCCTGAATGAGCGCCACTATGGTGCCCTGCAGGGCCTGAACAAGGCCGACATGGCCAAACAGTACGGCGAGCAGCAGGTCCTGGTCTGGCGCCGCAGCTACGACACCCCGCCGCCGGCCCTGGAGCCGACCGACCCGCGCAGCGAGCGCGGCGACCGTCGTTACGCCGGCCTGCAGCCGGCCCAGGTGCCGTTGACCGAGTGCCTCAAGGACACCGTGGCCCGCGTGCTGCCCTTCTGGAACGAGGCCCTGGCCCCGGCCATCCGCTCCGGCCAGCGCGTGGTCGTGTCGGCCCACGGCAATTCGATGCGCGCCCTGGTCAAGTACCTGGACGGCATTTCCGACCAGGCCATCGTGGGCCTGAACATCCCCAACGGCATCCCCCTGGTCTACGAACTCGACGCCCAGCTCAAACCCATCCGTCACTACTACCTGGGTGACGCGGAAGCCGCCGCCCGGGCTGCGGCCGCCGTGGCCACGCAAGGCAAGGCCTGAGACCTTGCACCAGGCTGGTTCATCCCCATTTGGTGGGGACAGCCTGGGCCGGAAACCGCCAAACAAATTGTCACCAGCCGCCGGAACCCCGGCGGCGATTTCGCTTCCAACCGTGTATATTGAAGCGACGAGGGTCTATCCATGGGTCAGAAACTGAAAATCACCGGCTGGGTTTCGCTGGGCGTGCTTGCCGGCGCGCTCACCACCGTTTCCCTGCAAACCGTGGCACGCAATGCCGTGGCGCCATTGCCACTGGAAGAGTTGCAGCAGCTTGCGGCCGTCTTCGGCATGATCAAGACCGACTACGTCGAGCCGGTGGACGAGAAAAAGCTCATCACCGACGCCATCTCCGGCATGGTCTCCAGCCTGGACCCGCATTCCCAGTACTTCGACAAGAAGTCCTACAAGGAATTCCGCGAAGGCACGGCCGGGCGTTTCGTCGGTGTGGGCATCGAGATCACGCAGGAAGACGGTCTGGTCAAGATCGTCTCGCCCATCGAGGGCTCGCCCGCCTACCGTGCCGGCCTCAAGACCAATGACCTGATCACCCGCATCGACGACACCGCCGTCAAGGGCCTGACGCTCAACGAAGCCGTCAAGCGCATGCGCGGCGAACCCAATACCAAGGTCGTGCTGACCATCTTCCGCAAGGACGAGAACCGCTCCTTCCCCGTCACCATCGTGCGCGAGGAAATCAAGACCCAGTCGGTCAAGGCCAGGGTGATCGAACCCGGTTATGCCTGGATCCGCCTGAGCCAGTTCCAGGAACGCACGGTGGAGGACTTCGTGCGCAAGCTCGACGAAATCTACAAGCAGGAGCCCTCCCTCAAGGGCTTGGTGCTGGACCTGCGCAATGACCCGGGTGGCCTGCTCGACGCCGCCGTGGCCATCTCGGCCGCCTTCCTGCCCGAGAACGTGACCGTGGTCTCGACCAATGGCCAGCTCGCCGAGAGCAAGTACACCTTCAAGGCCGCGCCCGAGTTCTATCAGCGCCGCGGCAACAGCGACCCGCTCAAGCGCCTGCCGGCCTCCCTCAAGAAGGTCCCTCTCGTTGTCCTGGTCAACGAAGGCTCGGCTTCGGCCAGCGAAATCGTGGCCGGTGCCCTGCAGGACCACAAGCGTGCCACCATCATGGGCAGCCAGACCTTCGGCAAGGGCTCGGTGCAGACGGTGCGTCCGCTCGGCCCCGACACCGGCCTGAAGATCACCACCGCACGCTATTACACGCCCGCGGGCCGCTCCATCCAGGCCAAGGGCATCCTGCCCGACGTGATGGTCGATGAAACCGCCGAAGGCAATGTCTTCTCCGTGCTGCGCACGCGCGAAGCGGACCTCGACAAGCACCTGAGCAACGGCCAGGGCGCCGAGAAGAAGGACGAGGCGCGTGAAAAGGCGCGTGACGCCGCCCTCAAGAAGCTGGAAGACGAAGCCAAGAAGCCGGCTGCCGAGCGCAAGCTGCCTGAATTCGGCACTGACAAGGACTTCCAGCTGATGCAGGCACTCAACCAGCTCAAGGGCCTGCCCGTCCTGGTCAGCAAGACCCAGACCGAGCGCAAGGAAGAGCTGAAAGAAAACTAAGGAGCGCCAAGGGGCCCAGCGCAGGCTCCCGTGGAACCGGCTTCGCCGGGCCACCGGGAGCGTCCCCTTGAGGGGAAGGCGCGCAGCGCCTCAGGGATGCATCTCTATGACCGACGATCAGCTGCTGCGCTATTCGCGCCACATCCTGCTTGAGGAAATCGGCATCGAGGGCCAGCAGCGCATCCTCGACAGCCACGCCCTGATCATCGGCGCCGGTGGTCTGGGCTCACCGGTCGCCCTTTACCTCGGCTCGGCCGGTGTCGGCCAGCTCACCGTGGTCGACCACGACACGGTCGACGTCACCAACCTGCAGCGTCAGATCGCCCACAGCATGGAGCGCGTGGGCAGCCCCAAGGTCGACTCCATCCGCCAGGCCGTGGCCAGCCTGAACCCCGAGGTGCGGGTCCACGCCCTGGCGCAGCGTGCCGATGCGACTCTGCTGGAGGAACTGGTGGCCCGTGCCGACGTGGTGCTGGACTGCAGCGACAACTTCAGCACCCGCCAGGCCGTCAATGCGGCCTGCGTCCGCTTGCGCAAACCCCTGGTCTCGGGCGCGGCCATCCGCTTTGACGGCCAACTCGCGGTCTACGACCCGCGCACCGCCGACTCGCCCTGCTACGCCTGCGTCTTTCCGCCGCAGGATGATTTCGAGGAAACGCGCTGCGCTACCCTGGGCGTGTTCGCGCCGCTGGTGGGCATCATCGGCAGCCTGCAGGCTGCCGAGGCACTCAAGCTGCTCAGTGGTGCCGGCACACCGCTGGCCGGCCGCCTGCTCATGCTGGACGGTCGGCACATGGCCTTCAACGAGATCCGGATACCGCGCAACCCGGCCTGCCCGGTGTGCGGCCAAGCGGCCCATTGACCGCCGCCAGCGGCTTCAGTGGCAGGGCCCGTGGCGGCGCCGGAAGTCACGCGGCAGTTCGGCACGCCCCTGCTGGAACAGCCCCAGCCGGCGGGCCCGTGCCTGGCCTTCCTGTTGCGCATAAGGCCCGCTTTTCCCCCGGTAACGGTAGGACCAGGCATGCCCCTGGCCGACCAGCCAGGCCCCGATGTCCTGCCCGCGCAGGCTGACCCGCGCCAGGACCCGGCCGTAATCGTCATGCCGGCGCACCCGGACCTGCACCGCCTGTCCCAGCACCTGGCCCACCAGCGCAGCCCGCGCCGTCTCGCCATGGACCTGGCACAGCTCGGGCGCATCGATCCCGTCGATGCGCACCGCTCGCGGTGGACCACCGCGCTGCGGCCGCACCCACAGCGTGTCGCCATCGCTGACATGGGTCACGGTCCCGGTCCATTTCGATGTCGCGCCCTGCGCCGCCAGCGGGGCGGCCAGGCCCAGCAGCAGCGCCAGCATGCAGCAGGCCAGGCGGCCCGGTTTCACATCCCTCACGTGTCGTTCCCTGTTTCTGTGTCTGATCGATCGAAGTCCCGATTTAAAGGACGAAGCCCGTCAAATTTGACCTCTTCTCTCGCGAGGCTCCTGTTAGACTTTGATGGTAAATGATGGACATCCCCTGTGAGTTCCGCTGCCACCTCCCTGCTTGACGTGCACGCACTGCGCCTGGACGACGCACGCGCACTGCTCCAGCACGACGGCACCGAGCTGCCCGCGCCGGCTGACGGACCGGCCGCCTACTTGCAACGCATCATCGACGGCCTGTGCGAGCTCTCCCTGCGCGACCCGCTGACAGGCCTGGCCAACCGGCGCCATTTCCGCGCCGTGCTGTCCCGCGAGATCGAGATCGTGGCGCGCTCGGGCAACTCGGCCCTGCTGCTGATGCTGGACATCGACCATTTCAAGAAGGTGAATGACACGCACGGCCACCTGGCCGGCGACAAGGTCCTGCAGGCCGTGGCGCGTTGCATCGCCGGCTGTGTGCGCCCGCAGGACACCGTGGCGCGCTACGGCGGCGAGGAATTTGCCATCGTCATGCCCGACTGCCAGGCCGCTTATGGCGAGACCGTGGCCGAACGCGTCCGCCAGTCGATCGCTGCCCTGTCCATCCCGGTGAGTCCGCTGCTGAATCTGCAGATCACCACCAGCGTGGGCGGCGCCTTCGCACCGGTCTGGGTGCGCTCCACCGCCGACCTGTGGATCGAGCGCGCCGACACCCAGCTCTACCTGGCCAAGGCCCAGGGGCGCAACCGGGTGTGCATCGACCACCAGCAAGTGATATCCGTCAGTCCGGAAGAGAAAAGCCTGCTGTTCGGCAACCTGGCCCTGGCCGATTCGGCCTGGGGTGACCTGACCGACAGCAGCACGCAGAGGTTCAGCTGATGAGTGACGAACTGAAAATCGACAAGGACAAGCCGGCACCGCCCGTGCCGCTCAAGCCCCTGGGCAAGGTGCTGGCCATCACCAGTGGCAAGGGCGGCGTGGGCAAGACTTTCGTCTCAGCCAACCTGGCTGCCGCACTGGCACGCCGTGGCCTGCGTGTCCTGGTGCTGGACGCGGATCTCGGCTTGGCCAACCTGGACGTGGTGCTCAACCTCTATCCCAAGACCACGCTGCACGACGTCTTCACCGGCAAGGCCAAACTGGATGAAGCCATCATCAAGGCGCCGGGGGGTTTCTCGGTTCTGCTGGCCGGCTCCGGCATGGTCGAGTACTCGCGCCTCACGCCAGAGGTGCGCGACGAATTCCTGCGCGTGATGGAAAGCCTGGTGCCGCGCTTCGACGTGGTGCTGCTCGACACCGGCGCCGGCATCTCCGACGTGGTGCTGTTCGCCGTCTCACTGGCCTCCGAGGTGCTGCTGGTGGTCACGCCCGAGCCGACCTCGCTGACCGATGCCTACGCCACCATCAAGGTGCTGGTGGGCCAGCAGAAGCGCCAGAACATCCGCATGATCGTCAACCAGACCGCCCGCCCTGGCGACGGCCGTGCCATCACGGTCCAGCTGCAGCAGGTGGTGGACCGCTTCGTGCCCGGTGAGCCGGGCAAGCCGGTCAAGCTGATCCATGTGGGCGACATCCCGGTCGATCCCTCGGTCCGCCAGGCCATCATGCGCCGGCAACTGCTCATGCAGGTCACGCCGGGCTGCCCGGCCGGACTCGCCCTGGTCCAGTTGGCCGGCAAGATCGAAGACACGGTCATTCCCAAAAACGGCTGAGGCGGCCTGCGCCGCCTCCCGAGCCCCGTGCAAGACCGGCGCTTAGCTGCGTCCGATGATGGACGCTGTCGCCATCAGTTCCTCAAGCAAAGCCAGCGAGACCCTGCCGGAGACGGCATAGGGATCGAGTTCAGGCCTCTCGGAATACTTCAGCAGGATCGAGGTGTTGATGCGCGAGAGGTTGACCTGCCCCATGGTCCAGCCGCCAAAGCGGCGCTCGCTGATCTCCTCGTAGTGCAGCAGGACCACGTCCTTGTGGCGCACATCGCGCTGGATGTGCCCGTACAGGTCGCTGACGGCAGTGCGGCCGCCCTCGATGGCCTGCAGGAAGATGCCACCGCCGTAACACAGGATGCCGGTGATGCCGCAGGTCGGGTTGTACTGGCGTGAATGCGCCAGGATGTTCTCGATGGCCTCGGGGCCGGTATCGACGGCGCGGCTGGCGTAAAGCAGGCGGACCAACATCTTCAGCTCCTCTGGGGAATCAGCGACAGGAATTCACGGCGCAGGTTGGGATCTTTCAGGAACACACCGCGCATGACCGAGTTGATCATCTTGCTGTCCATGTCCTTCACGCCGCGCCAGGCCATGCAATAGTGGCTGGCCTCCATGACGATGGCCAGGCCATCGGGTTGGGTCTTCAGCTGGATCAGGTCGGCCAGCTGCACCACGGCCTCTTCCTGGATCTGCGGGCGGCCCATGATCCATTCGGCCAGGCGCGCGTACTTGGACAGGCCGATCACATTGGTGTGCTCATTGGGCATGACACCGATCCAGATCTTGCCGATGACCGGACAGAAGTGGTGCGAGCAGGCGCTGCGCACCGTGATCGGACCGACGATCATCAACTCGTTGAGGTGCTCGGCATTGGGGAACTCGGTGATGGTCGGCGCATGCACATAACGTCCCTTGAACACCTCGTTCAGGTACATCTTGGCCACCCGGCGGGCCGTGTTGTCGGTGTTGTGGTCGTTGTCGGTGTCGATGATCAGGCTGTCGAGCACATGCTGCATCTTGAGCTCGACTTCGTCGAGCAGCTGCTCCAGCTCACCCGGCTCGATGTAGTCGGCAATGTTGTCGTTCGCATAGAAACGCTTGCGCGCCGCCAGCAGGCGCTCGCGGATCTTCACGGACACCGGCGTGCCCTCGTCGGCAAGGTCGGTCGGGCTCATGGGACTCGGGCTTTTCTTCAGCATGGCCTTATGGTACCAGCGATTCGCCATCAGGGTTATCGGCCCCGGGGCCTTTGCTTGCGGCCACCAAAAGCTATCAATTCAATAGCGGTTGCCGCTCAGGAAGACCCCCAGCCGCATCAGGGCAAAGGCCGCCCGGTCCAGCAGGCGCTGGTGCCATGGCCGGTCGGCATACTGGCTCGGGTCCACGCGATGCCCTTCATGCTCCATGGCCCGGATCAGGCGCCCGCGCAGGTCCTGGGCAAAACGGACATCCTCCACCACCACATTGGCCTCACGCGCCAGCAGCAGGCTCAGGGGGTCCAGGTTGGAGGAACCGATGGTGGTCCAGTGGCCGTCGATCACCGCCACCTTGGCATGCAGGAAGCTGGGGGAGTACTCGTGGATCTCCATGCCGGCCCCGAGCAGTACCCCGTAGACCATGCGCACGGCATGGAACTGCATGAAATACTCATAACGTCCCTGCAGCAGCAGGCGCACCCGGACCCCGCGCTGGGCCGCATGGATCAAGGCCAGCCTCAGCTTGCGACCAGGAACGAAGTAGGCATTGGCAATGATGATCTCTTCACGCGCCTCGGCGATGGCCTTGCGGTAAGCCCGCTCGATGCGGCTGCGATGGCGCAGGTTGTCGCGCAGCAGCAGGGCGGCACGCGTCCCGGCCCCGCGGGTGGCGGCCACGCCGGTGGCCGCTTCATCCCCGGCCTGCACGGCCAGCTTGACGGCTTCTTCCAGATGGTGCCAGGCGGCCGGCAAATCGATCTCCCGCGCCTTGCTGCCGGCCTGCAGGCGCCACCAGAACTGCACCGTCACCTCATGTACGGCACGCACCAGCGGGCCGGTCACGCGCACCGCAAAATCGAGGCGGGGGGCAGACAGGGGGCCGTGGTTGGGGTCATGCCAGTCATCCAGCACATTGATGCCGCCACAAAAGGCCACGCGGCCATCCACGACGCATAACTTGCGGTGCAGACGCCGCCACCGGCTGGGGATCAGCAGGCCCAGCCGGCCCAGGGGCAGGAAAATCCGCCACTGGACACCGGCAGCGTCGAAGCGGCTGCGCCATTCGGCAGGCAGCCCGGGCGTGCCTACCCCATCCATCACCAGGTAAACGGCCACCCCGCGCTGCGCGGCCCGTACCAGAGCAGCCGCCACCTGCTCACCCGCTGGGTCCGGGTAGAAGATATAGGTTTCCATGCGGACTTCCCGCACGCTGCGGTCGATCGCCTGCACCAGCGCAGGGAACAGCTCCTGTCCACCCTGCAGCAATTGCACGCGATGCCCGCTGCGCAAGGACGGCAGGTGACGGTCTTTCATGCCGGCAACTCGAACTCGGCAATCAGCGGCAAATGGTCGGACATGCGCCACCAGACACGCCCGCGCGGCACCTCCACGCTCAGGGGCCGCAGGCCACGCACATAGACATAGTCCAGCTGGACCAGCGGCAGGCGCGCCGGAAAGGTGGGGTTCGTCGACGGCTTGAAGGTCTGCAGTCCCATGGCCGCGAAGTGGCGGTGGACACGCTCACCCCAGTCATTGAAGTCACCCGCCACGATCAGCGGTGCATCGGCGGGAATCTCGCGTGCGATATAGCTGTCCAGCTGTGCGGCCTGGCGCATGCGGCTGGCGCGGATCAGGCCCAGATGCACCACCACCACATGCAAGGCCATGCCATTGACCACCACCTCGCTGTGCAACAGGCCCCGCTGCTCGAACCGATGGTCGGACATGTCCTCGTGCTGGTGCGCCAGCACCGGCCAGCGTGACAGCATGGCGTTGCCGTGCTCACCGTGGCGCGTGTAGGCATTGGTCCGGTAGACGGCCTCGTAACCTTCGGGCGCCAGGAAGTCGGCCTGCGGCATCTCGGGCCAGCGGCTGAAGTACTGCTCCTCGCGCCGATGCACCTTGCGCACTTCCTGCAGGCAGACGATGTCGGCATCGAGTTGCTCCACCGCCAGCCCCAGGTTGTGGATCTCCAGGCGCCGGCGCGGGCCCAGGCCCTGCACGCCCTTGTGGATGTTGTAGGTGGCGACGCGCAGGGTTTTCATGGGATCATTTTGGCAGGGTGGCCGCAGCACGGGCAAAACGCGGCAGCAGCAGGCAGGCCTCGGCGTTGCTGGGCGAGGCGCAGGCTTGCGCGGCCTCGCGCCAGGACAGCCACTGGTAGTCGGTGTGCTCGCGCGGGCTCAGCGTGATGCGGGTGCCGGCCGGCACCCGCAGGCCGAACAGGTGTTCGGTGTTGCGGATCACGCCCGGTGCATAACGATGGCGCCAGCGGGGGTAGATCTCGTAGACGTTTTCCAGCCCCCAGTCCTGCAACTCGCATCCGCTGGCGCGGGCGTCGATACCGGTCTCCTCGGCCACTTCGCGCACGGCGGTCGTCTCGAAAGACTCCTGCGCATGGTCCTTGGCGCCGGTGACCGACTGCCAGTAGTCCTCGGCGTCGGCGCGCTTGATGAGCAGGACATGGAGGTCCGCCGTGTGGATCACCACCAGCACCGATAGTGGAATTTTGTAGATCGGGTCCATGAATGGAAAAAGGGCGCTACCAGAGCGCCCTTTGATTCTGCACCAAGGCCAAGGCCTGGGGCTCAGGCGGTCTTGACGCCGTCCGGATTGCGCAGGCGGATGTGCAGCTCGCGCAGCTGCTTCTCGTCCACCGGGCTCGGGGCCTGGGTCAGCAGGCACTGGGCGCGCTGGGTCTTGGGGAAGGCGATCACGTCGCGGATCGACTCGGCGCCAGTCATCAGCGTCACGATGCGGTCGAGACCGAAGGCCAGGCCGCCGTGCGGCGGGGCGCCGTACTGCAGGGCGTCGAGCAGGAAACCGAACTTGAGCTGGGCTTCCTCGGGCGTGATCTTGAGCGCGTCGAACACCTTCTGCTGCACGTCGGCGCGGTGGATACGGACGGAGCCGCCGCCCATTTCCCAACCGTTCAACACCATGTCGTAACCCTGGGAGATGCACTTCTCGGGCGCAGTGACCATCCAGTCTTCGTGGCCGGCCTTGGGCGCGGTGAAGGGGTGGTGCACGGCGGTGTAACGCTGGTTGTCCTCGTCGAACTCGAACATGGGGAAGTCCACCACCCACATCGGGCGCCAGCCGGCGGTGAACAGGCCGTTCTTCTTGCCAAACTCGCTGTGGCCGACCTTGAGGCGCAGCGCGCCGATGGCGTCGTTGACAATCTTTTCCTTGTCGGCACCGAAGAAGATCAGGTCGCCGTCCTGGGCACCCGTGCGCTTGAGCACTTCCGTGAGTGCGGCATCGTGGATGTTCTTGACGATGGGCGACTGCAGGCCATCGCGGCCCTTCGCCACCTCATTGACGCGGATGTAGGCCAGGCCCTTGGCGCCGTAGATCTTGACGAACTCGGTGTAGGCATCGATCTCGCCACGGCTGATGCCGCCGCCTTCGATCGAACCACCGGGGACGCGCAGGGCCACCACACGACCACCCGCCATATTGGCAGCACCCGAGAAGACCTTGAAGTCCACGTCCTTCATCACATCGGTGAGTTCGGTGAACTGCAGGGCCACGCGCAGGTCGGGCTTGTCAGAGCCATACAGGCGCATGGCGTCCTGGTAGGTCATGACCGGGAACTCGCCCAGGTCCACCCCGATGGTGTTCTTGAACACCGTGGTGATCATGCCCTGGAACATGTCGCGGATGTCCTGCTCGGTCAGGAAGGACGTCTCGATATCGATCTGCGTGAACTCGGGCTGGCGGTCGGCGCGCAGGTCCTCGTCACGGAAGCACTTGGTGATCTGGTAATAACGGTCGAAGCCGGCCACCATCAGCAGCTGCTTGAACAGCTGGGGCGACTGCGGCAACGCAAAGAACTGGCCGTCGTGCACGCGGCTGGGCACCAGGTAGTCGCGCGCGCCTTCGGGCGTGCTCTTGGTGAGCATGGGTGTCTCGATGTCCACGAAACCGTTGGCGTCGAGGAACTTGCGCACTTCCATCGCCACCTTGTAACGCAGCATCAGGTTGTTCTGCATGTAAGGGCGGCGCAGGTCCAGCACGCGGTGCGTCAGGCGCGTGGTCTCGGACAGGTTGTCCTCGTCGAGCTGGAAAGGGGGCGTGACCGAGGGGTTGAGCACGGTCAGCTCATGGCACAGCACTTCGATCTTGCCGCTCTTGAGGCTCTCGTTGGTGGTGCCGGCCGGGCGGGCGCGCACCAGGCCCTTGACCTGGATGCAGAACTCGTTGCGCAGATCTTCGGCCGTCTTGAACATCTCGGCGCGATCCGGATCACAGACGATCTGCACATAACCCTCGCGGTCACGCAGGTCGACGAAGATCACGCCGCCGTGGTCGCGCCGGCGGTTGACCCAGCCGCACAGGGTGACGGTTTGCCCCAGCAGGGCCTCGGTCACGAGACCGCAATAGTGGGAACGCATGGCCATTTGGCTTACTCTTTCAGGATTTCAGGAAAGGGGTTGGTCGGCTTCGACCGTCTTGAGCTGCGGATTCTTGGGGCCGCCGGGGACGATCACGCCCATGGAAATCACATAGGTCAGCGCCTCGTCGACACTCATGGCCAGCACGATGCAGTCGCTTTTCTTGATCATCACGAAATAACCGCCCGTCGGGTTGGGCGTGGTCGGGACATAGACGCTCAGGTACTCGCCCGGCAGGTGGTTGACCAGGTCGCCACCGGGTGTGCCGGTGACAAAGCCGATGGTCCACATGCCCTCGCGCGGCCATTGCACCAGCACGGCCTGGCGAAAGGCATTGCCCTTCTCGGAAAACAGCGTATCGGACACCTGCTTGACGCCTGAATAGATCGAGCGCACCACGGGGATGCGGTGCAACAGGGCATGCCACCAGCCGACCAGCTGGTTGCCGATGATGTTGGACGCCAGGGCGCCGATCAGCAACACCACGATCAGGGCGAAGATCACGCCCAGGCCGGGAATGTGCAGACCCAGCAGCCGGTCGGGCTGCCAGACCTCGGGCAGGATGCGCAGGGTCTGGTCCAGCGTGCTGATCACCCACTCCAGGACCCAGAGCGTGATGATCAGCGGCACGAGGACCAGCAGGCCCGCGAACAGCCACTTGCGGAATTTGGCCATGGACATCAGGCGCAACCGCAATCCGTGCCGCAGCTGGCCGGCGTCGCCGGGGCGGCCGGCTCGCTGGCCGCCGCCGTGCTGGCCGCGCCTGCCGTGGCCGCCGCCGCGGAGCTGCCACCGCGGAAATCGGTCGCGTACCAGCCGCTGCCCTTGAGCTGGAAGCCGGCGGCCGTGACCTGCTTGCGGAAGGTCGGCTGGCCGCAGGCCGGGCAATCACTCAGGGCGGGATCGGAAATTTTCTGCAGCACATCCTTGGCGGCACCGCAGGATTCACATTTGTAGGCGTAAATTGGCATGGCTGAAGGAGGTGGAAGAGGTCAAACCGGATGAAAGCCCTGCAGGCAAGCCCGTCCTGTGACGGGGCAAGCTGCAGAAAACCCTCAATTATAGGCGGCCACCCCGGAATCAAGACCGGAACTCGGCCCCGGGGCCGGGGCCCCGGCCCTTCACTCCACGCCCGCGAGCTTGTGATGGCCGGCGTGGCGGTTGACGATGGTCTGGGGACCGAGCGAACCCAGCAGCATGCCCACCAGCGCGGCCAGCACCCCGGCCAGCTGGGCCGGGAACTCCTCCCCGGCCGGGGTGGCCAGGAACAGCCCCCAGGTCAACAGGCCCAGCACGATGGAGAAGAGTGCCCCCTGGGTGGTGGCGCGCTGCCAGTACAGGCCAAAAACAAGGGGGATGAAAGCCCCCACCAGGGTCACCTGGTAGGCGCCCGACACCATTTCATAGATCGAGGTGCCCTGCATCTGGATGGCATACAGCAGCACCAGGGCGCTGAAGACCAGCACGGTGATGCGCATGGTCTTCAATTCCTGCTTGTCGCTCATGTGCGGCTTGAACTGGCGCCAGATGTTCTCCACAAAGGTGACGCTGGGCGCCAGCAGGGTGGCCGAGGCACAGGACTTGATGGCCGAGAGCAGGGCACCGAAGAACAGCACCTGCATGATGAAGGGCATCTTTTCCATCACCAGCGTCGGCAGCACCTTCTGCGGATCCTCCTGCAACAGGGCATCGGCGCGCTCGGGCATGATGACCAGGGCGCTGACGACCAGGAACATGGGCACGAAGGCGAACAGGATGTAGAGCGCCCCGCCGATGATGGCCCCCCCGGGAAGCCGATTTGGCGCTGTCGGCCGACATGACGCGCTGGAACACGTCCTGCTGGGGAATGGATCCCAGCATCATGGTGATGGCCGCGGCGATGAAAAACACCACATCCTTGAAGCTGGGCTCGGGAAAGAAGTTGAACATGTCGCGGCTCACCGCCAGCGCCACCACCTTGTCGGCCCCACCGGCCATGTGGCCGGCAAACACGGCCAGGATGCTCAGACCGGCGACCAGGATGATCATCTGGATGAAATCGGTCAATGCCACCGACCACATGCCTCCGAACAGGGTGTAGGCCAGGACCGACACCACGCCGATCACCATGCCCACCGGGATGCTGATGGCCCCACCCGACAGCAGGTTGAACACCAGGCCCAGGGCCGTGACCTGGGCCGAAACCCAGCCCAGGTAACTCAGCATGATGATGAGCGAGCAGACGATCTCCACACTGCGTCCATAACGCTCGCGGAAAAAGTCGCTGATGGTCAGCAGGGTCATGCGGTAGAGCTTGGCCGCGAAGAACAGCCCCACCAGGATCAGGCAGGATCCGGCGCCAAAGGGGTCTTCGACTACGCTGCCCAGTCCGCCGTCGACGAATTTGGCCGGGATACCCAGCACCACCTCCGAGCCAAACCAGGTGGCGAAGGTGGTGGTGACGATCATGACCAGCGGCAACCTGCGCCCGGCGATGGCGAAGTCCGCAGAGTTCTTGACGCGCTTGGCAGCGTACAGGCCGATGGCAATGGTCACCAGCAGGTAAACAATGACGAGGGTCAGCAGCACCTTGTATCTCCTTGATTCATTGGGCCCGGATTATCCCCAGAACCCATGCCCTAAAACAACTGGAAGCGAATCACCATCTGGATCACGATCAACCCCAGAGCAAAACCTATGCCCGCGTAGATCAGGGCCTGCAGCAGGCGGTTGGTACGTCGCTGCTCGATCAGCAGTTCTTCCAGCTCGCGTTTCTGGCTGCCCGCATTGTGTTTCAGGTAATCGTGCAGCAGGCGCGGCAGGTCCGGCAGCATCTTGGCGTAGCGTGGAGCCTGATTTTTCAGCTCTTCCAGCAGCCTGCGCGGGCCGATCTGGTCGGCCATCCACTTCTCCAGGAAGGGCTTGGCCGTGCTCCAGAGGTCCAGCTCGGGGTCAAGTTCGCGGCCCAGGCCTTCGATGTTGAGCAGGGTCTTCTGCAACAGCACCAGCTGCGGCTGGATCTCCACATGGAAACGGCGCGAGGTCTGGAACAGGCGCATCAGCACCATGCCCAGGGAGATCTCCTTCAGTGGCCGGTCGAAATAGGGCTCGCAGACCGAGCGGATCGCCGATTCCAGTTCGTCCACCCGCGTGCGCGGTGGCACCCAGCCGGACTCGATGTGCAGTTCGGCCACACGCTTGTAGTCGCGCCGGAAGAAGGCCGTGAAGTTCTGCGCCAGGTACTCCTTGTCGTACTCGGTCAGCGTGCCCACGATACCGAAATCGAGCGAAATGTAGCGTCCGAAGGTAGCCGGGTCGGTGCTGACAAAGATATTGCCCGGGTGCATGTCGGCATGGAAGAAACCGTCGCGGAACACCTGGGTGAAGAAGATGGTGACACCGTCGCGGGCCAGCTTCTTCATGTCCACCCCCGCCTCGCGCAGACGCGCGGTCTGGCTGATGGGGATGCCCTTCATGCGCTCCATCACGATCACCTCGCTCTGGCAGTAGTCCCAGAACATCTCGGGGATCAGCACCAGGTCCAGGCCTTCCATGTTGCGGCGCAGCTGGGCGGCGCTGGCGGCCTCGCGCACCAGATCGAGTTCGTCGTGCAGGTATTTGTCAAACTCGGCCACCACCTCGCGCGGCTTGAGGCGCTTGCCGTCGGACGACAGTCCCTCCACCCAGCCGGCCATCATGCGCATCAGGCTCAGGTCTTTTTCGATGGCCGGCAGCATGCCGGGGCGCAGCACCTTGACGGCCACCTCGCGCTCCTGGCCATCGCGGCCCCTGAGCCTGGCGAAGTGCACCTGCGCGATCGAGGCGCTGGCCACGGGCACACGCTCGAATTCACTGAAGATCTGGGCCACCGGCTTGCGAAAGGCGCGCTCGATGGTGGCCACGGCCACATCGGAGGGGAAAGGCGGCACGCGGTCCTGGAGCTTGGCCAGTTCATCGGCAATATCCGGCGGCAGCAGGTCACGCCGGGTCGACAGCACCTGGCCGAACTTGACGAAGATCGGGCCCAGGCGCTCGAGCGCCTCGCGCAGGCGCTGGCCACGCGGGGCGTCCAGGTTGCGGCCGATCGAGACAATGCGCGCGATCACACGCAGCCAGGGCTTCTGGAAACTGGTCAGGACCAGCCCGTCCAGACCGTAGCGCAGCACGATCCAGACGATGTAGGCACCGCGCAGCAGGCGGGTCATTGAGCGGCTCCGCGGGCGGGCTTGAGCCAGCCGCGCAGGCTGTCCAGGGCGCGGCGTGCAGCCTGGGCCAGGCCATGGGCCGGCGCATCGCCGATGAGGCGCGCCAGATCCTCCTCGATGTCCCAGCGCACATGGTCCACCAGCCAGTTGATCTCGGCCGCCAGCTGCACATCACCCTCGATGCGCACGGCGGGTTTGTCGCCCGCCAGGGCCGCCTGCACCAGCGCCACCGGGGAAGCCTCGGTCACGGCGAGTGTCAGGTCGGACGGGGTATCGGCCGCGGCCAGGTCCAGCAGACCGGCCGGCGTGAGCTGCAGCTTGAACGCGAACTCGAGCCATTGGAACAGCACGACCCGACCCTTTTGCCGGGCCAGCCGGCTCATGGCCTCGGGCTCCTGCATCAGCACATGGTTGAGCAGCAGCACGATGCGACGCTGGACCTCCTGCACGGCCCAGGCGGGCGGCTGCAGGGTCGTGCCGAGCTTCTGGAAAGCATCTTCCAGCAATGAAAAAGGGGACTGTGTTGCCATAGTCCCCGATTATTGATTGAAAAAAGCGCGGGCTTTACTGGAGCGCCTGCACCCCGGCCACCATCCAGCCGCGGCTGCCATCCCTGGGCTTGACCATGTTCCAGACCTCTCGGAAGGGGCTGGGGCTGGCCTGCGGCGCCTCGCGGATCATGCCGGAGAACTCGACGCTGGCCATGTAACCGTCGCCCAGCTCCTCGATACCCAGCAGCTGGGCCTGCAGCATCTGCACCTCGGTCAGGTTGACCGCACCGCCCGTATGGGCCTCGCGTTCGGCCAGCTGGGCGCTGATCTCGGACAGCATGTCGTCGGTCATCATGGAACGCAGGGTCGTCATGTCAGCCTGGTCCCAGGCCGCCTGCAGCAGGATGAAGTTGCTTTTGGCCGCCTTGAGGAAACCATCAGCATCGAAACCGGCGGGCACACTCCAGTTGCTGGCCAGGCCCGAGCCGATCACGATGCCGGACGCTCCCGATGCACCGGCAGAGCTGTCAAACGCCGTCTGGCTGCGCTCCCAGGGACGGGCCGACGCATCGTTGCCCACGTTTTCCGGGCGGTAGGCCGGGCTGGCCGTTGCCATCCCGCCGGCGCCCTGGAAGGCGTAGCGACCCGTGGCAGGCGCCGCCGCGCGACGGCTGCGCATGAACCAGCCGAAAGCCATCATGGCGACCAGCACCACCAGGGCGATCAGGATGAACTGGCCGAAGGCCTCACCCAGCCCCAGGGAGCTGGCCAGCCAGGCCAGGCCCAGACCGGCAGCCAGGCCGCCCAGCATGGCACCCCAGGGTTTCTTCGGTGCGGCAGCAGGCGCGGCAGCCGGCGTGGCGGGTTTGGCGGCCGCCACATTCTGTGCCGGGGCGGCAGGCGCAGCTTCGCGCTGCGTCACATTGCTCGACTGCTTGCCTATCGATTTGCCGCCGCCGAGGCGCTTGGCCTCGACGTCCATGGCGCCGAGTGCCAGAACCAGGGAGAGTGCCAAAGACCAGAATTTCATGCTTGCTCCAAAGGAATACCGTACGTACCAACGCTTCCGAAATTAACGCAAATCCGTCACGTCAGCACTTGATTCCAACATGAAGTGCCACCACACCGCCACTCATGTTGTGAAAATCCACATGCCCGAATCCGGCTTTTTTCATCATGGCCTTGAGTTCCTCCTGGCCCGGATGCATGCGGATGGACTCGGCCAGGTAGCGGTAGCTGTCGGCGTCGCCGGTCACCAGCTTGCCGAGTTGGGGCAGGATCTTGAAGGAATACCAGTCGTAGGCCTTGGCCAGGGGCGGCGCCACTTTCGAGAATTCCAGCACCAGCAGCTTGCCGCCGGGCTTGAGCACCCGGCACATCTCGGCCAGGGCCACGTCCTTGTGGGTCATGTTGCGCAGGCCGAAGGCCACGCTGACCAGGTCGAAATGGCGGTCCGGGAAGGGCAGCTTCTCGGCATCGCAGACCACGGTGGGCAGGACCACACCGGCGTCGAGCAGGCGGTCGCGGCCCACGCGCAGCATGGCTTCGTTGATGTCGGTGTGCACGACCTGCCCGGTCTTGCCGACCTTTTTGGCAAAGGCCAGGGCCAGGTCGCCGGTGCCGCCGGCGATGTCCAGCGCCCGATCACCCTCCTTCAGGTTCGCGACCGTGACGGTGTAGGCCTTCCAGACCCGGTGCAGTCCGGCAGACATGAGGTCGTTCATGACGTCGTATTTGGACGCCACCGAATCGAACACAGCCCGCACGCGGCGGGCTTTCTCGGTCTCGGCGACCGTTTCGAATCCGAAATGGGTCTGGCTCATGGTCAGTGGCTGCCGCAGGCGTGACCGGCTTTCTCGGGCATGGGCGCGTCGCGGTCCACGCCGGCGGCCTTCAGGCGGGCCTCGTAGTCGGCCCAGAGCTGGTCCTGCTGGGAACCCAGGAAATACAGGTAGTCCCAGGAAAAGATGCCGCTTTCGTGGCCGTCGGAGAAGGTCGGCTGGACAGCGTAATTGCCCACCGGTTCCAGCCCCGCCAATTCGACATTGCGCTTGCCGGTCTGCAAGGTTTCCTGGCCGGGGCCGTGGCCCTGCACCTCGGCCGAGGGCGAATACACGCGCATCAGCTCGAAGGGAATGCGAAAGGTCTTGCCGTCGGAGAAGGCAATTTCCAGCACACGCGACTTGCTGTGCACCGTGAGATCCTGCGGCGTCGGGGCGCCGGACTGCAAACCTGCCATGGGAGTCACCTCGTTGGTTATCTGCGGATTATCCCCAGACCGGCGGCACCGCCGCCAGCAGGGTCATACCAGCACACGCTCGATGCCGCCGGCATTGGCCGAGGCCACGTACTGGGGCATCCAGTCCTCGCCCAGGATCTGGCGCGCCATCTCGACCACGATGTAGTCAGCCTCCAGCAGGCCGTTCTGCAGATCGTTGCCATAGCGGTTCAAGCCCTGCAGGCAGCTGGGGCAGCTGGTCAGGATCTTGACGTTGTCCTTCGCCCCCACCAGGCCGGCTTCGCGCAAATCGGTCTCGCCCTTGCGGATTTCCTCTTCCTTGCGAAAGCGCACCTGGGTGGAGACATCGGGCCGGGTCACGCCCAGGGTGCCGGATTCGCCGCAGCAGCGGTCGCTCTTGAGCACGTTGTCCTGCGAGTCCCCGGCCAGCAGCGTGCGCACCGTCTTCATCGAATCGCCCTGCTTCATCGGGTTGTGGCAGGGCTCGTGGTAGAGGTAGCCGCCCTGGGCGCCGCTGAGCTTGATGCCCTTTTCCAGCAGGAACTCGTGGATGTCGATGATGCGGCAGCCCGGGAAGATCTCCTCGAACTTGTAGCCCTGCAGCTGGTCGTAGCAGGTGCCGCAGCTCACCACCACGGTCTTGATGTCCAGGTAGTTCAGCGTGTTGGCCACGCGGTGGAAGAGCACCCGGTTGTCGGTGATCATCTTCTCGGCCTTGTCGAACTGGCCGCTGCCGCGCTGGGGGTAACCGCAGCACAGATAACCCGGCGGCAGCACGGTCTGCACGCCCGCGTGCCAGAGCATGGCCTGGGTGGCCAGGCCCACCTGGCTGAACAGGCGCTCCGAACCGCAGCCCGGGAAATAAAACACCGCCTCGGTCTCGGAGGTGGTGGCCTGCGGGTCGCGGATGATGGGGACGTAATCGGCGTCCTCGATGTCCAGCAGGGCGCGCGCCGTCTTCTTGGGCAGGCCGCCGGGCATCTTCTTGTTGATGAAGTGGATGACCTGTTCCTTGATCGGCGCCGTGCCCACCGTGGCCGGCGGTCGGGCGGTCTGCTTCCTGGCCACCACACGCAGCAGCTGGTTGGCCAGGCGCTGGGCCTTGAAACCCACGTCCACCATGGCCGAGCGCATGAACTTGATGGTCTCGGGGTTGGTGGCGTTGAGGAAGAACATGGCCGCCGCATTGCCGGGGCGGAAAGACTTCTGGCCCATCTTGCGCAAGAGGTTGCGCATGTTCATCGACACGTCGCCGAAATCGATCTTCACCGGGCAGGGCGAAAGGCATTTGTGGCAGACCGTGCAATGGTCGGCCACGTCCTCGAACTCCTGCCAGTGACGGATCGAGATGCCGCGCCGGGTCTGTTCCTCGTACAGGAAGGCCTCGACCAGCAGCGAGGTCGCCAGGATCTTGTTGCGCGGGCTGTACAGCAGGTTGGCACGCGGCACGTGGGTGGAACAGACCGGCTTGCACTTGCCGCAGCGCAGGCAGTCCTTGACGCTGTCGGCGATGGCGCCGATATCGCTCTGCTGCATGATCAGCGACTCGTGGCCCATCAGGCCGAAGCTGGGCGTGTAGGCCTGGCTCAGATCGGAGGACTTCAGGTCAGCCGGCAGGGCACTTTCGCGCAGCAGCTTGCCGCGGTTGAAGCGGCCCTCGGGGTCGATACGCTGCTTGTAATCGGCAAAGGGCTGCAACTCGGCGTCGCTGAGGAATTCCAGCTTGGTGATGCCGATGCCGTGCTCGCCCGAGATCACGCCGTCCAGCGAACGCGCCAGCGCCATGATGCGCTTGACTGCGCCGTGCGCGGCCTGCAGCATTTCGTAGTCGTCGCTGTTGACGGGGATGTTGGTGTGCACATTGCCGTCGCCGGCATGCATGTGCAGCGCCACCCAGACCCGGCCCTTGAGCACGCGCTGCTGGATGGCGTTGCATTCGGCCAGCATCGGCTCGAAGGCACGGCCGGTGAAGATGTCCTGCAGCGGCGTGCGGATCTGGGCCTTCCAGCTGGCACGCAGACTGTGGTCCTGCAACTGGGGAAACAACTCGTCCACCCGGTCCAGCCAGTCCTGCCACTGGGTCCGCACCGTGCGCACCAGCTCGCGGGCCTGGGTCACGCGCTCTTCCATCAGTTCGGCGGACGGCGCCTCGTTGGCATCGTCCGGCTTGCCGATGGCCAGCAGATGAGTGAGGCTGCCCTCGCCGAAGAAAAACTCCAGCTCGTCGGCCAACTTGATCTTGTTGCGCAGCGAGAGCTCGATGTTGATGCGCTCGATGCCGTCGGTGTACTCGGCCATGCGCGGCAGCGGGATCACCACGTCCTCGTTGATCTTGAAGGCGTTGGTGTGCTTGCTGATGGCGGCCGTGCGCTTGCGGTCCAGCCAGAATTTCTTGCGCGCCTCGGGGCTGATGGCGACGAACCCCTCGCCGCTGCGCGAATTGGCGATGCGCACCACCTCGCTGGTGGCACGCGCCACGGCGTCGGTGTCGTCGCCCACGATGTCGCCGATCAGCACCATCTTGGGCAGGCCACCGCGCTTGCTCTTGGTGGCGTAACCCACGGCCTTGAGGTAACGGTCGTCCAGGTGTTCCAGGCCGGCGAGCAGCACACCACTGCGCTTCTGCTCGGCAAACATGAAGTCCTTGATCTCGACGATGCTGGGCACCGCTTCGCGCGCGTGGCCGAAGAACTCCAGGCAGACCGTGCGGGTGTGCGCCGGCATGCGGTGCACCACCCAGCGCGCGCTGGTGATCAGGCCGTCACAGCCCTCCTTCTGCACGCCGGGCAGGCCGGAGAGGAACTTGTCCGTCACGTCCTTGCCCAGGCCTTCCTTGCGGAAGCTCGGGCCCGGGATGTCCAGGCGCTCGGTACGCACCAGCTTCTTGCCGTCGGCCTCGAAGTACTTGAGTTCGAAACTGGCCACGTCGGCGTCGTGGATCTTGCCCAGGTTGTGGCCCACCCTCGTGACTTCCAGCCAGCCCGCATCGGGCGTGACCATGCGCCAGCTGGCCAGGTTGTCCAGCGCCGTGCCCCAGAGCACGGCCTTCTTGCCGCCCGCGTTCATGGCGATGTTGCCGCCCACGCAGGAAGCTTCCGCCGAAGTCGGGTCGACGGCAAACACAAAACCGGCACGCTCGGCCGCATCGGCCACGCGCTGGGTCACCACGCCAGCCTCGGTCCAGATGGTGGGCACGGCCCGGTCCAGGCCGGGCAGCTGCAGCATCTCGACCTCGGTCATGGCCTCGAGCTTCTCGGTGTTGATCACCGCGCTCTTCCAGCTCAGCGGAATGGCGCCACCGGTGTAGCCGGTACCGCCCCCGCGCGGGATGATGGTCAGGCCCAGCTCGATGCAGCCCCTGACCAGGCGCGCCATCTCGGCCTCGCTGTCGGGAGTCAGCACCACAAAGGGGTATTCGACGCGCCAGTCGGTGGCGTCGGTCACATGCGAGACGCGCGACAGGCCGTCGAACTTGACGTTGTCCTTGGCGGTCAGGCGGCTGAGCGTGCGCTGGGCCTTGCGGCGCAGGGCAGCGATTTCCTGAAAGGAAGCGTCGAAAACCTCCACCGCGCGGCGGGCGGCCTCCAGCAGTTCGCCCACCAGCGCATCGCGCTGCGGGTCAGCCTGCGGGGTGCGGCGCTTCTGCACCTCGCCCAGGCGGTGGTGCAGGGCTTCCACCAGCAACTGGCGGCGCTTGGGGTTGTCCAGCAGGTCGTCCTGCAGGTAGGGATTGCGCTGCACCACCCAGATGTCACCCAGCACCTCGTAGAGCATGCGGGCAGAACGGCCGGTGCGGCGCTCCTCGCGCAGCTGGTTCAGCACCTCCCAGGCACGGGGCCCCAGCAGGCGGATGACGATCTCGCGGTCGGAAAACGAGGTGTAGTTGTAGGGAATTTCGCGGATGCGCTCATGGCCATGCGGCGCGGAGCCGGCTGCATCCACAAAATGATCTAGCGGAGTCGGTGCGTTCATGGAAATCCGAAATTTCAGCCAGAACGGGGAAACCGGCTGAGGCGAGATGTTACCGCAGTGCAACAAAGCCCCGCGGGCAAGCGCATCGGGCCCCTGTCCGCATCATGGAAACCCCGAATCCGAAGATGACCGTAACCGGGGCTTAATGTGTTTGTCACATTCCCCGCCTACGCTGGCGAGCTTGTTCACAAGGAGCCCCACATGAAACTTTCCATGAAACTGAGCGTCGCCGCCCTGTCGGCCCTGCTGCTCGCCCCCGCCCAGGCCCAGACCGAGATCCAGTGGTGGCACTCCATGACCGGTGGCCTGAACGACTGGGTCATCGACCTGGCCAACGGCTTCAACGCCAGCCAGAAGGAATTCAAGGTGGTCCCCACCTACAAGGGCACGTATGACGAATCGATGACCGCGTCCATCGCCGCCTTCCGCGCCGGCAATGCCCCGCACATCCTGCAGGTGTTCGAAGTGGGCACGGCCACCATGATGGCGGCCAAGGGCGCCATCGTGCCCGTCGGCAAGGTACTGAGCGATGCCGGCTACAAATTCGACCCCAAGGCCTACATCCCCGCCGTGGTGGGTTTCTACACGGCCCCCAGCGGACAGATGCTGAGCTTCCCGCTCAACAGCTCGACCACCGTGCTGAACTACAACAAGGACATGTTCCGCAAAGCCGGCCTGGACCCCAACAAGCCGCCGCAGACCTGGCCGGAGCTGGTGCTGGCCGCCGCCAAACTCAAGGCCTCGGGCGTGAGCTGCCCCTTCACCACCAGCTGGCAGACCTGGACGCAGCTGGAGAGCTTCTCCACCTGGCACAACACCCTGTTCGCCACGCAAAACAATGGCTTCGGTGGCACCTCGGCCCGCCTGGCCTTCAACAGCCCATTGCACGTGCGCCACATCGAGAACCTGGCCAACATGTCCAAGCAGGGCCTGTTCCACTACCGCGGCCGCGGCAACAAGGGCGATGCGCCTTTCTATTCGGGTGAATGCGCCATGGCCACGGCCAGCTCGTCCACCTACGCCAGCATCAAGAAAAACGCCAAGTTCGATTTCGGCATCGCCCCGCTGCCCTACTACCCTGATGTGGCAGGCACGCCGCAGAACACCGTGATTGGTGGTGCGTCGCTGTGGGTGATGTCGGGCAAGAAAGCCGCCGAGTACAAGGGTGTGGCCGACTTCTTCAACTACCTGACCAGCGTGGAAATCCAGGCCAAGAGCCACCAGAACACCGGCTACCTGCCGATCACGCTGGCATCCTTCGAACTCACCGAAAAGTCCGGTTTCTACAAGCAGAACCCGGGCACGGACACTGCCGTCAACCAGATGATCCGCAAGACCACCGACAAGTCGCGCGGCATCCGCCTGGGCAACTTCGTGCAGATCCGCGCCATCATGGAAGAGGAACTGGAGCAGGTCTGGGCCGGCAAGAAATCCGCCAAAGAGGCGCTGGACACCGCCGTCAAGCGCGGCAACGAACAGCTGGAGCGTTTCGAAAAAGCTAACAAGGGTTGACCCCTTGTCAGCCTTGCAGCTGCACTGACGACACCCCCACCCAACCCTCCCCCGCCCAGCGGGGGAGGGCTTTTTTGATCCTGGTAAAGCACAATCACGGCATGGAAAAACGGGTCCGTTTCAAGAGCTGGTGGCTGCCCTGGGCGCTCCTCGCACCCCAGGTGCTGGTCATCGCCGTGTTCTTTTTCTGGCCGGCGGCCCAGGCACTGGTGCAATCCCTGCAGCAGCAGGACGCCTTCGGTACCTCGATCGAATGGGTCGGACTGGAGAACTTCCAGCGGCTGTGGCATGACGAGAGTTACCTGGCCTCCTTCAAGACCACGGCCGTCTTCTCGCTGCTGGTCGCCGTCCTGGGCCTGACGCTGTCGCTGGCCCTGGCCGTGTTCGCCGATCGCGTGCTGCGTGGTGCGTCCCTGTACAAGACCCTGTTGATCTGGCCTTATGCAGTCGCGCCGGCCGTGGCCGGCGTGCTCTGGCTCTTCATGTTCGCGCCCTCCATCGGCGTGGTGAGCTACACGCTGCGCGCCATGGGCATCGAGTGGAACCACCTGCTCAACAGCAACCAGGCCATGACGCTGATCGTCCTGGCCGCCGTGTGGAAGCAGATCTCCTACAACTTCCTCTTCTTCCTGGCCGGCCTGCAGTCCATCCCGAAGAGCCTGATCGAGGCCGCCGCCATCGATGGCGCCGGTCCCTGGCGGCGCTTCTGGTCCATCATCTTTCCCCTGCTCTCGCCCACCACCTTCTTCCTGCTCGTCATCAACGTGGTCTACGCCTTCTTCGACACCTTCGCCATCATCGACGCGGCGACCGAAGGCGGCCCCGGCAAGGACACCGCCATCCTGGTCTACAAGGTGTATTACGACGGCTTCAAGGCGCTGGACCTGGGCGGCTCCGCGGCGCAGTCGGTGGTGCTAATGGTCATCGTCATCGCCCTGACGGTAGTGCAGTTCCGTTTCGTGGAAAAGAAAGTCAACTACTGATTGCGCACCATGGTTGAACGCCGCCCGCTTGCCACCGCCATCTCCCACCTGGTGCTGATCCTGGGGGTGATCATCGTCGCCTTCCCGCTGTACATCACCTTTGTCGCCTCCACCCACACGGCGCAGGACATCGTGCAGGTCCCCATGCCCCTGCTGCCCGGGCCCCACCTGGTGGAGAACTACACGGCCGCCATCTTCGGCACCAGCGGCAGCGCGGCCTCCACCGCGCCCGTGGGCCGCATGATGACGGTCAGCCTGGTGATGGCGCTGGTCATCGCGCTGGGCAAGATCGTGATCTCGCTGCTCTCGGCCTTTGCCATCGTCTACTTCCGCTTCCCCGGCCGGCAGTTCTTCTTCTGGGCCATCTTCGTCACGCTGATGCTGCCGGTGGAGGTGCGCATCGGCCCCACCTACCAGGTTGTCAGCGATCTGGGCATGCTCAACAGCTACGCCGGCCTCACCGTGCCGCTGATCGCCTCGGCCACCGCCACCTTCCTGTTCCGCCAGTTCTTCCTGACCGTCCCGGATGAACTGGTGGAGGCGGCCCGGGTGGACGGGGCCGGGCCGCTGCGCTTCTTCAAGGACGTGCTGCTGCCCCTGTCCACCACCAGCATCGCCGCCCTCTTCGTGATCCAGTTCATCTACGGCTGGAACCAGTACCTGTGGCCCCTGCTGGTGACCAGCAGCGAAGACATGTACCCGGTGGTGATGGGCATCAAGCGCATGATCTCGGGCGGCGACGCTGCCAACGACTGGAACATCGTCATGGCCACGGCCATCCTGGCCATGATCCCCCCGGCACTGGTGGTCATGCTCATGCAGAAGTGGTTCGTCAAGGGCCTGGTGGACACGGAAAAATAAGCAACCAAGTTATGGCATCCCTGACCCTCTCCAACGTCATCAAGCGCTACGGTCACGGCCCCAAGGCCAACCCCGTCATCCATGGCGTCAACGCCGAAATCGCCGACGGCGAGTTCATCGTCATCGTCGGCCCCTCGGGCTGCGGCAAGTCCACCCTGCTGCGCATGGTGGCCGGGCTGGAGGAGATCAGCGGCGGCGAGATCCGCATTGGCGAGCGTGTGGTCAACGACCTGGAGCCGGCCGAGCGCGACATCGCCATGGTGTTCCAGAACTACGCGCTCTACCCGCACATGAGCGTGTACGAGAACATGGCCTACGGCCTGAAGATCGCCAAGGTGCCCAAGGACGAGATCCGCGCGCGTGTGGACAAGGCCGCACGCATCCTGGAACTGGCGCCCTTCCTGGAGCGCAAGCCGCGTGAGCTCTCGGGCGGCCAGCGCCAGCGCGTGGCCATGGGCCGTGCCATCGTGCGCCAGCCCCAGGTCTTCCTCTTCGACGAACCGCTGTCCAACCTGGACGCCAAGCTGCGCGCCCAGACCCGGATCGAGATCCAGAAACTGCATCGCGAGCTGGGCATCACATCGCTCTTCGTCACACACGACCAGGTCGAGGCCATGACGCTGGCGCAGCGCATGATCGTGATGAACGCCGGCGTGATGGAACAGTTCGGCACGCCCGAAGAGGTCTACCACCGCCCCGCCTCCACCTTCGTGGCCAGCTTCATCGGTGCGCCGCCCATGAACCTCTTGTCCAGCGCCCCCCATGTGGCGCCGGGCACCATCCTGGGCATCCGGCCCGAGCACCTGGACATCGTGCCGCAAGCCCAGCCACAGGGCTGGAGCGCGCAGGTCGAGGCCGTCGAGATGCTGGGTGCCGAGCGCCTGGTCTATGCGCGCATCGACAGCGAGCAGCTGATCATCCGCATCAATGCCGCCACCGGCGTCGTGCCGGCCATCGGCAGCACCCTGCACGTGGCGCCGCAAGCCGATCAGCTGCACCGTTTCGACGAGGCCACGGGAAAACGCCTGTGAGCCCGCCCATCGGCACGACGCACTGGCCCTACCCGCGCTGGATCGCCCACCGCGGCGCCGGCAAGCTCGCACCCGAGAACACCCTGGCCGCCTTCCGCCTGGGTGCCGCACATGGCTACCGTATGTTCGAATGCGACGTGAAGCTCAGCGCCGACGGCCTGCCCTTCCTGCTGCACGACGCCACGCTGGAGCGCACCAGCAACGGCCGGGGCAGCGCCGGCGGCTTGCCCTGGTCGGCCCTCTCGCAACTCGATGCCGGCAGCTGGCACAGCCGCAGCCACGCAGGTGAACCCCTGCCCACGCTGCAGGCCATCGCACAGTACTGCCTGCGCAACGGCCACCAGCTCAACATCGAGATCAAACCCACGCCTGGCACTGAAGGAAAAACCGGTGAGGTCGTGGCGCGCAGCGCGGCCCAGCTCTGGCAAGCGGCCACCGTCCCGCCCTTGCTCAGTTCCTTCCAGCCGGCGTCGCTGGAGGCGGCACGCACCGCGGCCCCGCAGCTCCCGCGGGCCCTGCTGCTCGACACCCTGCCCCCTGATTGGCTGCAGCAGGCGCAGGCCCTGGACTGCGTGGCCGTGGTCTGCAACCACGCCCTCTGGGATGCGGCCACCCTGGCGCAGGCGCGTGGCGCCGGCCTGCGCTGCCTGGCTTACACCGTCAACGACGAGTGGGCGGCGCAGCGCCTGCTGGACCTCGGCATCGACGGCATCATCACCGACCGGGTCGATCTCTTCGCCCCCGGCTGATTCAGCCACCCCCGTCAACCTGGCGCATCAGCGCCGCGTTGCACAATCAGGCCCTCCGGTCCGCACCCTGCTGACGCGGACCGGCCTTCTCATCACCCACAGGAGCTTCCATGAAAAAAGTCCTCGTCCCGGCCCTGCTGTGCGCGACCCTCGCCAGCCCCGCGCTGGCCCAGCATTGGTACGGCGCGGTCGACATCGGCACGCTGACCATGAAAAACACCAGCTACGCCGATCCGGGCTCCATCACGGTATCGGGCGGTTACCGCTTCAGCCCCCATCTGGCCGCCGAAGGCGGCATCACCGCCATCGGCGATTCGACCCTGGTCGATGGCAGCGGCACCCGCACCGCCCGCCAGGGTGACCTGCGCTTTCTCGCCGTCGGTTTCCTGCCGGTGAACCAGAATTTCGAGTTCTTCGGCAAGGCCGGCCTGGGCCTGCACGCGACCCGCATCCTGGGCACGGGCAGCTACACCAGCAACCCCACCGCACACACCACGGCCAACCTCATCGTGGGTGCCGGGATGCAACTGAATTTCAACCAGCGCTTCGGCATGCGCCTGCAATACGAGCACCTCGGCAAATCCAAGGCCAGCGAGACCGATCCCGGCGCCGACATCAGCCGCGTTTCCATTGGTGGCGTACTGAACTTCTGAAGCACAGCACGCCTCGCCACAAGCCGGGTTCCGCCCGGCTTTTTTTGTTGTGTGAGGTGTATGCACACAGCGGCAGGGGGCATAACACCTCGTTACATCGCCGTGCTGGTGCGGCCGCACAATCCCGACCGCGTAGCCAGGTGGCTGCGCTCTACTTTGAAACTTCCTCACAAACGCCATGAAAAAACTGCTTCCCGCCCTCCTGCTCTGCGGCGCGGCGCTGAACCCGGCGCTGGCCCAGAGTTCACGTTATTACGGCGTGGTCGACTACGGCAACGTCAGCTACAGCGGCCCCGGCAACTATTCGAGCCCGGGCGCCCTGAGCCTGTCCGGGGGTTACAACTTCCTCACCAACCTGGACCTCGAAGCCGGCATCACCCTGATCGGCAATGCCGACGCCACCGTACCGGGCCCGGGTCGTGTGGACCTCAGCGAGCACATCATCCATGCCGTGGCTGTCGGCAAGGTGCCGCTCAATCCGCAGATCACGCTCTTCGGCAAGGCCGGCGTGGGCCTGCACGACGGCAGCATCAACGGCCTGCCCGACGACCTGATCTACGGCTTCGGCATGCAGGTCCGCTTCGACCGCGAACTGAGCATGCGGGTGCAGTACGAAAGCCTGGGAAGCACCCAGCTACCGGGCGGTGGCACGGCCGACATGACCCGGCTCTCGCTGGGCCTGGCCTACCACTTCTGAGCTTCGGCGCCGGGCCTGCGCGCTCAGCGCCGCCAGCCGCGTACCAGCAGCCACTGGCTGCTGGCCACGGCCAGCACCAGCAGGCTGTAGCCCAGCATCTTGCCGTCGCGCCCCAGCCACCACAGACTGGCCAGCAGGGCCGTGACACCCACCACGAAATTCACCAGCACCTGCCCCCACCAGGGCAGCCGCTGGGCCTGCTTCCTGAACAAGAGGCGCGCCAACAGGGGGACCAGCAGGGCCAGCACCAGGGCCGGGGCGGCGAAATTCAAGAGATGGAAGACGATATCGTGCAGGTTCATGGGGGGCCATCGTGCACCGGAAAATGGCATAAACCATTGATGCGTCTGACAATTTTATAATCCCGGCATGGCAGTCTGGGCTTTGGGCATCAATCACACGACCGCGCCGCTCGATCTGCGCGGCCGGTTTGCCTTTGCGCTCGACCAATTGCCCCCCACGCTGCACGGCCTGCGCGGTGCGCTCCCCCGCCCCCCGGAAGCGGCCATCCTCTCCACCTGCAACCGTACCGAGATCTATTGCGCCAGCGAGCAGCTGGAGCTGGCCCCTACCCTGGACTGGCTGGCCAAAAGTGGCGGCGTCTCGGCCGACGAACTGCGCACCCACACCTACACACTCGAAGGCGGACAGGCGGCACGCCACGCCTTCCGCGTGGCCAGCGGCCTGGACTCCATGGTGCTGGGCGAACCGCAGATCCTGGGCCAGATGAAAGACGCCGTGCGCGTGGCCGAAGAAGCCGGCGCCCTGGGCACCACGCTGAACCAGCTGTTCCAGCGCAGCTTTGCCGTGGCCAAGGAAGTGCGCAGTTCCACCGAAATCGGCGCGCACTCCATCAGCATGGCCGCAGCCGCCGTGCGCCTGGCAGCCAACCTGTTCGAAGACCTGCACCAGGTTCGCATCCTCTTCGTCGGTGCCGGCGAGATGATCGAACTGGCGGCCACACACTTTGCGGCCAAGAACCCCAAAGCCATGGTCATCGCCAACCGCACGCTGGACCGCGGCGAAAAGCTGGCCAGCCGCTTCGGCGCCGAAACCATGCGGCTGGCGGAACTGCCCGAGCGCCTGCACGAGTTCGACGCCGTCATCAGCTGCACCGCCAGCACCCTGCCGCTGATCGGCCTGGGCGCGGTGGAGCGCGCCCTGAAATCACGCAAGCACCGCCCCATGTTCATGGTGGACCTGGCCGTGCCGCGCGACATCGAACCCGAAGTCAAGGGCCTGTCCGACGTCTACCTCTATACCGTGGACGACCTGGCCGCCGTGGTGCAGACCGGCCAGGCCAACCGCCAGGCCGCCGTGGCCCAGGCCGAAGTCATCATCGACGCCGGCGTGCAGAGCTTCATGCACTGGATGGACCAGCGCAGCGCCGTGCCGCTGATCCAGCAGCTCAATGCCCAGGCCGACGAATGGCGCGGCGCCGAAATCGCACGTGCGCGCAAGGCCCTGGCCCGGGGCGAGGACGTGGACGCGGTGCTGCAGGCCCTCTCCAGGGGCCTCACGCAAAAGATGCTGCACGGCGCCCTGGCCGAGCTGCATGCCGGCGACGCCGCGGCGCGTGAACGCGCCAGTGCGGCCATCCAGCACTTCTTCCTGCGCAAAGAGCGTTAGCGGCCTTGAACCCGCCCTTCGCCGCGTCGTGGCGAAGACTCGCGCTCCCCGGTCACGCTCACGAAGCCCTGGCCGCCCCACCGAATCCGAAGAGTCTGTATGAAACCGTTTCTGCGCCAGCAACTCGAACGCTACGCCCAGCGCCTGGAAGAACTCAACTTCCTGCTCTCGCGCGAGGACATCATGGCCGACATGGGCCAGTTCCTCGCGCTCTCGCGCGAGCACAACGAGGTCACGCAGATGGCCGGCCGTTACGCGCGCTACCAGCAGCGCGAGGCGGACCTGGCCAGCGCGCAGGACATGCTGGCCGACCCGGACATGGCCGACATGGCGCAGGAAGAGATCGCAGCGGCCACGGCCGAGCTGACCCAGCTGGAAGAAGAGCTGCAGCGCCTGCTGCTGCCCAAGGACCCGGACGACGCGCGCCCCGCCTTCATGGAGATTCGCGCCGGCACCGGCGGTGACGAGTCGGCCCTGTTCGCCGGTGACCTGCTGCGCATGTACACGCGCTACTGCGAGCGCCGCGGCTGGAAGACCGAGCTGATCAGCGAGAGCCCGAGCGAGCTGGGTGGCTACAAGGAGGTGGTGCTGCGCATCGCCGGTGACCACGTCTACGGCGACCTGCGCTTCGAATCCGGCGGCCACCGCGTGCAGCGCGTACCGGCCACCGAGACCCAGGGCCGCATCCACACCAGCGCCTGCACCGTTGCCGTGCTGCCCGAGCCCGACGAGGCCCAGGCCGTGCAGATCAGCCCGGCCGACCTGCGCATCGACACCTACCGCGCCAGCGGCGCCGGCGGCCAGCACATCAACAAGACCGACTCGGCCGTGCGCATCACGCACATCCCCACCGGCATCGTGGCCGAATGCCAGGACGATCGCAGCCAGCACCGCAACAAGGCCAAGGCCCTGCAGGTGCTCTCGGCCCGCATCCAGGAGAAGGAGCGCAGCGAACGCGCCGCCAAGGACGCCGCCATGCGCAAAGGGCTGATCGGCAGCGGCGACCGCAGCGACCGCATCCGCACCTACAACTTCCCACAGGGCCGCCTGACCGACCACCGCATCAACCTCACGCTCTACAAGCTCGACCGCATCATGGAAGGTGAGCTGGACGAAGTGGTAAGCGCCCTGCGCCATGCGCGCGAGGCCGAACAGCTGGCCGAGTTGGAAGTAGGCAACAACTAAGGGCCCGAAAACGCCCCGGGACCGCACAAATCCCCCGCCATCCGGCTTGCAGCCCTAGAATGCAGCTACATTTTCCGTAGCACACAACGTCGTCGGGACACCATGCAGATCCAGCAAGCCCTCAGCGCAGCCTGCTCCGCCCTCGGGCTGGAGCGGCTGGATGCGCAGTTGCTGCTGCTGCACGTGCTGGGCCGCCCGCAGAACGACCGGGCCTGGCTGCTGGCCCACGACAGCGACGCGCTCGCCCCGGATGCGGAGATGCGCTACATCCACCTCACGCGCCGCCGCGCCGCCGGCACGCCGCTGGCCTACCTGACCGGCCAGCGCGAGTTCTACGGCATGAGCCTGCAGGTGGACAGCCGTGTGCTGGACCCTCGGCCCGACACCGAGACCCTGGTCGACTGGGCACTGGCGTGCATCCAGGGCCACCCTGCGCCACGCGTGATCGATCTGGGCACCGGCAGCGGCGCCATCGCCCTGGCGCTCAAGCATGCGCGACCCGATGCGCTAGTCAGCGCCATCGACGCCAGCGCCGATGCGCTGGCCGTGGCCAGCGCCAATGCGCTCGCCCTGAAACTGGATATCGACTGCAGACTGGGCAACTGGCTGGACGGCGTCGACCGCCGCTACGAGCTCATCGTCTCCAACCCGCCCTATATCGCCGAAGGGGATCCACACCTCGAAGCACTCGGCCACGAACCCCTGCAAGCACTCACCTCCGGACCCGACGGCCTGGACGCCATCCGTACCATCGTCACGCAGGCGCCGCAGCACCTGGCGCCAGGCGGCTGGCTGCTGCTGGAACATGGCTGGGATCAGGCGGCGGCGGTGCGCGCCTTGCTGGCGCAGGCTGGCTTTTCGGATGTGCAATCACATCCAGACCTGGCAGGCATCGAACGCTGCAGCGGCGGACGCTGGATGCCCACGTGAACACCGGCCTCCCCTGAACCGCTTCAAGCCCGCACTTCCAGCAGTTCCCCCACACTGGTTGTGTAGCGCGGCGTGCGACGCTCCTGCTTCATGCTCCAGCGGCGTGCGCGGCCGCCCAGGCCGGCGCTGGCCAGAAAGACCGTGTCCTGCCCGTAACGCCGGTTGAGCTGGTCCAGCACCTCCACCAGCCGCGGACGTGGCGCCGGGGCATCGCCCAGATCGAGCGCCCCCTGGCGCAGGCCTTCGCGCTGCAGGTGCATGAGCACAACACCGGCCTTGGCATAGGGGTGGCCTTCCCTGTAAATGCCATCCAGTACCGCGAGGGCCGCATGCACGATACGCGCGGTGTCGTTCGTGGGCTGCGGCAACTCGATGGAATGCCCCCTGGAATAAGGATGTGCCTGTTCGTAGTGCCCGGTACGGATGTAGACATAGACCTGCGCTGCCACGCCGTGCTGGCGACGCAGCTTCTCGGCCGCACGCGTGGCGAAGACGGTGACGGCCTCGCGCAGATCGGCCAGCGCGCCGGTCTTGTGGCCGAAGGAGCGTGTGACGGCGATGTGGCGCCTGTCCTGCGGGCCATCCTCCAGATCCACGCAGGGCCTGCCCTGCAGCTCACGCACGGTGCGCTCGAGCACCACGGACCAGCGACGCTGCACCTGCACCGGGTCCAGACGCGCCAGGTCCAGCGCCGTGTGCACGCCGGCTTCGCGCAGTTGGTCGCGCAGACGCCAGCCCACCCCCCAGACCCCGCCGACATCGGTGGCGGCCAGCAGGGCGTCGAGTTCCGCGCGCTCCAGCGCGGCGAGGTTGCACACGCGCGCGTGCCGCGCCGCATAGGGCTCGGGCTTGCGCTCGGCGGTCTTGGCGATGTGGTTGGCGAACTTGGCCAGGGTCTTGGTCGGTCCGATGCCGATGCTGCAGGGCAGGCCCAGCCACTGCAGCACACGCTGGCGCATGGCCCGGCCGCTTTCCGCCAGGCCGCCCGGCACGCCCGAGAGGTCCACGAAACACTCGTCGATGGAATAAA